>NC_019680.1:2957425-3327350 GCF_000316685.1 Synechococcus sp. PCC 6312 | reverse complement strand
CGAATAAAAATAGACTCATCCAGGACGGGCACAATCGTAATATCTGCGGGAATTAAGCCATTGGCCTGGAGTTCCGCAAACCGTTTTTTGACCCCTTCAACGACGGTAATCGTATTGGCTTCTGGCTGTTTGAGCACACTCAGCTTAACGGCAGGCTGCCCATTCAAACTGACAAAAACTCGCTGCTCAGCACTGCCATCAATGACGGTGGCCACATCATGGAGATAGACTTGGCGATTGTTGGTCAGGGAGAGAGGAAAATCTTCAACGGCTGTAGCACTCGTAAATTTTCCAACAGTGCGGGTCAAGGCTTCCGCTTGCGGGCCCCGAATTCGTCCCCCCGAGACATCTTGATTGCGTGAGGATAAATCTGCCAAAAGTTGGTTTAAGCCCAGGCCCACTGCTTGTAATCGATCCAAATCCACCAAGACGCGCACTTCTTCCGTTGCCCCACCTGCGACATCAACCCCAGCCACCCCTGGGACAATACTTAATTCGCGGTTCAAATCTTCATCGGCAAAAACCCGTAACTCTCGACCCGATAGACTATCTGAGGTCAAAGCGACTTCATAAACAGGTAACTGGGAGGGATCAAACTTAAATATCCGGGGTTCTTCAATACTATCTGGTAACTGATTGCGAGACCGGTTGAAGGTGGCAGTGGCATCATTCAGGGCCTGGTCAATGCTCCCCCCCGGTTGGAAAAATAAATCTACACTGACTTGTCCTTCCCGAGTTTGGGAGTAAATTTGGACAATGCCATCGGTGCGGGCTAAGGCTTCCTCTAGGGGTTTGGTAATTTCTTCCACAGCCACGTTTGGGGTAATTCCAGGGGCATCCAACCGTAAGCCAATTCGGGGATAGGTAATGGATGGCAACAGATCAACTTGAAGGCGCAAGAGAAAGAACACCCCCAAAACAATCACGGTTAAGGTCAGCATCAAGGTGCCGATATGGCGGCGGATGGCCAGACCACTGAAACTAAACCGAGGCGGCATGGGCGGTAGGGGTGGGAGTTGACTCATACAGATGTCCTAGACCGAGGAACAAGGGGACGATAGAGCTAAAGCAAGGCCTGACTGATTAAATCTTAAGTTGCATGGGCAAAAATGCCAGGCCTGAGGCCTCCTTGAGTTATAGCGGCGATATATCTGGCTATCAAGGTGAAATGCTCTCAATGAATTTCATCCTAAAAAGTACTAAAAAACACAACTTATAGTCATTTCGCTCAGGCATGAAACACAGAAATGCTTGAAACCATCACCAGTGGCACTCTTGAATCTCTCACTTTGGGCAAAATTGACTATATCTCTCTGTTAGACTCACAAAAAACCTTTAAGGTTTAGAAGTTTAGATTTCTATGAAAGACAATTTTGTCTAGGCTAGGGGATCGACTTAGGTGAACACCAGTCAGGGCAGCCTGCATAAGGTCATTATTTTAATTCACGTCAGGCTCAGGCTTGAGGGTCGTGTTGGGGCGCTAACCATCGAACCAGGTTCCTGACGTAGGCATGAATGTCCACCAAGGCATCAGGATTAATAATCATTCCATTTCCAGGTAGTTCAGCCACAAAACTTGGACATCCATAATTTGGCTCCCAGTTGTAATCAACAAAATGGTGAAACGTGGATTGTGCAACTATCCGGCCATGATCTGGAGTCCCTTCAACCGCTACGGCTAAATTAAACGGCCGACCTGTAACTAAACTCACTCCTGTGGCAATCACCTGGGCGTGGAATGTTTCATCCGGGCAACCAACACCTCCTTCATGGGGATGGGCTGGAAAGTAGCGAATTACCCCTGTCTCTGATTCTGGATTTTTGAGTAAATCGTGAATTGGCAGGGTGGGGGTAATGTCTTGGTAGTCCCCATTGGCTCCTGAGTGGTAGTTGGGCCAGGCAATGGTCGGGGTGTGGCAGTCATCATTACAGCACCGCTCTGGATCAGGGTCGGGTTGAGTGGTGTGGAAATAGTGAAAGGGGGCAATATAGTCCAGGCCAGTTAACGACTTCCCCATGTCCTGATGGTCGCGGGTGGCCATAATTCCTCCCCCTTGTTGATGAAACCGATTGATTCCGGCAGCATCGGCAGGACTAAGCCCCTCCCCCACATCCAAGGCAAATAGCCACAACTGATCAAAATCTCGCCGATCAAGTTGGCTCAAGACCGGATCATTTCCTTCCTCGTTAGGTTGGCGGTCGCGGGCGGTAACAAGAGCAGGTTCCCTCAGACCAGTGCGGAGATAATCCTGTAGCAAGGAAAAGGTATCTATTGTCCAATCATCGGTAGTTCCAGCTAAAAGAGTCGTTTGCAAGAGGATGCGTTGGGGGTCGCGCATGGGAAATTACTTTGGGTAGGATCATCAAAACTTTACTACGCGCCTTTCTAAACCGCTATGTTGTTGGTCAGTAAGGGATAGAGGAACTTTTGTCGCCATTTTGCATCTCGCTCTCGCAAACAGGGAACTTCGATCAGATGAATCCCCGATTTGGGTAAGGGATTTAGGCGCGATACTAACTCTGGCCACGCCCCGATTAAGTGATGCTGAACACCATAGGCTTGGGCTAACCTCTGAAAATTAACCTCTTGAGGCGTGGCAAAGTAGGGATCAAAAACGTGCTCGGCCTGGTGGATGGGTAGATGGGCAAAAATTCCCCCCCCATGATTGTTGATTGAGATAATTGTTAGGCTCCCCTTAAATACTTTATTCAGTAAAAAGCCATTGGTATCGTGGAGCAGGGCTAAGTCGCCTGTGATTAGGACTGTGGGTTGATTCTCCCAGGCCACTCCCAAAGCGGTTGATAAAGTCCCATCAATGCCATTCACACCCCGATTAAAGAAGAACCGAAACGCCTGAGAATTAGCCAGAAAAACAGTCTCCATATCCCGTACAGGCATACTACTAGCAACAAAAATCGGTGTTTGGGGGGGCAGAGTTTGGGACAAAAGCCAAGCCAGCTTCGGTTCACAGAGCCAATCTACGTCCCCGAACAGTTCTGATAGTTTCCGCTGTCCAATCGTTTCTGCTGCTATCCAGGCCTGGTGATAGGGAGAGGTTTTTGCAGTTCCAGAAAAGTCAGGCAACCTCCCGGCTAAGGTTTCGATGTCCCAACGGAGAGTTTGGCTGGCCCCGTGGAGGGGATCAAAATTATCGGGCTGGGGACTAATAATCCAACGGGCGGGAGTTGTTCTCTCTAGCCAGGTTCTTAAGGGTTTGCTAGTCGGCAGTTCGCCAAGTTGAATCACCAGATCGGGTTTGAGGGACTCAGCGGTGGCTTGATTTCTTAAGAGTAGGTCATAGAGACTAATCACGACCGCAGACTCGTTAGCAAAATGGCGCACAGGCGAGAGGGCATCCGCTAAGATTGGCCAATCTAAGCATTGACTTAAAGAAAGCACGGCCTGGGCATAGGCGTTAGGAACAGCAGGTTGACAAGGGCCGGCAATAATCACCCCCCGTTCGGTTTGGCTCCAGGTTGGCCAGGGAATAGCTTGGGGCAGGAGATAACTTAATTGGGGTGGCTGGAGGGCCTGGAAGAAAATTGGCCAATCCACCGTCCCGGAAAATACCGCTGTCTCAGAGTCAGGGATTGGGGCTAACGGTTCGCGCAAGGGAATATTAAGGTGAACTGGCCCAGGGGTTGGCATTAGCGCCATTGACCAGGCCTGGTTGATCGTTTGTCGTAAATAAGCCAAATGAGTCAGGTCTAAAGACGGTAAGCCTAATTCCGTTTGCCAGCGCGGAAAATGCCCATAGAGTTTAGTTTGATCCATGGCCTGGCCGGCATGACAATCGCGCAATTCGGGCGGACGGTCGGCAGTCAACACTAGCAAAGACACATGACTAAGACTGGCTTCAATAATGGCCGGATAAAAATTTGCCGCCGCAGTCCCAGAGGTGCAGACAATCAGCACAGGTTGATGGGATTGACGCGCTACCCCCAAGGCAAAAAAGCTGGCCGAGCGTTCATCAAGGATCGGAATTGCGGCAATTTTTGGATGTTCTGCCAACGCCACCGTTAACGGGCCAGATCGAGATCCAGGGGCAATCACCGCCGTTTTCAAGCCCAAGCGCACCAAGGTTTCTGTCAACACCCAGGCCCAGAGGCTATTGATATTACAAGCGCGTGATTGCAAACCAGCTTGACCTATACTTTCGGAGGTTGCGAGGAACCCGGCCAACGCTTCTTAACCTGTCCTAAGATGCCGCTGAGAATTGCACCACCCATGAACAGGCCCAGAGCAGGAGTGAAAAATGGCTCCCATAGCCTCAGCCAGAGGTCAAACCCCAAGGGAATATCGAGACTGCGACCAAGGAGTCCCACCACAAACCAAGCAAAGCCGAAAAAGATCAGAAAACTGTTGGCAACCAAGACCCAGTTCACCCAGCGACCAATAACTTCTAGCATGGGACAACCCTATGGCTCCAATTAACCGACAATCCAGGCCTGGACTCTTAACAAAGCTTCCCAATCTGGTTTCCGGGTCAATCCCTCTTGAATATTATCCGTAACTTCTTGGCGCAGTTCAGGCACAACCATAATAATGTGTTGGATCAGTTCAATATGGTCACGAACTCCTTTTTGTCCCTTCTCCAGCATCGCTAAAACCAAGTTAATCCGGGCCTGGGGATCTTGGGGATTGAGTTTCACCGCTTTTTGGGCAGCCTTATAGGCAGATTGGGTTTTCCCGACCAGAAGATATAACCAGGCCAAGCAGGTCCAGGCCGGCGCGCTTTTCGGAGCTTTTTGGCAAATGGTTTCAAAGGTGGGAATCAACTCCGCCGCATCCGCCCCAGCCTTATATTGAGCAATGCCTGCATCGAAAATTTCTTCCACCGTTGCCGTAGATGCTGTCACAGCCTTAACCCCTATCGATCTGAGAACTTATAGAGTTGGAATTGAACAACTCAAATTTCGGTACAACCATTTTGTAGTTTAACTTACCATTGGAATCATCACTTCAGACATCCCCAGCCCCGCTTGCTAACCTAAAATCAGGCCCATTGCCATTGCCCCAGCGGATATTCATGTTCGACAATTCCAGGCCAGCACTACCATGACCCCCCTCATCACCCCGCCGATCATCTACCCCGACAGTGACGGACAACCAATGGCCGAGAATACCAAGCAATTTCGCTGGATTGTCTTGTTTAAGGAAAATCTAGAATGTCTCTTTGCCGATGATCTCAATGTCTTTGTTGCGGGTGATTTACTCTGGTATCCCGTAGAAGGCCGGCCAGATATTCGGGTTGCCCCCGATGCCATGGTGGTTTTTGGACGGCCCAAAGGAGACCGCGGTTCTTATCAACAATGGCAGGAAGAAAATATTACGCCCCAAGTTATCTTTGAGATTTTATCTCCAGTTAATACAGCGGCGGAAATGAACAAAAAACTTGCCTTTTATGATCGCTACGGAGTTGAAGAATACTACATCTATGATCCAGATGAAAATGGCTTGACTAGCTATCAGCGTCTCAACGGCCAGTTATTTGTTGTTCATGACCTCAATGGTTGGGTGAGTCCTCGCTTACGAATTCGGTTTCAGATGCAGTCCGATACGCTAGAGATTTATTATCCAGATGGCCGTAAGTTTTTAACCACGTTGGAATTTAATGCCCAGGCCCAGCAGGCCGAATTAGCGGCGATGACAGCGAAACGAGAAGCCCAAAACGCTCAACAGCAAGCTGAAAAACTAGCTGCGCAACTGCGAGCCTTAGGTGTCGAACCCAATTTAGAGTGAAGCATTTATGTCAGAGTTTCAAATCCAGGCCCCCTTTCAACCCACTGGCGATCAACCCCAGGCCATCACCAAACTGGTCAATAGTATCCAGGCCGGGCATCGCTTTCAAACGCTTTTAGGCGCGACCGGAACCGGAAAAACCTTTACCATTGCCCAAACCATTGCCGAAGTTGGCCGACCTACCTTAGTCCTGGCCCATAACAAAACCCTAGCGGCGCAACTGTGTAATGAACTGCGGGAGTTTTTTCCAGATAACGCGGTTGAGTATTTTATCTCCTATTACGACTATTACCAACCGGAAGCCTATATTCCTGTCACCGATACTTATATTGAAAAAAGTGCCTCGATTAACGAAGAAATTGATATGCTCCGCCACAGTGCCACCCGATCTTTATTTGAACGGCGAGATGTGATTGTGGTCGCTTCGATTAGTTGCATTTATGGCTTAGGGATGCCAGCGGAATATTTGAAGGCTTCAATTCCCTTACGAGTCGGGGCAGAAGTCGAGCAACGGCAACTGTTACGGGATTTAACCAATATTCAATACAGTCGTAATGATGTGGATTTAGGCCGGGGTCGATTTCGGGTTAAAGGCGATGTTTTAGAGATTGGCCCGGCCTATGAGGATCGCTTAATTCGGGTTGAGTTTTTCGGGGATGAAGTGGAAGCCATTCGCTATATAGATCCAATCACAGGCGCAACGATTCAAAGTTTACAAGGGTTAAATATTTACCCCGCCCGCCACTTTGTCACCCCCGCTGAACGATTGGCCCAGGCCTGTGAGGAGATTGCCACTGAATTAAAAGAACAAGTGCTGAAGCTAGAGTCGGAAGGGAAACTCTTAGAAGCCCAACGGATTGATCAACGCACCCGCTATGACTTAGAAATGCTCCAAGAAGTGGGCTACTGCAATGGCGTTGAAAACTATTCCCGTCATTTAGCCGGTCGCCAAGCCGGAGACCCCCCGGAATGTTTAATTGACTATTTTCCCAATGATTGGCTGCTCGTGATTGATGAATCCCATGTCACCGTGCCACAAATTCGAGGCATGTATAACGGTGACCAGGCCCGCAAAAAAGTTCTCATTGATCATGGATTTCGGTTGCCCAGTGCGGCGGATAATCGTCCCCTGAAAGCCCCAGAATTTTGGGATAAGGTGCAGCAATGTATTTTTGTTTCGGCCACGCCGGGGGATTGGGAAATTGAAGTCTCAGAAGATCACGTTGTCGAGCAAATTATTCGACCCACGGGGGTGATTGATCCAGAGATTTTTGTCCGGCCCACGACAGGGCAAATTGATGATCTCATGGCAGAAGTCCAGCAACGGACTCAACTCAAAGAACGGGTCTTAATTACCACCTTAACCAAACGGATGGCGGAGGACTTATCGGAATATTTTCAAGACCGCCATGTCCGAGTTCGCTATTTACATTCCGAAATTAATGCGATTGAACGGATTGAAATCCTCGATGATCTGCGCAAAGGTACTTTTGATGTCTTGATTGGCGTAAACCTATTACGGGAGGGGCTAGATTTACCGGAAGTATCCCTCGTAGCGATTTTAGATGCTGATAAAGAAGGGTTTTTGCGGGCCGCGCGTTCTCTGATTCAAACCATTGGCCGGGCCGCCCGTCATATTCGGGGACAAGCCATTTTGTATGCTGACCGAATTACTGACAGTATGGAAAAAGCGATCTCCGAAACGAATCGCCGTCGCCAAATTCAACAGGCCCATAATGAAACATATGGCATTATCCCCCAACCCATTGTTAAAAAATCTAGTAATGCAATTTTGGCTTTTTTAGATGTGTCCCGCCGCCTCAATGCCCAAGAATTAGAAACGGCTGTTTTACAGGTTGATGATTTATCCTTGGATCAAGTTCCAGAGTTAATTCAACAACTAGAGGGCCAAATGAAAGATGCAGCCAAAAAGTTAGAATTCGAGGCAGCAGCCAAATTCCGGGATCAAATTCAACAGCTACGGGATAAGCTTCTAGGGCACTGAACGAATCAACCGCTTGTACCGGAATGGCTTGGCTCAATTCAAATCTGATTCATAAACTTCTTGTTAATCTTGCTAGGGTGAGTCCGTTAATTTTCGCTGATCCGGCCCCCGACCCAACTATAACGTGACTCATTTAGGGCCCTTATTGGGACAAGTCAAGACATGCTCTATAGGCAGTCCTTTTAAGATTCCTACTCTCTCGGAACAGTCTGCGTAACGCTGTAGATGAGAAATGTGATAGAGTTCCATCCCAATATAATCTCATCTTGCGATTAGGAAATTCCTAAAGTCCCCTCAGAAATCAATGTTGTTGATAGATAATCGGCCGCAGTTTCCACTAGGGTCATGGTACGGGCATAGGGCATTCGAGTTGGGCCTAAGACCCCAATCGTTCCCATTGGGCAATTGCCCCGCCGATAGACACTGGAGACTAAAGCACAGGATTGCAACGGGAGAAGAGGATGTTCGGTTCCAATGGTGACACGGACACGCGTGGCTAGGGGGCCAAACCGCTGGCCTGGGTTTATGTTGGTGTGTTCTTCATCCCAGGCTCCAATGAGTGACCAGAGTTGTTCGGTTTCAGCTTCTAATAATTGCAGTAATAATTGCACCTGTTCTCGTTGGGAAAATTCCGGTTGTTGAATCACTTCTGCCAGGCCTGTGACAATAAACGTACCTGACTTCCGAAGTCGAGTTTGGGGGATAAGGCTTGTGAGTAATTGTTGGACTTCTTGGGCAATGGATTGAAACTCAGCATCCAGCTTTTGCCAATCTAAGACCGAGAGTTGGGCTAAGGTTTTGCCTTGGAGATGATGATTTAGGAAGTTCGTTAAAACCTGTAACACTTGTTCATTGGTTTCACTGCTCTGGCCTGGGGGAAGTTGCAAAACCACTGACTGGGTTTCATAACTATCTAAAATGACAATGACCATCACCTGATCAGGGGCAATCGCCACTAACTTGACCACATAAATCGTATTTCCGAGGGTTGGCGGCATGGTAATTAAGGTGACACAGCCACTTAAGGTTGAAAGTAATTGGGCCGCACTGCGTAAAATTGCTTCCAGGCCGGGCTTTTCCCATTGGTCTGGCTTCTCAGGGTCTAAACGTTGAGCTAATAGTTTTTCAACCCGCCGGGCAAAATCTGGGATCGGTGAAATTAACTGATCCACATAAATCCGATAACCAAAATCAGAGGGAACTCGCCCCGCTGAAGTATGGGGTTGATAGAGTAATCCAGACTTTTCCAAAACCCCCATGATATTGCGAATGGTTGCCGAACTCACCTGTAGATTATATTCATCAACTAAAACCTTAGAACCTACGGGTTCGGCTGTGGCAATGTAGTGGTTAATAGTGGCGGAGAGAACCTGCTGTTGACGTTGACTCAGTTCGAGGGGCATAGGTAAATTCACAACGAGATTGCTAAAAATAAATTCAAATAAATTTTAGAGAATGTCTCTGGGCGATGGATACCAACCTAAGGGACTGAATTCCGACCAACCAGGAGAGAGTTATAGCGATAGTTTAAGAGAGTTTAAGGATTTTTGCTGAACAATAGCAGATCGGGCTTAATAATGGGGCCAGGTTGGCTGAATTTCATCAACATAGGCATCAATCCCACCCGTAATATTTTTGACCTGGGAATAGCCCTGCTGTTTCAACCAGTGACAAAACTGGGCCGAGCGGATTCCATGATGGCACAATGCCCAAGTTTCTTTGGTTGGGTCAAGAATTGCGGAAATCTTGCCCTGCCACTGCTCAAATTGGCTGAGGGGTAAATTGATAAAGCCGGGAATGGCGACAATCTCCAGTTCCGCTGGTTCGCGCACATCCACCAATTGCACCACCGGATTACCACTGGCGAGTTGCTGCTCTAAATCTTGAACTGTCACGGCTTCTAAGCCTCTGCCATAGACCATCTTGATTAACCATTGTCAGAGTTGACTTTATTATGGGCAGGAATCAGGCGCGATAAATATTTTCACACATAGCGTTACTCACGTAGGGCTGTTATTGGGAGAAGTCAAGAAATACTTGATGGGGAATCTTTTTAAGATCTCTACTCTCTCAGAACAGTCTGTGTAACGCTATAAATAGTAATTTTCACTATCGCCTCATAATTTAGGGGGGTGATTTTCCTAAGGCATAAGCATGCCAAAGTTCTGCATAGGGAATATTTTTGGATGACCAAGGTTTATGGTGGCCACCACTCCAATGAAGAATTCCAATTTCTGAGCGGGGTTTGCGCAAGGCCCAACTAATCCAGCGATAATTACCAAACCCACAGCAATTCCATTTCCGATCGAGGTGAATATAGTCTTTGAACATCAGGTTCAGCAGGGTTTCATCATTGAGTTGGAACAGCCGATAATTGTACTGGGCTTCCCACTCCAAATAACGGTAGAGTTGTTGATAGTTTTGATCCCCCCAAAAGCTCAAATCTATAAATAAAACTCCGGCATTAAAGGTTTGCTTAAATTTCCGCAGTTCTGAGATCGCCACCCAAGGTCGGGAAAAATGAAAAATTGCCGGAAAAAAATTGGGGGTCGCCGCAAAATAATGCTCAGAAGTAAACGAAATCGAATCAAACAAGGCCGCAATATCTTGGAGAACGATCAAATCCGTATCGAGAAAAATCACCTTGCCCAGGTCGGGAAAAATATCCTTCAGAAATAGTCGGGAATAGAGCAGGAAGATGGCGTTCTCACTCTTGCGGGATTTGGGTTGATATTTGCGTTGAACATAGTCTTGAATGATCGGGTTGGGATGATACTCACGGACACGGAACTGAAACGGTGGGTGAGGAAAATAGGCGTTAATTTCGGACTCAAAGAACGTGGCCTCAGTGGGCGGAGTAATAATGTGGAGAAAGAGACGACCCGGTGAGGCTGTATTTTGCAGAATTGAATTAACTGCCGTGATTAAGCCAAACAAGTAGCTTTTATCTAGGGCAAAAATCAGATGAATGGGCATAAGGAAGTCGCAACACTCCAGAAATGAACTTGGCTTGAGCAGGGGGAGAGTGACAGGAACAGCTTACGGCCCGAAGTCTTGAGTTGGCCCAAATTAGGCATTGAGTTTTTTCTGCAGCAGTTGGTTGGTGAGTTTGGGATCAGCCCGCCCACCGGTTTTTTTCATCATCTGTCCGACAAAGAAGCCCTGGAGTTTCGTTTTCCCCGCCCGATATTGGGCTAGTTCTTCGGGGTGGGCCGCGAGGACTTCATCAATCAGTTTTTCCAGTTCGCCTGTATCGGACATCTGCACCAGCCCTTTTTTCTCAACCAAGGCCTGGGGAGAGCCACCGTTCAGCAGTAATTCCGGGAGAATATCTTTGGCAATTTTGCTACTGATCGTTCCTTTTTCAATCAAGCCAATCAACTCAGCCAGGCCAGCCGGGGTTAAGGGAATATCCACTAAGGTGCGTTTTTCGGTTTTGATGTAGGCCGTAATATCCCCCATAATCCAATTGGCCGCTTGTTTGGGATTGGCTCCGGCGGCAACAACGGCTTCAAAATATTCGGCGGTGGTGCGCTCATCGGTTAGAACACGGGTATCGTAGGCCGATAGTCCCAATTCCGATTCGTAGCGATGCCGTTTTTGGGCCGGGAGTTCGGGGAGTTCAGCTAACCAGGCCTGGTGTTGGGCTTCACTAACTTCAATCGGGCCTAAATCTGGTTCCGGGAAATAACGGTAATCACTGGAGCCTTCCTTGACCCGCATTGTAAAGGTTTGTTGGCTGGCTTCATCCCAGAGGCGGGTTTCTTGGACTAGTTTTTCACCCTCTCGCAGGGCCTGGACTTGACGAGCAATTTCAAAGTCAATCGCTTTTTGGATCGCACTAAAGGAGTTCATGTTTTTAATCTCAACTTTGGTGCCAAATTTCTCTGTTCCCACCGGCCGCACGGAAATGTTCACATCACACCGGAGGGAGCCTTCCTGCATATTCCCGTCACAGACCCCCAGATACCGTAAGATTCGCCGCAGTTCTTGGGCATATTCCGCCGCTTCTTGACCAGAGCGTAAATCAGGTTCAGAGACAATTTCGGCTAACGGCACCCCAGCCCGATTGAAATCTACCAAGGAATAGCTCGATCCTGAGAGGCGATCACTGCCTGCATGGACTAACTTCCCGGCATCTTCTTCCATGTGCAGCCGTGTAATCCCAATCCGTTTGCGAATCGGTTGTTCGTTTTCATCTAAAAGTTCAATTTCTAGCCAACCATGCTCAGCAATCGGTAAATCATACTGGGAAATTTGGTAGTTTTTCGGCAAGTCCGGATAAAAATACTGCTTCCGGTCAAATTTACTGTAGGGGGCAATCTGACAATTGAGGGCTAACCCTGCTTTAACCGCATATTCCAAAACTTTCTGATTTAGAACGGGGAGAGTTCCGGGCAGTCCTAAGCAAATTGGATCCACATTGGTATTGGGGGGCTGGCCAAATTGGGTGGAACTGTTGGAGAAAATTTTGGTATTTGTACTCAATTGACAATGAACCTCCAGGCCAATAACGGCTTCATACTCAGTGGCAATGGTGGTGTTCGTCAAAGTAGCAGTCATATCGGTTCAACTCAGCCGCAGTCAAGGATTTGGAGTCAGTTGAGAGTTAGTATCGCTACCTTAACATACTGCTGGGGGCCTGGTGGATTAAGCTTTTTGGAGCAATTTTATCCGTGATAAAGCCTCATCTGGATGCGGAAATGACTGGCTCTATTTGACAGCAGTTTCTAGCCAAAGAGTCTGAACTAATTTTAATCGCTTCGGGTAAATTCCCCGCCCCTATAGTCCTTCGGGCATTCAAGAAAGGGGCGTAATCTTAAGCAATGAGCGAGTACATTCATAAGAGTCATAACGTCACGGTTTTGTTATATCGTCTAGTTTTTCCGGCTAAATATCGCCGAGTAGTTATTGATGAGCGAGTGGATGAAGTACTGAGGGAGGTCTGTTTAGACATAGAGAAACGCGATGAAATTAAATTTGTAGAGATTGGGGTCGGTAAGACTCCTGTTCATTTTTTAGTCCAATCTGTTCCGACATATTTCCGACATATAGTGTGACAAAGTTAGTGACCATGCTAAAAAGCTTGACTGCCCGTGAAATTTTTAAGCGGTGCCCCGAAGTAAAGCGTCAGTGATGGGGAGGAGAATTTTGGAGTGATGGCTATTTTGCGAGTACAGTTGGAAAACATGGTGACGAGAGAATAATTGCAAGCGATGTGAAGAATCAAGGGCAAGAGTATCTGCAGTTACACCGAGATGGGCAACTCAGTATTTTTTCATACTGATACCCCGTCCGCTTGCGGTGGGGAGGCTTTATTTAACGAGAAAAGCTAGTTCCAGATGTGATTGGGGAACTGGGATATTTCCACCATTCCATACTCTGTTTCCAGGCCCGGCTTTTGGGTTCTAATTCCTGAAAACTAGCGGCAACCGCACTAAACACCGCGTCCACTTCAGCCAGGGGAACTTGCTGGGCCGCCTCTAACTTAATTCCTAAGCGGCTTCCCGTACTTAAGCGGACAATGTAAAACTCTTGGTAAATTGGATCCGTAGGGTTTTTAACTAATGCCTCACCCTGAAGCCGCCGCCCAAACATAACCCGATTAACCGGAGTGACAGGATTCACTAAGGGCCCAGTTCCTAAGCTATAGCGCAAATAATTCATCAGCTCCACTGTAGACAAACTCCCCAGAATACTATCGGCTGCAGGAATTTCTTGAATACCGACTAATAATTCATGCTCGCCGGGTGTCGCCACGGGGGGATAAACAACAGCGACTCCATCCGCAATAGCTCGGGGTGGTGAAAATGGGCCGGGGGTTTGAAAGGTAATACCCAAGAGATTATAGGTCTGGGGGCTGGGTTGTGGCTGGGCTGTTACGGTTCTGACTGGGGCAAAAATGGCAACACCGATGATACTACTTGAGATTAGTGCGCTAATTCCAAGGGATGTTAAATAAGGTCGTATCATGGGAGTCTTAACTAGTCCATTACCAACAATGCTAAATGTATCTGGCAAGTTAAGATTCTATGCAACTCTCGGGCTTGGCCTGGGAAAAGATTGCCGTTCTTCGGGCCAGGTGGACTCTGATCGCGAACTGACTTTTATGGGGATATAAAATAGTGCGCCAGGGAACTGTTTTCACCCTTTTTGCCTCTTTAGCCGTTACGGCTGGCCTGTTAGGGGCAGGGTTTTGGGCGTTGAACCGTTATGCCCCAGGCCTGGTGAACTCTTCTGCCCCCAGTTCCACTACATTCCAGGCCCAGATGACACGCCTGACCCTCTTGGGAGATACGTTCAGCGGCTACAGTACCTTTCGGAATCCTCAATTTCTCCAGGCCCTCAAAGAATCCGGGATTGACTTGATATATAGAGATGAATTTGATCAGGCGGTTCGGGCTAAAACCCTAGGAGAGAACCAAGCGGATTTAGTCGTTACTACTCTGGATCAATTTCTTACCCAACGGCCCCAAGGTAAGATTGTTGGACTGATTGATCGCACGGTTGGGGCCGATGCCGTTGTCCTGAATACCCGTCAATATCCCCAACTGAAATCGCTCTTAGATTTACAAACCCTTGTTAACCAACGCCAACAGGCCGGTCAACCTGTCAGTATTGCCTTTGCTGCCGATACCCCCAGCGAATTTTTGGCTCTGGTCTTAGACACCAAGTTTGATGCTTTTAATCTGTCAGATTTTAATGTGATTCAGGTTGCTGATGCCTCCGAGGCCTGGAAACTGATGCAAGATCCCCAGCAAAATATTGCTTTAGCAGTGTTGTGGGAACCCTATGTCACCCAGGCCCGGCAAGCTAAAAATACGGTCGTCCTTTCCAGTCAAGATGCCCCCACCGCCATTGTGGATGTGATTGTTGCCAGTGATCGCTTAATTCAGTCTCAGCCAGTTGCAATCACAACATTTTTAGAAAACTACTACCGCCGCATTGATGCCAACATTCGTGTTTCGGCTCAACTCCAAGAACAAATTGCCCAAGATGGTAACTTAACCCCCACTGATGCGGCGACAGTCTTGCGAGGCATTGAGTTTTTCACAGCCCCCGAAGCCCTGCAATGGATGCAGAAAAAAATTCTCCAGCAACGAATCCAGGCCACGGCTGCCATTTTGGTCTTAGCTGGACGACTGAGCCAACTCCCGAAGGATACCCAAGACCTCTATACGCCCGAATTTTTGACGCGGGCTGCCACCAATACCCAGACCTTGATTGATCTAGTCCGCGCCGATAATCCAGAACTGGCCGATAAATTAGCAGGGGGGCAAAACCGCCAAACCACTGCCAAACCCGTCACGGCTCAACAGGTTGCCACAGCCACTAATATTGGGAATTTGCAAATCCGTGGAGAGGTAAAATTTGCTACTGGCTCAGCCCAACTCACTCCCGCAAGTACACAAACTCTCCAAGAATTAGCCCGTGACATCAGTGAATTTAATCCAGCTACCGTTGCCGTGCGGGTGATTGGCCATACCTCCCGGACGGGTTCAGCGAGTTTCAACCAGAGTTTAAGTCAACAACGGGCCCAGGTGGTGGCCAATTTCCTTAAGACTCAAGGGATAAAACCAACTGTGGTTGCCGAAGGCAAAGGATTTAGCCAGCCCCTCAGTGGGATTTCCCCAGCAGATATTCGGAACCAGCGGACAGAAATTCGCCTAGTGCGCTTAAATTAGGGTTCTGCTCTCAAAATATCCCAGCAAAAAAACTGATGGCTTCTTTGAGGGCAATCACGAGGGCATCAATTTCAGCTTTGGTGTTGTAGAAATATAAACTGGCCCGGGCTGTAGATTGAACGTTGAGATAGCGATGTAATGGCTGGGTGCAATGATGACCGGCCCGGATCGCAATGCCTGACTCATCGAGAATTGTGGATAAATCATGGGGATGCACGTCACCGGCGGTAAAACTGACTAAGGCGGCGCGACCGAAACCCTCTGGATCAGGAGCTGGGCCGTAAAGCGTTAATTCGGGAATGTCACTCAGTTTTTGCCATAAATAGGCGGTTAATTCAGCTTCGTAATTGTGAATGGCTGTCAGGCCAATGGCATTCAGATAATCTATGGCTGCACCCAAGGCAATGGCCTCACCAATGGCGGGTGTCCCGGCTTCAAATTTATGGGGTAGGTCGGCATAGGTAGCATGGTCAAAAAAGACATCCGCAATCATTTCTCCGCCTCCCAAAAATGGTGGCATGGAACGGAGCAAATCCAGTTTTCCATAGAGAAAGCCGATTCCCGTCGGGGCACACATCTTATGTCCTGAGGCCACCAGCCAATCACAATCAAGGGCCTGGACATCCAGCTTCATGTGGGGCGCACTTTGGCAAGCATCAATTAAAACCTTTGCGCCAACAGCATGGGCTAACTCGGCAATTTGGGCCACAGGCGTGATGCAGCCTAAGGTGTTAGAAACATGAACAACTGCAACCAGTTTAGTTTTATCCGATAATAGGCTTTGAAATTGGGGGAAGTTGAAGGATTGTTGTGCATCCAACTCTACAAACTTGAGGATAGCTCCCGTTTTTTGAGCGACCAGTTGCCAAGGGATTAAATTACTGTGATGTTCAAAAACCGTGAGGATAATTTCATCCCCAGGCCCGAGATGACTTAACCCCCAACTATAGGCCACTAAATTTATCGCTTCACTGGCATTACGGGTATAGACAATTTCCTGACGAGAACGGGCATTAATAAATTTAGCAACTTTATCCCGAGCACCTTCATAAGCTGTTGTGGCTTTGTCACTGAGGGTATGGACACCGCGATGGACGTTGGCGTTGTAGCCCTGATAATAGTCCACAAGGGTTTGAATCACGGCCTGGGGTTTTTGGGAGGTGGCAGCATTATCTAAATAGACGAGGGGTTTGCCGTGAACTTGTTGCTGAAGAATCGGAAAATCGGCGCGGACTAAATCGGCAAGGGGGCGAGTTTGGGTCATTGTCATGGGGGATATACCAGGCTAGGAGAGGAGATGTTAGGCCTCTATGATAGTGAAGGGGGCTAATCAGGGGGGGGATGGCAGTTCCGTTGATTTGAGCTTTACCGATTGATATTGAGATCATAGTTGAGAACCGGCTGGCTTACAAATCTGGTCGAGTTCAAGTTGCATACAAGGGGCTGTAACTCACAAAACTGCTAACTGACTGCCCTTAAAACTCCATAACAGTGACGACATTTATAGGTAACTCCCCGGCAAACTTTGGTATGGCGATGGGCAGAAATGAAATGCTCAGAACAATGACAGAGATAGCGATATCGCCGTTGTTGATATTTAAGGTGGGATACATCCATTTGGTGAGTGCGCTGGGGAGATTGGCCAATCCAGGCCATGAGTTCTTGCCAATGGGGATCATGGCCTCGGGCCTGGTACAGGCGGTAAGCGAGAATATGGGCGAGTTCATGCAGATAGGTGGGAATTAATTCAGTCGGATTTTGGCGCAACAATCTATAGTTGAGTTTGATTTCCTGGCCGCCAATGGCCCGCCCGGCACAACTACGCATCCGCTCACTAAAACTGACAATGACGGCTTGGTCTAGTAAACGGGCTTGACGGAGTGTGAGATAAGGTTGGATCCGCTGAAGGGCCTGGTCGTGGGCGGCGATAATCCGAGTCTTAAGCACCCGGCCGGGTTCTTCCTCAAGATTGACCGTTCCCAGTTGAAAGCGAATGTTCATCAAGCATCCAGACTATGTTCCAATTCCCAGGGGGTAACTTGCTGGCCAAAAGACTGCCACTCTTGATGCTTCAGTTTCAGATAAGCCGTGACAAAGGGTTGGCCCAAGGCCTGGTTCAGGGTTTGGTTGGTTTCTAAGTTGCGCAAGGCATCCAAAAGATTACCCGGTAATTTAGGGGCAGTGTCTAAGGGGAGGGGATCGGTGTAGTTGTTGTTGTCATGGCGGGGGCCGGGGTTTAGCTTTTGCTCAATTCCTTCTAATCCACTGGCAATTAAAACCGCAGGGAGTAAATAGGGGTTAGCGGCTCCATCGGCTAAACGAAATTCAAACCGGCCCGCATCCGGAATCCGAATGGTGTGGGTGCGATTATTACCGCTGTAACTAATAGAATTAGGCGACCAAGTAGCTCCAGAGGTGGTGACAGGGGCATTGATCCGTTTGTAGGAGTTGATAGTCGGATTGCTGATCGCACAGAGGGCCTGGGTATTTTTGAGAACCCCTGCGATAAAGTGATACGCCAAGGACGAGAGGCCCAGTTCGCCGGCTTCATCTAAAAAGAGATTCTGTTCTCCAGTTCCATCCCAAACCGAGAGATGAGTATGGCAGCCATTCCCCGTCAGATGGGCAAACGGTTTTGGCATAAATGTTGCCCGGAACCCGTGTTTTTCGGCAATGGATTTGACCATGAACTTAAAGAACGCATGACGGTCGGCCGTAACCAATGCATCTGCATATTGCCAGTTCATCTCAAATTGACCATTGGCATCTTCATGATCGTTTTGGTATGCGCCCCACCCCAGGCCAAGCATGGCATCGCAAATTTCAGCAATAACATCAAACCGCCGCATCAGGGCCTGTTGGTCGTAGCAGGGTTTGGGTTGGATATCCTTGGGATCTGATAAAGCTAACTCCTCAGCAGACAGTAGGAAAAACTCACACTCGACCCCGGTTTTAATCCGATAGCCTAAATCTGCGGCTTGCCTTAAGGCCCGCTTCAGCACCAGACGGGGAGTTTGCGCAATTTCTTCACAGGCGGGAGTCACTAAATCTGCGGCTAACCAGGCCACCTCAGGTTTCCAAGGCAATTGAATCAGCGTATCTAGATCGGGAATGGCTAACACATCTGGATCCGCCGGAGTCAAATCTAACCAGGCCGCAAATCCCGCAAATCCCGCCCCATTCGTGGCCATCGTATCGATAGCAGCAGTGGGAACTAATTTCGAGCGTTGTACCCCAAACAAGTCCGTAAAGCTAATTAGAAAATAACGGATGCCTCGATTACGGGCGGTTTCGTAGAGTTGGGACATAATAGGCTTGTTGGTAAATTTGCGGATTTAGGTTAGCTTTAGTTTCTTCGTTGTCTTGACATGATGCCATTGGTTACAGGACACAATAGCAAATTTCCAGAATTTTATGACTCTAGGAATCAAGCAGTCTCAACTTTTTAATGAAAGGGTTCACCATGTCAGAGAAATATTTAATCAAGGAGTTTAACGCTCTTCCCCAGGAAGCTCAGTCCCAAGTTTTAGGTTTAATCCAGGCTTTAAAAACTCAAATATGAAAGCTCCCATAGTGATGGAGGTTTTCAACCCACGCCATTAGAGAATGAATCTTTTTTGGGGATATGGCGAGATCGGGAAGACAGCAAGGACGGTACGGCCTGGGTTCGGAAAATTCGGCAATCGGAATGGTCAAACTCCAGTCAAAGGACGTAATCATGAGGACGCAATTACACAAGTTCGCGCTTGAGGCTGAGACTTCGGCCCAACAACAATTTTCACATCTTGATCGAGGGCATTGAGAAACTGAAATAATTCTGGTGCAGAAAACTCACTTAATTTACCGGACATTAAGGCAACAACTTGAGTAATATCTATTTTTAGGATCTCAGCTAGTTCAGCATCAGATACATTTTGGTTTATAACAATTTTGATCACTGAATATCCAAACTCAACTCATCAATCATCCTCTAATAGTTCGATGATGGCTTGACGAATAAAGATGGCATCTTCTGGGTTTTGGTAAGGGTTTCCGGCCCGATGCCCCCAGATTGACGGAATCGGTAAATATTCAGCATTGGGAATTAAATTGGCTTCAGCAGCACAATCTTCAGGCGTGAAATATAAATCCGTTGTGGCTGGCATCACCAAAGTTGTTGCTGAAATGGATTTGAGGGCTTGTTCATAATCCCCCTTAAAGATCGGATTATCACTGACATCACACCGTAACCAGGTATCAAGCATGGTAATCAGATTATGGGGGTCTCGTTTCCGGTAACTGGCTTCCCAGGCCCGTTCTAAATAATCCTCTAAAGACTCATACCCTAACTGGTAATACAAACCTTGACGATAAAAGGCCTGGGAGGCCGCCCAACTCGCGTAAATCTGAGCATAGGCACGATAACCCCGATCCGGAATCCTCTGAAATCGCCTGCCATCCCAGGCCGGGTCAGCGGTTAAAGCCGCGCGCAAACTTTTTAAAAAAATGCGATTGTGATCGGTGGTTTTAGCAGTCCCACATAACGCTGCAATTCGTTCAACCCGATCCGGAAACAATACCCCCCAGTGATAGGCCTGTTGCGCGCCCATTGACCAACCATAAATTAGGGCTAATTTTTCAATTCCAAAGACTATTCTTAATAACTGTTCCTGGGCCTGGACATTATCAACATGGGTAAACCAAAAGTTAGATTCGGCTAGTTGACATTCTGGGCAATTACTCGGCGAACTCGACAGGCCATTGCCAAACATATTTGGAATCACAATAAACCAACGGCTGGGATCAAGAATCCGATCAGGACCAATCAACCAGTCAATATCCGAATGATGCGCGCCATAGGAGGTGGGATAAAGAATCACATTGCTACGATCCGCGTTTAATTCTCCGTAGGTTTGATAGACAATGTTGGCTTCAGATAAAACCGCTCCACATTGAAGCTCAAAGTTAGGAATTGTGTAAGTTTCAGCCATGGATTAAGTCATGAGGGGGCCTGGGCCGCTTGGAAACTATCAATAATTTTGCGATTTGCTGCGATATACCCTGGCTCGATTTCGGTTAAGTTTGCTTTAATTTTCTCATGAGCTTTAGCTAAGGCATGGAAAGGAATTGAGGCATACAGGTGATGTTCAGCATGGTAGGGCATATTCCACATTAGCAAGCGAATCGGCCAAATTGTATAGGTCGTGCGGGTATTAGTGAGCGGGTTTGCATCATAGGTGCAGCCCGTATGTTCTGCCAACAAAATTGCCCGTAAAATTGGTTGTCCCAACGCCAAGGGAATGAGCCAATAGGTCAAAAACCAAGGTTGGTGCAAGGCAAGAGAAATGCCAATAAACAGGACATAAACCAATAGCTGGAACCGAATTGAACGAATCACCTCCGGCCTGGCTTCTGCCGGGATATACGGGCAGTTTTCCAATTTTCCTAACGCAATTTGCGTATGCCCTTTAATTTTGCCCAGCCACCAGGGAATGCCGCTCACTTCCCAAAGATATTCCCGCCAATTGGTTGGTTTGGGGTCTTCCAGTTCCGGATCCTGGCCTGGGAGTTGGGTGTAGCGGTGATGCCATTTGTGATAGCGGCGATAAAAGGTGCTGTTATAGAAGCATAAAATTCCAGCAAACCAGGCCACGGCATCATTCACAGCATTACTCGCAAAGGCGGTTCGGTGACTGGTTTCATGAAGCGTGGCGAACATCGAGGCGAGGCTAAACCCATAGATCACTCCAGCGGGCAAGGCAATCCACCACTGCGCCCAGGCCAAATGTGCCCCCCAAACAATGCCGCTGGCCACCATCACAATTAAATGGGTTAATAGCTGTAAACTACCTCTCCAATCTGACCGTTGATTTAGTTCTTTCAACTCAGCAGTCGGAATGATCAGTTGCGGCTTGAGGGGAGGCAGGGTAGAAGAATTACTCATGAGTACGTGCAGTTTAATGTCACCAGTCCCGTTGCATTCACTATAGTAGTGCAATAATTAAACTCACACACTTGCAGATAGATAGTCTTTCCTTAATCAGCATTACATTCAGGTTTCGGTTCTAATTAGTTGGCATCATATGAAGTGTTTTAGGTTCAGGAACGACTTGCCCTTCTGCTCGCCAAGCGTCTAAGTACATTTCAATCACTTCTTCGCCCTTTTGAATGGCTTCTTCACGAGTTTTTCCATAGGTACAGGGCATGATAACAAGATTTGTAAACTCTGAAATTGTGGCTAGTCACAGTTGATCTTCATCCGACCACTCAACAATACATATTGTAGCCATTCATGAATCCTCGTCCTTCTTCAACTTACTTAGCATACCCATGCGCTAAAAACCATTTAATGGCTTCTTTGAGAGCTTGATCTACCGAAGTTTGGGGTAAATCTAGCTCATTGATGGCCTTGGAAGCGTCGTAATACATCTTTTGTTTTGACATTAAGACTCCATCCACCGGCACACTTGGCGTTTTTCCCAACTGCCCCAACACCATTTCATCAATCCAGGCCACAATTAACGGCACAATTACGGGAATGGTCACTTTTGGAGCCGCTTTTCCAGTCATAGCAGCCAATTTCTCTAAAATCTCTTTCAGGCTCAGGTTTTGATGGCCAAGAATATAACGCTCTCCAGTTTTTCCCTTTGCATAGGCGAGTAGATGCCCCCAGGCCACATCCCGGACATGGATTAAATTTAACCCCGTGTCCACATAAGCTGGCATTTGATTGCGTAAAAACCGGACAATTAAATCTCCGGTTGGTGTGGGTTTGACATCCCAAGGACCGATGGGTGTGGTGGGGTTGACAATAACAATATCTTGACCGTTTTTAATGGCCTGGTGCGCTTCCTGTTCCGCCCAATATTTAGATTTTTTATAGGCACTAATTAACTTTTCTGGAGGACTTTGATAGGCTTCTGTTCCCGGTTTTCCACTTGGATCAACCCCAATCGCAGCGACAGAACTGGTATAGACAACGCGTTCAACTCCGGCAATGTGGGCAGCTTTGAGAATATTTCTGGTTCCTAAAACATTGCTCTCATAGAGTTGTTTCTCATCCTTTCTCCATAAGCTGTAGTGGGCCGCGACATGAAACAGGGCCTGGCAGCCGGTCATGACCTGACTTAAGTTCGGCTGATTCAAATCCCCAGAAATCAGTTCAATGTCCAGGCCCTCAAGGGTGATGGCTTGCTGAGGGTTACGGACAAGTGCTTTGACCAGCCAGCCTTGTTCTTGCAGTAAGCGAATTAAATTGGCCCCCACAAAGCCACTGCCCCCGGTCACAAATGCAATCTGGCCCATGGTTTAGCTTAATGTCCGCCAAAAACTTCAATATTGGCAAAGGCACAGACGGGCGAGGCATGACCGACCCGAATTGCTTGATTAGGTTCCCCTTTCCCGCAATAAGGTGTGCCAAAAATCCCTAGAGTTGATTGATCCCCCACCGCAATCAGATTCCCCCAGAAGTTGGGTGTTGCGCCTCGATAGTTGGGATTACGGAGGACTTGCCCCAATTGCCCGTTGTTAATTTCCCGCGCATATTCACAGCCAAACTGAAACTTGAGCCGATAGTCATCAATAGACCAAGAGCGGTTGGATTCCATGTAAATGCCCTGTTCAATATTGCCAATGATCTCTTGCCAACTCCTACTTCCCGGTTCAAGATTCAAATTGGCCATCCGATCAATGGGCGGCCGATTCCAGGAACAGGCTCGTAAGTTAGCAACCCCCGGAACCCCAGAGCGCAACTGACTTTCCGCACTCCCCAGGCCCCGCAGCAAAATTCCTTCTTTAATCAGGTATTCTCGTTGGGCCGGTACACCGCCATCATCAAACCCATAACTGGCTAACTCGGTCGGGACAGTCGGATCAAAGGTGACATTGAGTAAGGGTGAGCCATAGACCAACTGCCCAAAATCCTCTAACTTGACAAAACTACTGCCGGCATAATTGCGCTCATCGCCCAAAATCCGATCCAACTCCAAGGGATGGCCAATACTTTCATGGATTTGTAGCATCATTTGATCCGGAGCCAGTACCAAATTTGTGGTCGTAGTCGGACATTCAGCGGCGGTTAACAATTCCAGAGCTTGACTGCCAATCTTTGCGGCCCGTTCTAAGACCAATTCCGCTGCCAAAACCTCCAGGCCAGCTTGATAGCAACGGGCAAACATCCCATTGTCAGTTCGTTGTTGAATATTGGCTCCATCTTGGGCCGTGGCGGCATAGTGGGTGATGGCCTGGAGAACGTCTTGGCGAATATTCCCACCATTGCTGCTGACCCAATGGGATGTGGTGGCTACGGTTTGCATCAGGGCCGTGGTTTGGACAATTTTTTCTGAGACTTTCAGGGTTTGACAAATTTTTTGCAAGAGTTCGTTAATTTCCCCCGGCCCCAAGGCACCCAAGGCATCCTGTCCATAACCTCGATATTCCCCGACTACAGCCGGCCGAATCGCCACTGATACAGGGGACAAACTCCACTGCGAGGCTCTTAAGGCTTGTTGATAGGCACGATCTGCGGCTTGCTGCAAACTCTCTCGATCCAAGCGATTACCGGCCCCATAGCCCAGTTGCCCATTCACCAAAACCTCAATCATCACCCCGGCCGAGAGATCATGGTGATTCACTTGGGGGTTGCCATCACGAACCGAGCGCGTGGTGGTTTGTTCTTGGACGTAACGTAAGCTAATCCATTCGGCTTGGGTATTAATTTGGGTTAAAGCCTGGGCCAGATCAGGAGCTTCGAGAGGTGGTGCTAAGACAGGGGCAGCCAGAGGAGTCATGGGCAATGAGGAATAGGTTTGGAGGATGCAACTCCGTGATCTTAGCTCAGTGGCAGACTTACAGTCTAAGGATCTCCAACACTGGTTTGAGGCTTGATAGCTCCAGGCCTGGAATTGTTGGTCAAGCAACGTCAAGCCTGACAAGATAAAAGATTTATGGAGATTCAGGTTATCGACTGGGCCGGGGGGTAATCTGAATGTGATCGTGTTTGGATCGTTAGTTATGGTTACGTGGAAGCCCATTGTTTTATCTGTTGCTTTGGCTGGCCTGGGATTTGGTACTCCGGCGATCTTTGTCCCACAATTCTTTGATGCTCAGGTGCTGGCCCAAACTAAAATTACTCCCAGTCGAGCGTTAACCGTAATTGTTGTGAACAACTCTGGTGTACCAGTTGTGGCCGGTGAAGGTAATGCTAAAAACGATACTCTAGCTCCTGGAAAGTCAAGGTCTTTTTCATTTCCTTCCATTAAGAACTATGTCAATGATGTGAATATCCTGATTTATAACAGTGGTGGAACTCCCCTAATGTTCAGCACTTCCAATTTCAATGCCAGTACAAATACCCTAACGATCAATATCGCCGCAACAAAAGCCAATAACCCCAATGTTCACGGTAGTGTCAGTATTGGCCCCAGTGGCACGGTGCGGTTTATTTAGTTGGGTTTTGGGTTTAAAAAGGGCCTAAGTTTCTGGGCGCAGCAGGGGAAAAGCAATCACATCGCGAATACTGGGGGAATCGGTCAACAACATCACCAGCCGATCAATCCCAATCCCCAGGCCCCCGGTGGGTGGCATCCCCTGTTCTAAGGCAGCGAGGAAATCTTCATCAATGCTGTGGGCTTCTAAGTCTCCGGCTTCTTTACGGGCAGCTTGTGCTTCTAGACGTTGACGCTGATCCACGGCATCGGTTAACTCTGAAAAACTATTAGCTGTCTCGCGCCCAACAATAAACAATTCAAACCGTTCCACCAGGCCAGGTTGGGATCGATGGGGTTTGGCGAGGGGAGAAATTTCCACCGGGTAATCAAGGACAAAGGTGGGCTGAATTAAATTGGGTTCGACCGCTTGCTCAAAGGCTTCATTCAAAACTCGGCCAATGGTGTCGCATTTTTCTACATCTTTAATTCCAGCATTTTGGGCAGCAGCTTTGGCTTCAGTGAGATTCCTAAACTTGCGAAAATCCATCCCCGTAGCTTCCTGCACCACATCAAACATCGTGACGCGCCGCCAAGGAGGAGTTAAATCAATTTTTTGGCCTTGGTAGTTGATCTGAAGCGTGCCTAAAACAGTTTCGGCGGCATAGGTAATCAGAGTTTCCGTCAAGGTCATCATCTCGGTGTAGTCAGCATAGGCCTGGTAAATTTCAATGCTGGTAAATTCCGGGTTGTGGCGAGTTGAGATGCCTTCATTGCGGAAAAGACGACCCATTTCAAAGATTTTCTCAAAGCCACCCACTATCAAGCGTTTTAAGTGTAATTCCGGGGCAACGCGTAAATAGAGTTGCATTTCTAGGGTGTTGTGATAGGTAATAAAGGGCCTAGCTTCGGCTCCCCCCGCTTCAGCTTGCAAAACAGGTGTTTCAATTTCAATAAAGCCCTGTTCATCTAAGTAACGGCGGATAGCGGCGGTGATCAAGGCCCGTTGACGAAAGGTTTGCCGGACTTGGGGGTTAACGATTAAATCCACATAGCGTTGGCGATAGCGTTTTTCGACATCGGTCAGGCCATGCCATTTGTCGGGAAGAGGCAGGAGGGATTTGGTCAGAATTGTGTAGGTGTGGACATAAACCGAGAGTTCGCCTTTTTCGGTGCGCTTAATGGTGCCAACTGCTCCCAAAATATCCCCGGCATCGGTGAGTTGCTTGAGGTGATCAAAGGCCTGGGGGTCGGTTTCGCCCATGTTGGCCTGGATTGTTTGTTTATCTAAATAAAGCTGAATTGTATCGCTTTCATCTTGAAGAGTAAAAAAAGCTAATTTGCCAAACACCCGCCGATTCAGGATGCGCCCGGCCACCGCCACTTGCACATCTACCGTTTCCCCATCCTTGAGATCAACGTACTGGGCCTGGAGTTGGGCGGCGGAATGAGTGCGATCAAACTGGTAGGCATAGGGGTTAATTCCCAAATCCCGTAGTTTGGCCACCTTTTCGCGACGAGTTGCTTTAATCTCTTCTAACCCAGAGCCACTGTGATCCGTTGCCTCAGCCATGCCAATTCCTTAAAACAGTCCCATAATTCCATCGCCTACTGATTTTGCCATTGTTCGCGGGGCCTGGGGAGTTGTGACTGGATGTTATTCACCCAAGATGGATTTATCTAGCTCTAAGGCGGGCTGCATCAGTTTGGCCTCTTCTGGAGTCAAGTGTTCATTCACGATCTTGGGTAGAACTTTGTAGGTGGCCTGGGAGGCTTTTTCATCCCGAAAGGCTTTGATGATTGTTCGATACCAGAGGAGGAAGCCTTCCCGTAAAGAATCTAAGTCATCAAAAAGCATGGAGGTGGCCGATATCCGTAAAACGTGCTGGCGATCTCGTTGACAGACGGCACTATAGTCCTGCTTGCCTTTCTGGAAAATGTAAGGACTTTGGGACTGCAGGGTAGCGCCTAATTTCTCCGTAATGGTCGTCTCAGCATCCCGAACTTTGCTGTAGGCACTCATGCGCGTCTCTACGGTTTCTAGGTAGTCTTTGAGAAATTTTAATTCGGAGGGGCTAGCAAATCGACCATCGGCTTCATTGGCTAAACGGGTTAACTGCTTAAACATTAATATTTTCCTGTGAAATAATCGTTTGTTTTGGCCAGCGCGCATTTAAGAAGCTACTGGGGGAGACGGCAACTAAAAAGCTGTTTAAGATCAATGCCAGGCATGAGTTAATTAACCGCCATTAAACCGTCTCCCGACCAAAGTTTACTGGGACAAAATCGAATGATTCAAGGACAAGATGGGTTGCATATAGGTGTATTCCAAGGGGGATAACAGTTTTTTCATCATGTCTGGCAGTTGTTTGCCATAGGTGTTTTCAGCCATGTGGCTATAGTTAAAGGACTTGACAATGGTGCGATACCAAAGCAGAAAGCCGTCCCGGAGTAAATCCAAATCTGCAAACAACATCGCGGTGGCACTAAGACGAATCGCATTGGTTAAGTCCCGGCGACAAATACTGGCTTGATCCTTGCCGCTAAATGTGTAGCAACTGGATTTAGCTGACAACTGCCGCTGTTGGATTTCCGAGACCATACTGTCTGCTGCTGCACCAATTTTCTTATAGGTTTCGACCCGCTCATCCACAGTATCTAAATAGTCTCGCAGAAATTTTAACTCTGCCGCAGTTGCAAACCGGCCATCGGCTTCTGTGGTCAAGCGATCTAGTTGAGTTAACATAGTCATCCTCCAGATTAATAACAGCAGGGTTAAGGCTGATAAAGTTAAAAATCAATCTCAAATCTCATGTTCAAAAATACACTCCATCACCCAGAAAAACTTTTGCGACTAGGGGGAAAGTTGCCCATTTTTCATCCGTTTTTCGATATCGCTTGCGGAGGCACCTTCGTTTTGCCAGAATGAAGCGGCATCAATCCGTTCCTGCTTACCCACCAGAAATTTACAGTAGGTTTCCCCCATCGCATAGCATTGAATTTCGATACAACCGAGGGATTTTTTAATCAGGCCCGTGAAAAATCCAGCAAACATGCCGGCATAAAGATAGCAAACCGGTTTTCCCACATCCCCTAAGGTTCGAGCAACAACAGAATCAAAGATATTGATAAACATAAAGCCATTTTTCTGCTCCGATAAATCAATATCCCAATTGCCCCACCCTTGGGTGACAAAGGGCCACCACCAGGCCTCGAACAAAAAGCTCAAATTGGTTTGGCGCAATTCGCGGTTATATTCTTGTCGGAAGTTTCGTTGAAAAAAGTCGGCATCTTTTAAGCCCCACTCTTCCCCAATTTTGTACATCACCAAGGTTGAGGCGGGGCCAACTTCCTGCTCCAGGCCAGTGATCATACCCACGATAAAATCTTCGGTAACAAGGATGTTCCGAGCTTGATGCCAGTCATGGATTGTGCCCTGCTCCCGATTAAAGTGAAAATGATCCTCCACACTAAAGTGATTTCGGCGTTGAGGATGGCGTTCGCGAAGAGTTTGGGTAGCAAGAGGCTGGAGCATATTACGACTGGTAAGATGAGCAACCGTATTTTGAGATACAACCATGAGTTCGCAACATGTCCCCCTATGTGTATGATTTAGTGGTTTATTGGCTGGCTCATCCGTGGCACAAATGCTTATGACAATCATGATGAGTCACCATCACAAAAGTCAGCAGTTTGCATAGCCGAGACAATATCCCTATTCCCTAGCCTATTTGGGAAGCTTAAGAAGATGTACCGTGATTTTACGGATATTTGCTTACTGCAACATTTCTACAAGTTCGGCTTCTGTTAGACAGGGAATATTCAGAGTTTGGGCTTTGCTGAGTTTGCTCCCCGCATTTTCACCGACCACGACATAACTGGTTTTCTGGCTGACACTGTCGGTTACCTTCCCCCCGGCCTGTTGAATGCGTTTTTTGGCCTCTGCACGACTCATAGTGGGTAATGTCCCGGTGACAACCAATGTTTTGCCTTTGAGGGGTTGCGAATTGGATGGTACAGGGTGAAGGTCTGGAGTGGTCAGTTGCAGGCCGGCCTGGGACAAGCGGGTGATCAAGGTGTGATTTGCCGGATTTTGCCACCAATCCACTACGGCCTGGGCAATTTCCGGGCCAATTCCATGAATTGCATTCAAGTCCTCAAGGCTGGCCTGGGCTAAGGTTGCCGCGCTGGGAAACTCAGAGGCGATGACTTGGGCATTGACTGCACCGACATGACGAATCCCCAGGCCATAGAGAACTCTTGACCAAGGTTTTTGTCTGGATTTTTCGAGGCTGGCGATGATGTTGGCGGCAGATTTGGCTCCGAGGCGGTCTAGGTTGGCCAGTTGCGGGGCCTGGAGATCATAGAGATCTGCGACTGAGGTCACCCAGCCTTTCTCGACTAATTGACTAATAATCTTCTCCCCCAGGCCCTCCACATCCAAGGCATTCCGACTGACCCAATGGAGCAATGACCCGCGCACAATAGCCGGACAAGTGGGGTTAACACAACGGGTGACCGCCTCATCTTTCGGCTGGATGACAAGTTCATGACACTCCGGGCAATGGCTGGGAAAAACAAAGGGCTGTGCGTGAGGAGAGCGTAATTCTGGAAACACCCGCAAAACTTCTGGAATAATTTCACCTGCTTTGTGAACCACAACCCGATCGCCAATATGTAAATCCAACTCTGCTAAACGATCTCGATTATGGAGAGTAGCGCGGGAAACTGTTGTTCCGGCCAGTTGAACCGGATTTAATTCCGCCACAGGGGTTAAGGCTCCCGTGCGTCCCACTTGCACCGTAATATCTAAAACTGCCGTAATGGCTTGTTCGGGTTCATATTTCCAGGCAATAGCCCAGCGGGGAAATTTTTGGGTAAACCCCAGGCCCTGCTGCACCGCCAAATCATTGAGCTTAATCACCACGCCATCGGTTAAATAGGGCAAAGCCAAACGTCCTGTGGCCCAGAGATCATAGTAGGCCTGGACTGCGGTTAAATCTGGACAGTATTGCCGGTTGGGATTGACCTTAAACCCGATATTTTGCAAGAGTTCCAGACTATGCCATTGGGTTGTGGGAGCGGGGCCTGGGAAGTTGACTGTCCTTAAATCATCGGTCTCAGGCAAATGTAGCGTATAAGCAAAAAAATCTAGTTGACGTTGGGAGACAATCCGGGCATCCAGTTGCCGTAAAGTCCCGGCCGCGGCGTTACGGGGATTGGCAAACAGGGCTTCTCCTTTGGCTTCTCGCTCTTGGTTAATGCGGTGAAAGACATCTAACCCCAAAAAGGCTTCGCCCCGAACTTCAACAATCTCTGGCGGGTTATCCCAATTTAATCTCAGAGGAATCGAACGAATTGTTTTGACATTGGGGGTAATATCCTCCCCAGCCGAGCCATCCCCCCGCGTGACCCCACGGAGTAAGACACCTTTTTCGTAGGTCAAGGCTAACGCTGAGCCATCAATTTTTAATTCGCAGACATATTCGGGTGTAGGCAGTTCGGCCCCTTGATTCGTTTGCCAATACCGCTGCCAGCGCACTTCCCAGGCCTGCATTTCGCCAAAATCAAAGGCATTTTCCAGGCTATAGAGTGGGATATGGTGCTGCACTGAAACAAATTGACTAGCAGGTTTTTCTCCGACCCGCTGTGTAGGACTGTCCGGGGTAATAAACTGCGGAAATTCTTGTTCGAGGGCCTGGAGTTCGTGATAAAGCTGGTCATAGACGGCATCCTCCATGATCGGATTATCCAGGGCATAGTAGGCATAACTGGCCTGGTGCAGGAGTTGGCGGAGTTGGGTGATTTTTTCTTCAGGCTCCACAAGAAAGCCGGGGATATTACTTTGTGTCATACAGCTTAAAATGAGAAACGGCTCAAGCCACTGGCTTCAATAGTTAGGCGTTGAAGCGTCAAAAGACTTTGTAGTTATAGGGTCAGATAGGCTCAATGTCAACCAGAGTATCTGACACTCACCCCAAAAACTATCCGAGAATCAAATTAAATCGGGTACAATGGTTATTCGCGCAAATTATGAGGCTCTGGTTTTCCCCACTCAGCTTCATAGTTATTTGAGTTTATTTTCTTCCTCCACCGTTCACTGCCCAATTACCTAGAGGTCAGCATGGCTAAACGCCGCAATCCTAAAAAAGAAAAAGCCCTCCGTAACCAGGCCTATGCCCGCAAGTTTCGTAAACGGTCTCCGGGTCGCTTTGGCCGCCGCTTCTTCAATGACAACCGTAATGAGGCCAAAGAATCTGAAAATGCTACACCTGAGGCCCTAGAGGGAGCCAGCGACTAGTCCTTAGGGAACTAAAACTAGGCGAGAGGGTGTGTGAGTAACTTTGCGGTTTCCATGCCAGATGCCCAGGCCCGCCCCAACCCCCAGGCCGGGTTCGTCTGGCCACACCAATCACCACAACAGATCAAAGTCGGTGACAGCGGGGCAATGAGGTAGGGCCTGGGATAGCCTTGAGTAATTTGAGCATATCGCCAGCGATGGACTTGTAGCCAGTTGGGGGCTGTCAATAGATCTGGTAAGTCATATTTTTTCTGCACCGAGGCCCAGAGGTAATAACCGGCATCTGCAAGGGGAACAGCCTCAAAATTGGCCTGGGCATAGTCCGGGGTACTGTGGAGAACAATCACAGGAGGGGCTGGCTGCGGTCGTTTTTGGCTATCCCAGGCCCACCAGCAAATTTGCGAATCATCCGGATCCAAGGCCGGTAGGGCTGGTAAAGCTGACCTCAACTCTGGGGCAAAGCCAACCATCACTGTCAGACTGGGATCGTAAGTCACCTGGGCCAGATGGCGGAGAAACTCCAGGGCCAGGCCATGATCGCTCAAGGGCCGGCAAAGTTCGTGGATCTGGGGGGCGGGAATCGCAAGAACTAAGGTCTTACACCACCAGGCCTGGGCTACTTCCTTGGGGTTGACCGTGGTCACTTGCCAAAGTTGGGGGTCTGGATTCACCTGAATCATCGTGACCCGCTGTTGCCGCTCAATCCTTAACCCTTGGGCTAAATGTTTGGCAATGCTCGTCATCCCTTGGGGAGCAGCATAAGCTTGAAAATGACTAAGTTCGGAGGGCTGAGTGGGGGTGAACTCGGGCCAGGCCTGGATTATTTCCTTAGTTAATAGCTCGGTTGTTAAGGCTTGCCACTGGGGCCAATTGGGAAAATCGTCAAAGTCTGGGGGGGCTATCCAGGCCGGGACACCATGATCGAGCCAACAATCTGTCCCAATCCGCCGCGTCGCAATTCGCCCCCCCAGGCCAGCAGACTTTTCTAAAATTAGAACCCGTTGTCCAGACCGCTGTAGCTCTTGCCCACAGGTTAGACCCGATAAACCAGCCCCAACGATAATGACATCAAAAACATCACCACCGGGATCACCCTGGATCGGCATTGGAGTCAGGCTAGTCATTATTTAACCGCTCGTGATGGATTCCAATTCAGACCCTTCAGCAATATCAGCGGAAACTGGGGTCGGAAAAGTTGGGGCCTGGTCTGGGAGCCAATTTAGCAGGGGCAAAGGCAAGAGGGTACTGAGATTGGCGACCACCACTAATATCCACAGCCGCCCAAACTCTTGGTCAGAAATCCCTAGCCAGTGGGTTAGGAGTGCGCCGGTTTCGTGAGAGACCAAATTCGCCAAGTTGGAGATCGCCATTAACAAGGCAAAAAGGGTCGCTTCAATCCCTGGTGGACAGAGGCGGGCGGCCAAAACCAATACAGGCATAAAGGCAATTTGCCCCATCACTGTCAGAATTAAGCTATCTCCCAAACTAAACCAGTGATCATCAATGCCCAGGCCCCGATTAGCATGGGTAACCAACAGCAGCGTCGTCATCCCCAAAGCAGCCGAAAGAACCGTACTCCAGAGGAAAATTGTCCGAACGGGTAGTCCCCGTAAAAATCGTTGAAAGATCCACACCCCCAACAGGGCCGCCAAACTGGTGACTAAGCGGACTCGCCCGAGAAATTCGGGATCAAACCCAAGTTCATTAGTCGTAAAGAAGAAAAAGGCTGAGTCGGAACTGGGAGTGGCTTGCCAGAGAAATAAGAAACCCACGGGCAACCAAATTTGCTTTTGCTTCAGGGCCTGGGCAACATCCAGAATATGCGTCCAGGTGGCTGAGAGTTTAGGGCGTTCCCTGAGAGGGGTTTCATGAATCAAGCCAGCTACCCCTGAGACAAGCAGCGGAAACGTCGCCGTAATTAAAAAAATTGTATCTGTACTGAAGTGGGCCAAAAGCTGTCCACTAAAGTAAGCTGTGATAATACCACCTACCGCTGTTGCCCCCCAGCAGAGGGATTGCAAGGTTCCCGCCGTACTAGCAGATTCTCCCCTGGCCCGCTCCACAACTAAAGAGTCCACAATCACATCACTGACAGCAATTGCTAAAGAACTCAGGGCAATGGCCAAGGTGGCTTGCCAAGGAGCCGTTACACCCAAAGCAAGATAGACCCAGGCCCCGCAGCCCAAGAACCCAGACAAAATTAAGTAGGAACGCCGCCGATAGCCAAAGAGGGGTAAACTATCGGAAAGCAAGCCAAATAAAGGCTTCAAGACCCAAGGCAAGGCGACAATTCCCATGAGGGCGGCCACTTCGGCTGGGGTCAGACCTAACTCATCTTTGAAAAAGAAGCTCACAGCTAGTCGGGCCAAGCCTAAAATACCCTGGACAAAGTACACCAACAGGATTGCCAGCAGTTCCGGGGTGGGTTCTTGCCCCAAAAACACGGTACGCTTCAGCCAGCCCTTGAATCCCGTTGTGGTGGGCGGTACTGGAATGACAAGGGTTTCTGCAGGTGGGTCAACAATCATTACTAAATATTAAGTAGTGCTAATGTCCATGATACTCATCGAATTTGGAACTATGAGTTTAGATAGAGCATATCAGCCAGGCCATCGTTGAACGGGGCTTACAAGGTGCAATGATCATCCCGCAGCCGGTGGTTGGGAACTCCAGGGCAGTGATGGATATCAACAAAGACGGGGGGAAGCTATCACAGTTTTCTGAGCTTGACCTCCTTAAGCTGAAGATATGGGATTCAATAACCTGGAGGATACTCCCCATGCAACTGCAATCTCTCGCTAATGTCACACCGATCATGGCTGGTGTTTTGGGACTGGGTTTAATGCTCAACGCTGGCCTGGCCTGGGCTGATTTTGTTCCTCCCAGTAACCTCGGCCGGCCGGGTAATCGGGAAGGGGCGGCGACTCGGGGGACGTGTAAATTTGATCTAGCCCAAAAAGAGCCAGGTCTGACAGCCCTCATGCCCCGCTCCAACATTGGCCTAACCACGGCGGCTAATCCAACAGTGTTTTGGTATTTACCAAAGAACAACTATCAAGTTGGCGAAATGATGCTCTACAAAGCCACAGAGACTGAACAAACCCTCGTAGATCGCACCACCTTTCTTTTAGAAGGTCGCCCTCCTTTGGATCGGTTTACCTGGGCCAATCAGACTCTAGCTCCCAACCAAGATTATCGCTGGGTGTTAAGTCTCATTTGTGATCCAGCCAATCCCGATCCCTCCCAAATTGTTTATGTGGAAGGTTGGGTGCGGCGGGTGGATTTAGCCCCCAATGTGCAGACAGCACTGACCAATGCCCAAGGTCTGAATCGGTTTCAGATCTTTGCTAAGGCTGGCCTCTGGTACGATGCCCTGACGGTTTTAGCCAAGCAACCCAGTAGTACCCAAGTTCGCCAAGAGTGGGCCAAGCTCCTGACGGCTGAGACGGTACAGTTACCCGCTTTAGGTCGTTATCTCCTGACCAGTGCGACAACCGCCACAACTAAATAATCCCTAGTTGGCACTAAAGACTTGCACACCGCCGCCGCGGGCCATTGGCTCTAACACCAACCGTAATTGGACTGGGGCCGGAGCATTGGTCGCCGCAACAAAGGGTTCATTGGCCAAGGGAATAGGGGTGCGGTCAATATAAACTTCTGCGGCCCGGTTGAGGGGTAAGGCCCGCTGAAGACTGCCATCGGGGTTAAGAATGAGGGTGTATTCCAAGGTTTGACTTAGTTCTGCAGGAGGCTGCCAGCGTTGACTAAAGTAACTCCGCACCGCGGCAACAGACTGACCACTGGCCACATCCAAGTTAAGGGAACGGGCAACGGCGGCCGGTGAGCGGACTGGACTTTGGGCATTGGGGGGCAAGGGCCTGAGGGCAGCGGCTCCAGCACTGGGAGAGGTAATGACGTTACTGTCCAGGCCAGTTTCAAGACGACTATTCTCCTCTGGTTTGGCTGGAGTAGTTGGGGCAGGAATGGTGATCCGGGCGTGGGGAGCATTGGCCTGGGGTGGGGCGGGGCGGGGTAAGAACGGGCTGGGTGCTTCCTCAACGGGACTAGCTGTACGCACTGGGGGGGGAATGGGGGGTAAAGGTATCGGGCGCAAGTTGACAGAGGCCTGGGGTGAGTTGGCAGGAGGTGGAACTTCCCCTAAATCGGCCGGGGCCTTGGGAAGGAGGGTGGGTAAGGGTAAATTCAGTTGGGTCGGAATTTCCGTAGGAGCCATTTCCTGGGAGAGAAACTGGTTTTCCGGTTGGAGCCAAGGGATCAAGGCTGTTGTCACCCCTAAAACGACCGCCGCCACCGCCGTACTTTGTACCCACACGGGTGTTTTTTGCCAAGCTCCATAGACCCGCGCCCCCAGGCCTGGTTGAGGCTGTAACAGCGGCCAGCATTCCCCTAAAAGATTACCGAGATCAAATAACTGGGAGAGGCTCAAGGGTAAAACCGAGGGATCAAAGTTTTCTTGGGCTTCTGAACAAGTTAATCTTAAAGGCCCTAGATGCAGATGATGGGACAAAGGAGAGACCTGGGTGAGGAAAATGGCTGGAGAGCCGGATAAATCCCCTCCTGCTGGGGCAAAAACGTCCGAAACTAGGGTACTGATCTCCTGATCCAAACTGGCCGGGGCGAAGAGTCGCATGGGTTGGGCTTGCTCTGTGAAGGCCTGTCGCCGTTTTGCTAATAGGGCCTGGATGTAATTATTGACACAACGATAAAGGGCCTCTAATTCTGATCGCTGGCCATGGATTTCAATAACGGGGCTTTCCGCGAGATGACGGGTATCTTCGGCTGGGGACAAGCGGAGCGTAAATTGTAAATTTTCCCAAGCTTGGCGAGTTGCCCAGGCCAAGAGAGGATGACTCTCACCCGTGAGCCAAAGTTGACAGGTGGGTTGACGATAATAGGCTTCTTGGAGCATAGACATTAAACCTAGGCACTATCCCACTATATCGGTCTAGCCTTCTCTGACCAGTGCTGACCCAGCTTATCCCGATCGTCCTAGATGCGAAACTGCAAACGGTATTGGCCCAAAGAGCATAGGGAGGTGTAGTTAGTTAGTAATTGTCAAAACAAAAATTTTTAGGATGGACATCGTGGTGCAGGGCAATCTGGAAAATACATTGATGTAAATAAATTTTTATGTTTATAATCCGTACAGTTCATCAAGATTTATATGGTAGTTGTTAAGGTTCAGTAACGTTTTATGAAGCCCCGGATTTTGGTCATTGATGACGATCCAGCCATTGCCGAGCTTGTCTGTCTCAACCTAGAGCTTGCTGGCTACGATGTCACCCAGGCCGCTGATGGGATTCAAGGTCAAGCCCTCGCCCTACAACTGCTACCAGATTTAATCATGCTGGATTTGATGTTGCCGCGGGTCGATGGTTTTACGGTCTGTCAACGCCTCCGCCGCGATGAACGCACAGCCATCATTCCCGTCTTGATGTTAACCGCCCTCAGTCAAACCCAAGATAAGGTGGAAGGCTTTAATTCTGGGGCTGATGATTATTTAACCAAGCCCTTTGAAATCGAAGAAATGTTGGCTCGGGTGAGGGCCTTGCTGCGGCGCACGGATCGAATTCCCCATGCCGCCAAACACAAAGAAATTCTTAGCTATGGGCCATTGACCCTAATTCCAGAGCGGTTTGAAGTCATCTGGCTCACCAAAAATATTAAACTGACCCGCTTAGAGTTTGAACTCCTCCACTGCCTATTACAGCGACATGGACAAACGGTTTCCCCCAGCGATATTCTCACGGAAGTTTGGGGTTACGATCCCGATGATGATATTGAAACGATTCGCGTCCATATTCGCCACCTACGGACAAAACTGGAACCAGATCCCCGACATCCGAAGTACATCAAAACGGTTTACGGGGCCGGCTACTGCTTGGAATTACCCAACACAGGTGATGAAATTTCTGGGATCAGTATCAAAGCCAATGTACCTGTCTAAATCTTTGTTCCATGGGCTGTTCGCTATTCTGAATCTGTGATGATTATTGAATTAACATCGCTTGACTGGTCTGCTTTGTTGCCCTCAAACCCTTAGAAATCTTGTAACTATAATTTTCTGATTTGAGCCTTGTTTTACCTAAATTTGCAGGGCGAGAGGATACCTTTCCGGCTCACTCCATCGGTTAACGTATTGGATCACTCATTGAGGACTGAATAGAGGCAAGTCGGAACGTAATTTATTGGCAATGCCTAGAGGATTTCAATGATTTCAGAACAGTGTAGGTAATGTGTATAACCTTGAATCATTTTGGAGAAATGAGGCCCTATGATCAAAGGCTAGGGGTTTCTCTGTTGCCCATTACTGGCCACGACACCAGCCAGACTATTTGACCTAGAGGAGATAAAACTTGCCAATTCTGCGCCTTAGCTGCCTCTTATTGCCCAATTTAACTGTACTGAGTTTACTAGGATTTCTGATTAGTGCAGGCCAAGGTTGGCAGAGGGGCTGGCCTGGGATTGGGCATACGCTCAAAGCCCGCTTGTTTTTAGGATTAACGCTTTTATTGATCATCAGTTCTTGGGGGGCGGTAAACCGAGGTGAGGCCTGTTTACAACTGGTTCACTTTATCCCCTTTTTTGTCTTTTTCTTAGGTCTAGAAGTTATTTTCAATCAAAAAAGGGCTTTATTACCAATCTTGGCCGCTGATCTTGTTGTAGGAGCCTTGCCCTTAAATCTGTTTGCCTTAGGAGAATGGTTCATTAAAGCTCTCTATCGTGAATATGGTTGGCCAAATTATGATCAGTGGCCAGTGATTAATGACTATATCAATATCGTCCCAGACCGGGTTGTCGTTTGGTTTGGTGATCCAAATTTCTTAGCGAGTTACCTAGTGATGATCTTTGGTTTAGGCTTAGGGTTATGTTGGCAAGCTCGAGAAAAGCCGATACATTACCCAACTCCTTGGCGAAATGTTGTTCTTCCCTCAGGCTTAATCTATGGAATGGCTGTCATGAATGCCTTAACGATTTTAGCCACAGCCTCTCGAACAGGGTGGGGGGCCATTATTTTGCAATTAGCCTTGTTTGGGATTGCCTGGCAACGGAGGCTAGTATGGCCAATTTTAATGGCTAGTTTGGGGTTGCTCCTGGTGGGCTTATTCAGTGTGGCGGGGGTCAGTGGTCGCCCAGATCTTACGAGTGATCCTCGCTTTAGCTTGTGGCCCCTGGGCTGGCGGCTCATTGTCGAAAAACCTTGGTTTGGCTGGGGGCTAGGCAACTTTAAAGAGCTTTATCCCACAATGACGATGATTCCGAATTATCCGGAACTGGCCCACTTGCATAACTATTGGCTAACCCTAGGGGTGGAAGCGGGCTTACCTGCCATGATTTTACTGAGTGGAATCGTTTTCTGGCTGGCCTGGGGGAATGGAGTTTGGCTTCAATTTTTTAATCCCCACAGTTCTCAAAGCGGCTGGCAATTAGGCTATGGCTTGGGCTTTTTGGGAACGGTTGCCTACGGATTGCTGGATGTGACCTATTTTCAAGCGGCTAATAACGCTTTGGGGTGGTTATTACTGGCTGCTCTAACAGTGATTGGGCAAAAGAGTTCGGCTCCCTATCAGCCCATTAAGATATAACAATTTATATTCTAATTTACTTCTATTTATTCTGATATCAGTAACGCTATAGTTTTTAACTATGACTTGAAACTTGAAAGAGCTTTTAATGATAGATAATCCATCCAAGGTCATGCCATTACGGCGACTATTTTAGCTCATGAACACCTCAGATATATTAACAGCAAGAGGCTTTTCAACTCACTCCTATGCAATCTAAATAGGTAATACGATATGACGTTAGAACCGACAGCAGTTGTCTCGGTGCAATGGTTAAGATTGCGCTTGGGTCAGCCCGGCCTGGTGGTGATTGATTGTCGCTTTTCCTTAAGTGATCCAGGCCTGGGGGAGAGCCACTATCAACAGGGCCATATTCCAGGAGCTTACTATTTACATCTCAATCGGGACTTATCTGGGCCGGTGGAAACCCATGGAGGCCGCCATCCCCTTCCTGATCCAATAACGCTTGGGGAAACCTTAACTAAATGTGGAATTAATGCCGATACCTGGGTCGTGGCCTATGATGATTCTCGCTCCTGCTTTGCGGCCCGTTTGTGGTGGTTACTGCGCTGGTTAGGGCATGATCAGGTTGCGGTGTTGGATGGGGGATATCAAGCCTACTGCCAGGCCCAACTGCCCATTTCTCAAGAAATTCCTGTCCCACAAACAGGGTATTTCCAGCCCAGGCCCCGCTTCGATTGGGTGGTTGATTATCAGTTTGTCAAAGACTATCAGCCAGATCCGAACCGCGTCTTAATTGACTCCCGCGAACCGGCCCGTTACCGAGGAGAAATTGAACCCATTGATCCCATTGCTGGGCATATTCCAGGAGCCGTGAACTATCCTTGGACAGAGATTACTGATCCCCAAGGTTTTGTGAAATCTGTACCGGAACTCCAAGCCCATTGGCAGCAGTTAGACGATTCCGCCGGCCTGGTGGTCTATTGTGGCTCTGGGGTTACAGCCTGTGTCAATCTCTTGGGACTAGAGCTAGCGGGCCGGCCGGGGGCAAAACTGTATGCGGGCAGTTGGAGTGATTGGTGTTCTATGTCATTCAAGTCTGAGACAGTCTAAGACTGCCTCAGACTTCTTTCAGAATAAGGCTTCTAGCTTACTTGAATGTCTAACTGGGTCTTGTTTAGTCTATAGACATCTAGGGGCAAGTGGGGGCACAATAGGGGATACAAATGAGATGCCTTAAAATTTGTGCCACCCGTATGAAGCTCACGGATATTCAAATCAAGGCAATTAAGACAACCGAGAAAACAATAAGGCTATGGGATGGTGAGGGCCTGTACTTAGAGATTCGCCCCCCATGCTCTAAGGGATGGCGGTTTAAGTATCGTTTTCAGGGTAAAGAGAAACGAATCAGTTTAGGGGCATATCCCAAGGTTTCATTGAAAGAGGCTCGCAAACGCCTAGATGAGGTAAAGAGGCTTTTAGCTGATGAAAAAGACCCTTCTAACGAGCGGCAATCCCAGAAACGTTTAACAGCCTTTAATGCTGCAAATACGTTTGAGACGGTCGCTCGCGAGTGGTGGGAAACCATGTCCTCAGGCTGGACAGTATCTCATGCCAAAGATGTTCTGCACAATCTTGAAGTTGATATTTTTCCGTTTATTGGGCATCGTCCCATTGGTGAGATCGAGGCTCCTGAATTACTAGCTGTTTTACAAAGAGTTGTGGCTCGTGGTGTAGTAGAAACCGCCCATCGAGAATTGGGAAATTGTAGGCGGGTGTTTGGGTATGCCTTGGCTACAGGTCGAGCTAGTCGCAATCCGGGAGAAGACCTAAGAGGAGCATTGCCACCAAAACAGCAAGCAAATCATTTCCCCGCTATTACCAAGCTAGATGATGTTGGGTGGTTGGTTAGGTTGATTGATGGGTATTGGGGCACGTTTGTTATCTGCTCTGCCTTTAAGTTGGCTCCTCTGTTCTTTGTTCGACCGGGTGAGTTACGAAGTGCAATGTGGGAGGAGATTAATTTTGAGGCAAAAGAATGGCGTTATCTTTCGACTCAACGGAACGTTGATCACATCGTTCCTTTGTGCAATCAAGCTATTACGATTCTCCAAGAATTGCACCTAGTAACCGGGCATGGTACTTATTTATTTCCTAACAGACGGGATAAGGAACGCCCAATGTCTCATGGCTCGCTTAGTGAAGCGTTAAAAGCATTAGGAATCTCAGGAGAAGAACATACCTGGCATGGATTTCGTACAACAGGCCGAACGATTTTAGAGGAGGTGTTACATTACCCCCCCGGCATTATCGAACTCCAATTAACCCATTGTATTCGTGACCCTTTGGGACGGGCTTATAACAGAACCACATTTTTACCTGAGCGGCGGGAGATGATGCAGGCCTGGGCAGATTATTTAGACAAGTTAAAGGAAGTCTGATGGCTATTGACTTTTTTATTTGGGACTTAGTAAAAGACTTTACTATTTTTAACGCTGCCTGCCTATGGTGTGAGCTTGACCCAAATCGAGTAGATACAAACAACATTCCAAGCAATGTTGAAGCATTGATGGGAGTCATCGAACAAGAAGTAGGTGGGTATCGGGGCGACAAAATCGCTGGTAATAAACTGCGAGTCGGAATTAACCCAAAATTCAGTCGCAGTTGTTCTGAGATGGAGCCAATCCCAGTTAGTCGAGAAGACTTAAGGAAGTGGGCAAAAAGTAAAGATCAATACCCACCATTCTTATTCAAAGAAAGTCGAGTGGTAAGTGGTCTTGAGAAAAAGTTGCACCCCAACGAGCGTAGGACATTATTAGAGATAGTCAAAAGATTGCTGGAATCACAGCATGTAGACATTTCAAAAAAGGAAGCAACAGCCAAGTTTATGTCCTTAGCGGGTATTTCTGATAACACTGCCAGGAAATATCTGAATGAAATGAGAGAACTTGACTAAACCGCATTGCGGTTTTATTTTCCGCATTGCGGTTTTGAGCGATTAAAACATTTCAAGCTGAGCCTGTTGTGTAGTGGAGCAACAGGCTTATGTCTGAACTACCCAAAGACGGCTTCTTACGAATTGATGATGTCCTGAAATTTATCCCAGTGAGTAAAAGTACCTGGTGGGCTGGTGTCCGCTCGGGTAGATTTCCCCGTGGCGTAAAACTTGGCTCAAAAACTACGGTTTGGCGGGTTCAAGATATTCGGCAACTCATCGAAAATCCTACGGGCGGCGGCCCTAAAACGTGCGAAACCCCCACGGACGGCAATCTGTAGGGGTTTCAAAAGTCTTTGTCGAAGGCGGCAAAACCTAACTCAACCTAAGTTTAACCGCCTTTGACTCCAAGTAATACCTATATGGAGAAAAAGGTAATGACTACTACCAAACACAAATCCTATCTCGCTCATCGGGGTCTAACCTCTGAAGACTGCGAGTTACTCGGAATCCGTCACCTGTCCTATGATGAAGCTACAAGCAAGGCTTACGGCTTTGGTAAAGTGGCTGCCAGTCCCGATGGAGTTCTTTTTTCCCCTTTTCTAAAGGGGGAACGCTCGGAATTGCCCGGAACTGGTATGACTCTAAAGAATCTGAGCAGGCACACCTAACCAAGATCAATGAACATCGGGCATCTAAAGACCTTCCACCTCTCACTCACACTGGTAAGTACATTCTGCCTTTACGTGATAAGGCAAAGGGTCTGGTCTATGACCCCACAACAGTTTTAGACCCTGACACTGAGCAGCCTGTCATTCTAGGCACTGAGGACGTGATTGGTGCGGCAAAGGCAGCACTTCGGGGGATTCGGGTTGTCTCAACATTTGGTGTTTGGCTAGGAACGAAGGCAGATATTGAGGCCGGCCAAAAAACGGGTTTTAAGCACCCACTCGCAGGTAAATTCCAAGAGTACCTAACCGACTCTGACGGTATTGAAAAGCCCTCTGTTGCTGCTGCTCTGGTTCGTACAGGTATTTTACTCAAGGTGAGGATTGGTGGCTTTCCTTCTACCAGTAAAGAAAAAGTCGGATTTGATGAGTGGTTGGATCAGAATCCTCTTGCCACGGCAGAAGCCCTAGCTGCTCTTGTTTCTGAGAATGCAATGGGGGTGTTTGAATGGCTGGCTACCTTGCTCCCTAATCATGTGGACTGGCTGAAAGAGCGGGGTCATATTGATACCGAAGCAACGAAAATTGCTGGCATCGTCAAGGAAGCAATTCTCTCTGAACTGTTGAAGCACTTTAGCGTTGCTGATCTTCGGAACAACGGTTTTTATGACAAGGTGCTCAAGCCAACTGGGACAGACTTGAGCGCACTGAAAAAGTACCAATCCCAGGCCGGGCAACAGAAGAAGGAGTCATCTGTCGCTGAGTTGGTGGTAAACCTGTGCAAGAAGGAGTGCTACTTGTTCCATGACTCTGTAAAGGTAGCCTATGTCGATGTGATTGTGGAGGATTGCCGTCACACCTACCCTTTGCGCTCGCCTGAATTTAAGCGATGGGTCGCTCGGCGGATATACGAAATGAGTGGTAAATGCCTCAACTCTGACGGCTTTACCGCTGCCCGCACCACGTTGGAAGCCTTGGCGAACCATGAAGGGCCTGAGATTAAAGTCTGGCTCCGAGTTGCCGAGCATGAAGGCAAAATCTATTTGGACTTGGGCAATGATAAATGGCAAGCCGTGGAGATTGATGCTCAAGGCTGGCGCATTGTGGATCGTCCTCCTGTGCGTTTTTGGCGGCCATCCTCCATGCTGCCATTACCCATTCCTGTCGAAGGTGGCGACCTCAATGACTTCAAAACCCTAATGGGCTTAGATGCTCAGACTCCCGAGGCTAAAAGGACTTGGCTCATGATCGTTACCTTCTGGATTTACTGTTTGACCCCATTTGGCGACTATCCAGTGTTGCTGTTGGTAGCGTGTCGGGGTAGTGGGAAAACAACCCTGGCAGAGTTTCTGAAAAGCACCATTGACCCTTCCAAAGCTTCCCTGATTCATATTTCTGGGGATGCTCATAAGGTTGGGATCACAGGGTCTCGGCGGTGGCTCATGGGCTACGATAACGTCTCCTTTATCTCTGAAGCAGAGTCGGACATCGTCTGCCGGGTTGCGACAGGCTTTGGACACGTAACCCGTACCTTATTCGAGACGGACGGCGAAACTAACTTCGAGTTTTCCAGGCCCCAAATCATTACCGCTATTGATCATGTGGTCACCCGTGATGACCTTGCAGACCGTCTCTTGATGGTGCAGTTGCCAGAGATTGACAAGTCCAAGCGACTGACCAAGCAGCAGCTTAAAGCCAAGCTAGAAGCCATGCAGCCTGCAATTCTAGGCGCATTGCTTACCCTTCCCTCTCAATCCTTAGCGATTCGGGAAACGTTGCCTGATAAGGACTTACCCCGACTGGCTGATTACGGCAAGCTGGCCATGGCAGCAGAACAGGCACTAGGGATTAACCCTGCTAAAGATGAGGGTTTCTTGGAAGTGTTTGAGAAAAACCGTGAACTCTCTCGGCAAGTAGTCTTAGAGGCTTCGCCCCTGGCAGAGGCAATTTCGCTGATGGTTGCGGATCAGGGCAACTTCAAGGGAACGGCCACTGAACTTTTGAGGCAGTTGGAAAACTACGTTGAGGATTCAGTTGTCAGGTCACGGGTCTGGCCCAAGGCGACAAACTCTCTATCCCGCCAACTGAATCGCCTCAAGCCTGACTTGGCTGCTGTTGGCATTTTGATTTCTGCCGAACGGGGAGCTGGAACTGGGACTCGTTTGATTGAAATCAAGGTGCGCCTCAACGAGTTCTAGCACCCTCTTTCAGCATCCCTAACCAGAAAGTTTGATGAAAGTATCGTCACAATCGTCACATCTTCTATCTCTGTTGGGAGAATCCCTGCTTGGTAAGGATTGTGGCTGTGACGATATTTCAAAGAGTATCGTCACGTCATCGTCACAAACTGCTCAAGTATCGTCACGGATTATGAGTATCGTCACAAATATCGTCACAGCTACAAGTGCCTCCAGACAAGGCTTTTAGGCATTCTGTGACGGTTGTGACGATTGTGACGATATTTTTCCCTTCTATCTGTTCCGCCAATTCTAAAGGTTGTTCTGGAGGTCTTTATGGAAAATCTTCATCTTGTTGGTTCTATGGTTTACGGAAAGTTAGGGGTAGCTTATCGGGTTGTAGATGTGAGCAAAGGCTCCATTACCGTAGAGAACCACAATGGTATTTTGTTTGATGTCAATCCTTCTGCAATCTGTAGGTGGGAGACTTCCGAGGAAGTGGCAATGTCTCAGATGCCAGGCTCAAAGAGGCTCTTTCGGCCAAGAGCCAGTTACACCGAGGGACAGAGAGTGGAGGTGTGGATAACATCAAAAAGACGCTGGCTTCCTGACTATTACTATTGCAAACCCCATGAAACACCTCTACTTCATTGGGTGCGGACTGAGGATGCACCGGCTGAAACCAGTGTTGTTGAAGACACCTGCTTGAGACCGTATGGTTCCATGCTCTTTCCGCCTATGCGAAAGCAGGTGAAACTAACTTAAATAGTTCCTGGGGTTTAGTTCCCACTAAGGGATGTGGTCACACTTAGTTTGCTGTTGTTACTAGGATTAACTCTAAATGGGGGGCGAAGAAGGGGACTTAGATGGTGTGCTAAGAGCTGAAACAGATGCAGGTGCCTAAATCTCAGCAGTGTGAGTCTTGTCAGATGAACGCCCACAGCCAGTATTTGGTCTGTGCTATTCATCCCTGTGGGCCGAGCAGTGATGCCTGCCCAGATTATGCCCCGGAGCCAGGTTATGACACCGATCTATGGGAACCTGTTGGGGCTGCCTACTACAACGGGGAGTTGGTTGTCACTCGCCGTGTCGTGTCCGCTGAAAACCGCCTCCACTTATTAGAGTCACATCCATTATTTCGGGCTGTTGTCCCAGATGTGATGACGTTTTCCCCCTGCATCTTCGCCTCCAGCTCACTGGGATTGCCCGAAGTGTGAGTGGATGAATGATTCTGTCTAGGGGGGCTTCTTTTCTGAATTGCGGGCGACAGCAATAGCCTCACCTTGTTACCCATAGACCGTAGATGGTGCTTGCGGGTCTGGCTATTACTGCTGCTGCGGTTAGTCCATGCTCCGTTAGGTAGCGCCGGAGTTACCGAGAAGTCTGGAGGTCGTGCATAACACCCATACTTTATGAAGTGAATGTTCGTAGTTTCGCCCTTCCTTGCCTTGGTAAACGGCTAGCTCCGACTTGAAGTTGTCATAGCTTGTCTCTTCTGCAAGGTCTACCAGGATTGTGCCCCAGTCCTGTTCCCGCTTAAGTCCACTGTCTACTTTTTCCAGACAAGGTCACTCCCACTTTGCTTCTAGTTGCCCGAAAATTCGGGGCGATAGGAAGTCTACGGGTACTTCTTAGTAATTAGGTGACTATGGAGGGTAGTGATATTTTATGACTGTATAAATTATCGTTACATCCCATGTGAAAGTAGCAGAATAAGGCTACGTATTTGACTCGTTGTTGCGACCAGCACTTCTCCAAGGCAATATGGTCTATTAGTCAATGGGGCAGGGTTGTCGCTGAAACTCATGGCTGATTAGCCTATGCTCAACTTGTAAGTAACGTTATCCATGCACATTTTCTAGCGGTGAATTGGAGATTAACCATTGGCAGGCACCGAGAACAGCAATACCCTCAGCCCTGGTCAAATCGTCCATGTGCGTTCGCGCCAATTTTTGGTGGAAGACATCACCCCCGCTCCTGTGGCTACAGGAGACACTCTGGTACGCTTGGCTTGCCTGGAGGATGATGCCCAGGGGGAAACACTAGAGGTATTTTGGGAGCGGGAGGTCGACGCTCAGGTGATCGAAACCTCCTCCTGGGAGTCTGTGGCTCATAAAGGATTTGATCAGCCCCGCTACTTTTCGGCTTACCTCCATGCGCTACGGTGGAACTGCGTTACCTCTACTGAGCCAAAGTTATTTCAGGCCCCCTATCGGGCAGGAATTGAGGTCAAAGCCTACCAGCTAGAGCCCCTACGCAAGGCCCTGCGGATGCCCAGGGTTAATCTGTTTATCGCAGACGACGTAGGCTTGGGCAAAACTATCGAAGCGGGTCTTATTCTGCGCGAGATGCTGATGCGGCAGAAGATTAAGCGGGTAGTGATTTCTTGCCCACCGTCGGTAGTGCGCCAGTGGCAGGAGGAGATGGAGAGTCGCTTTGGTCTCACCTTTATTGTGTTTGACCGTGACTTTGTTTCTACCAAGCGGCGAGAACGGGGCTACGGTATCAATCCCTGGAAGACCCATACCCGCTTCATCATTTCCCATGCACTACTGCGGGATGAGACCTACGCCGCCCCCTTGCGGGATTGGTTGGGTGAGTTTTCAGCAGGGGCACTATTGATTTTGGATGAAGCCCACAATGCGGCTCCGGCTAGCGCTTCTCGGTATGCGATCGACTCCCAACTGACCAAGGTAGTCCGCGACTTGGCTCCCCGGTTTGAGCATCGGCTATTTTTGTCTGCTACTCCCCATAACGGGCACTCCAACAGCTTTGCAGCTCTGCTAGAAATTCTCGACCCCCAAAGGTTTTGCCGGGGGGTGCCAGTGCGCAACAAAAAGCTGCTGGATGCTGTTATGGTGCGGCGACTCAAGCAATATCTGCGAGCAATTAATGAACCCGACTTTCCCCGGCGGGAGATTATATCGGTCATCATCGACGGGTTACCTGAAGATGCTCCAGAGCTAGTGTTGGCTCGGCTCCTGCAAAACTACCGCACCTGTTGCGAGCAGCGGCTGAAAGATTCTCCCCGCTCGGCCCAAACCACCGCCATGCTGGTAATGACCAACCTGCAAAAGCGTTTGCTGTCATCTATTGAGGCATTTGCCCGCACCCTACGCGTCCATCGACGGGCTATTGAGCGCCAGGCCCAGCATAAAGTCACTAGGCAGGGTAGTCTTTCCCTACTGTTAGAGAGTCCTGGGTGCGACGATGACCGGGCTGACCTACAAGAGGAGGAGGTGACTGCTGAAGAAGATAGCCAGATGGAAAAGGCTACCTATGCCGCAGGCGAAGCCATTTCCCGCGAGGAGCTAGAGCTGCTGGAGGCAATGACTCAAATCGCTGAGTTGAACCGACGACAGCCCGACAGCCGAATTTTGACCCTGGAAAATTGGCTGCGGCAGAATCTTGGCCCTAACTTGGGCCAGCCTGGTGCCCACTGGCTCAACCGACGAGTCCTCACTTTTACTGAGTATGCCGATACTAAGCGCTACCTCGAGCAGCAACTTAAGCGCATAATTGCTGGTTCTGATCGTGAAGATGATCGCATTGGCATCTTCCACGGCGGTATGGGCGATGATCGCCGCGAGGAAATCAAAGCCGCCTTCAACGCCGATCCGGCCCAGCACCCCCTGCGAATTTTGATAGCAACCGATGCGGCGCGGGAGGGGGTAAACCTACAAAACTACTGTGCCGACTTATTCCACTTCGATGTGCCCTGGAACCCCAGCCGCATGGAGCAGCGCAATGGTCGCATCGATCGCAAGCTCCAGCGAGCCGATGAAGTGCGATGCCACTACTTTGTGTTACCCCAGCGGCCCGAAGACCGGGTGATTGATGTGCTGGTGCAAAAGACTAAGCGCATCCACGACGAGTTGGGTAGTCTATCACCCGTGATTGAAAAGAATGTCTCGAAACTGTTGGAGAAGGGTATTTGGGCCAACGAGGCTGAGACATTAGCCAGTGCCATCAATGGGGCAGACGAAGCTGACGATGTCTCTAAAGGGCGGAGCGGGGCGATAGAAGAAGAGTTAGAGGCTATCCGGCTGCGGCAAGATAAACTGCGGCAGCAACAGGTGGAGCTAGAGGGGATGTTACGCGACTCAAAAGAGTGGCTAAGCCTGAGTGATCGCCACTTTCGCGATGCTTTATCGGTATCGCTGGAACTAATGGGGGCACCAGGACTTAGACCGCTTTCGGCACCAGAGGACGTAGACAACGATGAGTGTAGTCGCTGGGAAGTACCCGCCCTCGACCAACAATCCGGGGCAGACCTGACCTGGGCCAATACTCTCGACACTCTGCGGGCACCGCGTCAGCGAGGACAAAAACTGTGGGAATGGCGCAAAGAAGCCCCTATTCGCCCGATTGTATTTCGTGATCCGGGGTCTCTAGATGGGGAGGTGGTGCATCTTCACTTGGAGCATCGCATGGTGCAGCGGCTGTTGGGGCGGTTCTTATCCCAGGGTTTTCTATACGATGAGCTGACTCGTGCCTGTATGTGCCGGACTGATGACCCTATTCCTAGGGTGATTATGCTGGGGCGGCTGTCGTTATACGGGGAGAGAGCGGCCCGGCTGCATGATGAAATTGTGACCGTAGCGGCGGAATGGCTAGACCCCCAGGCCAGGGGACGAAGCAAACTGCGGCCATTAACGGAAGGGGAAAAGCGGGATGTCCTACAAATTCTGGAGACATCGCTGGCCAATCGTCGTTTGCAGGAGGTGCCAACTTTATTGATGGATCGGATGAAGGAGTGTACTGCCAGAGATGTGGAGGAATTGCTGCCTCATCTGGAGCGACGTTCTCAGCAGTTGACGGAAAGTGCCAAGCGCAAGTTGACCCAGCGGGGTGAGCGGGAGGCGGTGGAGATGAAGACGTTGCTGGAGGAGCAGCGGGACAGAATTCTGAAGCAGGAGCGGCAGTATGAGACGTTGCAACTGGGCTTGTTTAACCGAGATGAGATGCGGCAGATTGAAGCAGATCGGCGGCACTGGCGGACGCGGGTGGAGCAGCTTGAAGACGAGATTGTGACGGAACCGGAGCGGATTCAGCAGGCCTACACGGTGAAGGCTGAGCGGATTGAACCAGTAGGGATTGTGTATTTGTGGCCTATTTCAAGTTAACCAGAAAAATGAGTTTAAGCCATGAGAATTGACAGAGTTAAAATCAAAAATTACAAGTCCATAACTGACTGCGAATTCCCCTTTTTCAATTACTACACTGCTATATCAGGGAAGAACAATGCAGGTAAGTCAAATTTGTTAAAAGCAATATTTCTCTTCTTTGAGGAAGATGAGGAACTTCCTTTTATGGGGATTGTGAGGGATAAAGAAATTGATTTTGGGAATGATTAACCTCAATGGAAAGAGTCAGGAGAATCAATAGAAATAAGTATCTTTATCACCATCTCAAAAGATCTGGATGCAGGATTGTTTAGATTTATATCCAGATTCCTCGAAAAGGAATGGCCACCTAATGAAATCAAGCTTAAGCTTGGAAAGGTGTTTGAGGAGGATTCATCTCGAGAAAGCGTTTTCATAATAATGGATAATAGCATCGAGGAAGAACCCGTAGAAGATTATTTCGTGGTTCAAGAGATACATAAGAGACTTATATCTTCTGGAGTCTTAGTATTTCACAACTCAACAAAACAAAAAGATAGCTTCTTCTTAGGCGACTCATATAAGGTTTTTGGTGACATTGCTGCAACGCATAAGATGAAACTTAATAACGCCCAAGATAATCTTTTTTAAGGTCTTAAGAACCATTGCTCAAAAGCATAAAGAAGAAATTGTAGATCTTCTTGGCAGATTAGATGATAAATATGAAGTAGAGATTGCCATTCCAAGGATGAACTTGGAGCGATTTCCGATGGCAATTTCTTTGGGAGACAAGAAGCATGGAGTACCGCTTCAAGATTGGGGAAGCGGCACTCAAAACCGAACAAAGATACTTCTGTCTCTTCTTCAAGCTAGGAGGATGAGCCAATCTGCTTCAGAGTCGGACAAGATTACACCCATTATCATAATTGAAGAACCAGAGAGCTTTCTTCACCCATCAGCTCAAGCTGAATTTGGAAAGCTTTTACAGGACTTGTCAAAAGAATTTCAGGTTCAGGTCATAGCAACTACACATAGCCCACATATGTTGAGCCTAGAGCAACCTAACTGCAATCTTCTATTGTGTAGAAAAATTGTAGGCAAACAGCTCCGAGAGACATATAGTACTTTCAATTAAGAAGTAAAGATGAAAAGTCAATGCCGTACAGCATGGATTTGCGCACCCGAGTCGTGACCTTTGTAAAAGAGGGTGGCAGCAAAGCAGAGGCATCTCGTCGGTTTCAGGTGTGTCCGGCAACGGTCTATAACTGGTTGAACCGAGAGGATTTACGTCCCACCGTTGTCAAACGTCGTCAGCGCAAGCTCGATTGGGCGGTTCTAGAACAGCACGTTAAAGACCACCCCAATGCCCGCCTCTGTGACCGAGCAGCCCATTTCGGGGTGAACATTCACGCCATTTGGTATGCCCTGAAGCAGATGAAAATTACCCGAAAAAAACAGCAAAAGTATCGAGAACGCAATCCTCAGGAACGTCAAGTCTATCTCAAGCAATTACAGGAGATTGTGAAGCGACAGGGGTCGAGATGTCTCGTTTACATCGATGAAAGTGGCTTTGACAACCGAGTCTCTCAACCCTGGGGGTGGGCCCAACGAGGCACCAAGCTTTTTGCAGACAGAACCGGAAAACGAGAAAAACGGGAAAATCTACTCATGGCCAGATGCAAAGATGCTCTATTAGCCCCCATGGTAGTTGAGGGAAGCGTTGATGCCGGATGTTTTGAGAAATGGCTGTCTGAGTGGGTATTACCGACCCTCCAAGTCCCGTCCGTGTTGATTTTAGACAATGCCCCGATTCACCGGAAAAATGTGATTCGAGACATTGCCCACCAATGCGCGCATCAGGTGCTCTTCCTACCCAAATACTCGCCAGACTTTAACAAGATTGAGCACGATTTTGCTGCCTTGAAGAAACGAAGACAGTATGCAACGCCAGACACCGCCATTGATGACATTATTCGAGACTATGCCAACCGCAATCTCTAAGACTTATTTGTAATTACTATACTTCTGGGATACAACAAGCCAAGAAAACTGGATGGAACCCTTCGCAGTATCCTTAGGCATAGACAAGGCATCCTTTGAAGAATGGAAAGAAATTATCTTTAAGAACTCAGATGAGTTGCTTCTGGTTGAGGGTGAAATTGATAAAGAGTATTTTCATCTTCTGTCTGAAGGTATGCATGCGGAAAAGAAACTTGACTTAAACGGAGAAGTATTTGTATATGGAGGAGTTGGCTTCTTTGACAATTTAATTCTTCTTAAATTTTTGCTCAATCGCTTTACGCGCATAATCATTACGTATGATCTGGATGCAGACGACAAAGTCTCTAATGCACTTTCAAAGCTTCAATTAAAACGTAATGAAGACTATTTTTCTGTTGGCAAGAATGAATCCGGCAAGAAAGATATAGAAGGATTATTGCCAGATTCTGTGAATAGTGAAGTATTTTCAGAGTTTCCTGACCTTGCTGTTCAGGCAATGGGAAGCGAAAAGAATTTGGCAAAAAGTGCCAAGCAAAAGCTTAAAGCAGAAAGGCTAAAAAAGTTTAAAGAGAAGGCGACCATCGAAAATGGCTACTTTGATGAGTTCTACGTTTTGGTTAGCAAGATCAATAAAGCGATGAAGAAAAAACGTAAATAGCTTTAAATCTACTTAAGTCGCACATTGAAGTAACGCTAATGCCCTCCACCGATCTCGACACCTTTAGACACCAAGAATGGCTTGGACTACTGCAACCCGTTGGCTTAGTCGTTTCGCCGCCGGCCCTCATCAAAGCTCAGGCTGTGATCGATCGCGCCAAGCTTGTAGATATTCAAGAGCGCTTGCAGGCCATTGTTTCCACTGAGGCTATTTCTCCCCAGCGAGATGAAGGCATTGCTTGGATTAAGGACTTCCCGGCTTTTACCCAGCAGGTGCTCAACTGGATGCCCCAGGACTTGGTGGCCACAGCAGACCTCCCAGACAACCTCTCGGCGGTGTTACCCAGTTATGGGGAGACTCTGCGGCCGACCTATGGTGTTAAAGACCCCGACAGCGACCAGTGGATTTTGCTGATTCAGGAACTGTCTCCAGGCCTGCCCTTTGACGAGGATGACCCAGCGGCAGTTTCAGGGCAAGGGTGGCAGGCAAGTTTCCAGGCCAAGTTTGAGCGGCTACTGCGGGAAACGGGCATTGCAGCAGGGGTACTGGTGAATGCCACTGAGATTCGGTTGGTGTATGCGCCCAGTGGTGAGTCGTCGGGATACCTAACGTTTCCAGTGCAGGCGATGACAGAAGTACCGGGGCGGCTAATTCTGGGAGCGCTGGACTTACTCTTAGGGGCTGATCGCCTGTTTAATGTGCCGGAAAACCAGCGGTTAGGTCGCCTGCTTGTGGAGAGCCGCAATTACCAGGCCCAGGTGTCAACCCAACTAGCACAACAGGTACTCGATGCCCTGTGGGAACTGCTGCGGGGTTTTCAAGCGGCTGATGCGGCGGTGAATGGGAATCTGCTGCGAAAGCTAGCGGAAAATGACCCGCAACATATCTACGGGGGCCTGATTACCACCTTGATGCGGTTGGTGTTTCTCCTCTATGCCGAAGACGAGGGGTTGATGCCAGATGATGAGGTTTACCAGCGTCACTATGCTGTCTCTGGTCTCTACGAAAAGCTGCGGGAGGATGCAGGCAACTACCCCGACACGATGGATCAACGTTATGGGGCTTGGGCTACACTGCTGAGTTTGTTTCGGCTGGTCTATGACGGGGGTGGGGCCGACGCAGCATATCTCCCCGCCCGTCATGGGCAACTGTTTGACCCGGATGAGTACCCGTTTTTAGAAGGACGACCCCAGGCCAGCCAGTTTCAGTCCTATGGCCGGGTAGCCGCGCCTCGTATTCCCGATGGCGTGATTTACCGGATGCTGGACAAGCTGTTGATGCTGAATGGCGAACGCCTCTCCTACCGCGCTTTGGATGTGGAGCAGATCGGCTCGGTGTATGAGGCGATTATGGGCTATGAGGTGGAGGTAGCTGAGTCCCTCTCGATTGCGGTGAGGCCAAAGGATGTGGTGGTGAATTTAGAGGCACTACTGGCCGAGAAGCCGGGAAGTCGGGACAAGGTTCTGAAAAAAGAGGCTGACTGCGAGCTGACTGCCAAGGGAGCAACGGCACTGAAGCAAGCCAAGACGGTTGACGACATCATGGAAGCGCTGGGCAGTCGGGTGTCATCGAGAACCCCCAATCTTTTGCCACCGGGGTCTCTTTATCTTCAGCCGGGGGAAGAACGCCGCCGGACAGGGTCGCACTATACGCCTCGGAAGTTGACTCAGCCGATTGTAGCGACGACACTGCGCCCCATTTTTGAGCAGTTGGGTGACCATCCCACGCCAGAGCAAATTTTGGAGTTGAAGGTGTGCGACCTAGCGATGGGTTCGGCTGCATTTTTGGTGGAGGCCTGTCGCCAACTAGCGGAGAAGCTGGTGGAGGCGTGGGATACCCATGGCCAGCCCGCCGATCTACCTGCCGAGATCGAACCCCTCCTCTATGCCCGTCGCCTGGTGGGTGGCCCAGCGGTGTCTATATGGGGTGGATAAGAACCCTTTTGCGGTAAATCTGGCAAAGTTGTCGCTGTGGTTGGTGACTCTGGCGAAGGATCAACCCTTTACCTTTGTCGATCATGCACTGAAGTGTGGGGATTCACTGGTGGGGCTGACGCGGGCAGAGATTGGCAGCTTTGGCAAAGACCCGACGCAAGACCTACCGCTGTTTAAGTACTTGAAGGAGAAGGTCGATCGGGCGAAGGCGTATAGAACGCAGATTCAAGCGCTGGATACGCGGACGGATGAGGATGCCGAGGCAAAACTGTCCCAATGGCAGCGGGCAGAACTGGAGCTAGAGGAAGCCAAGCTGATTGGCGATGTGAAGATTGCGGCGTTTTTTAATGGCAGCAGCAAGAAGGAGCGTGATGCCAAGCTCTCGGAGTACACTGCACTTGTCCGTAACTCCCGGCAAGCAATCGATACTGAAGACAACGAAGCCTCTATCCAACTCAAAACTATTTCTAATGCTCTCCGCCAGGCCACCAAACCGATCACGCCGTTTAGTTGGGACATTGAGTTTCCAGAGGTGTTTGATCGAAAGAATCCGGGGTTTGATGGGATTGTGGGAAATCCACCGTTCGCGGGTAAAAATACCACCATCAACGGTAATCCTGAAGGCTATATCGATTGGCTCAAAATCGTGCATCACGAATCCCATGGCAACGCGGACGTGGTGGCGCACTTTTTTAGGCGATCCCACACGCTTCTACGGTCTGGCGGCACTATGGGACTCATCGCCACCAACACCATTGCCCAGGGCGACACCCGCAGTACAGGGCTCCGGTTTATTTGCAACAATGGCGGCATGATTTACAACGCGACCCGCCGTTATAAATGGCCCGGATTAGCGGCAGTGGTTGTGAGTTTAGTGCATATTATGAAAGTCACTCGCTGAATGCCAGTGTGCTAGGTTTTGGCTACTTAGGTAAAACGGTCATGATTGTTCTTACTGCAACGTGTCAAAACGGCACGATTACCTTAAATACTCCCTTGCCGGAAGCGCTGGAGGGTAAGCAGATTCAAATCATCGTACAAGAACTGCCACCCACCAAGAAACGCCGTCAGAGTGGTAGTGCCGCAGGACAAATTTGGATAGCTCCTGACTTTGATGCTCCTCTAGAGGATTTTCGAGAGTATATGGAATGAGAATTCTACTGGACACACATACATTTCTATGGTTTGTGAACAACGATCCTCAATTGAGTTCAGTCGCGAAATCTCTGATCGAATCTGATGTGAATATTTGGGTGAGTGTGGCCAGCCTTTGGGAAATCGCCATCAAAGTGAGTATTAGCAAACTCACGCTACCGAAGCCATTTAACGAATTTATTCCGTTGCAACTCCAGAACAATGAGATGGATATTTTACCTATCGCGATTCCGCATCTCAACGCGATCTCAACTCTTCCCTCTCAGCACCGTGATCCCTTCGACCGATTGCTCATCACTCAATCCCTGGTCGAGCAAGTTCCTTTAGTTAGTGCCGATGTTGTATTCGATCTCTATGGTATCAATCGGATTTGGTAAATTATTATGCCTTACAGACCCTGGATCATTCTCGACGGCAAACCTGTTGAAAAAATTACGGCGTTTTTGTTTGCCAAAGGCGGAAATGATGATCCACAGGTTTTGTTAGCAAATCAAGGTAAGAGTTTTATCGGTAGCTATGTGCTGGGCATGGGCTTTACCTTTGATGACACCAACCCAGAAGCGACCCCCATTGCCGAAATGCACCGTCTGATTGAAAAAGACCCCTGCAATGCCGAGCGCATTTTTCCCTACATTGGCGGTGAGGAGGTGAACAGTAGCCCGACCCACGCCCATCGTCGTTATGTGATTAATTTTGGGGAGATGACCGAGGCAGAGGTGCGACAGTAGCCAGATTTGATGGCGATTGTTGAGGAGAAGGTTAAGCCAGGAAGAATTACATTGCCACCCAAAAATAACTGGAATCGCACTGTAGCAGCTAAGTGGTGGCTATTTGGAGCAGATAGAAGAGAACTTGCTAGAGCGATAGCGGAGTGTAATCGAGTTTTAGTTATACCTGCTGCCGCTACAAAATATCTGAACTTTGTTTTTTTACCTTCCAAATTAGTTTTCAGTCACAAGCTGGTTGTTTTTTCACTTGATCAACATTCATACTTTGCATCAATGCAGTCTCACGTTCATGAAATTTGGACACAATTCTTTAGTGCAACATTAGAGGACCGATCTACTTACAACCCCTCTGACTGCTTTGAGACCTTCCGCTTTCCTGCCAACTGGGAAAACAACCCCGCCCTCGAAGCCATTGGCAAAACCTACTACGAATACTGCGCCAACCTGATGATTCGCAATAATCAGGGTCTCACCGACACCTACAACCGCTTCCACAACCCCACCGAGAACAACCCCGACATTCTCCATCTCCGTGACCTGCACGATCAAATGGATCGCGCCGTCCTCGCTGCCTACGGCTGGGATGACATTGACACCACTTGCGGTTTTGCCCTCGACTATCTCGATACAGACCCCGATGACCTACCCGCCACAGCCCAAGACCGCATTGCCTCCGGTGACCTCTTTTTCCCGACCGCCGCAGAAGCCACCGCCTTCGATGCCCTCGTCAAAACTGGCAACCGCAAACTTCCCTGGCGCTACAAATGGCCTGAAGCCACCCATGATGAAGTCCTCGCTCGCCTCCTTGAACTTAACCAGCAGCGGCATTTAGAAGAAGTGTGGGGGCATAAAGCAGCCCAGAAAGCTAACACCTCAACCGCTAGAGGCACCAAAAAGGGTAAGTCCAAGGCAGAACCTTCCACAATCCCTGGCCTGGAGATGTAGCCCCATCAGTAAATCTATGATGGGAGAGGAATCCCAGTATGCAACGAGCAGAGCAAATGGAAGGAACACCCATTGTTTTACCCAAGCCCCTCCAGGATAATTTGGAAGCCATTGCTAAGAATCAAGACAAAACCGTCTCCGATTTAGTACAAGAAGCCCTAAATCTCTATGTTTTTGCCCTACAGAGAGTACAGGCTAAGTCAGTCGGCCTGGGCGAGAGTGAATATTCTGACTTGTCTGAACGGGTGGATGATTTGCTGTGGCAAGAACCATGAAAATGCTGGCTGACACAAGTGGTGTTATAGCCCTTATCAATCGAAAGGATCGTCACCACGCCGATGTCGTTAGACTTGTTAGCCTATTTGAATTGGTTGTTCCTGTTTCTATTTTGCCGGAAGTAGACTACATGGTCACTAAATATTTAGGAGAAAGAGTGTCGAGAGCCTTTTTTGAAGATGTCAACTCAGGTGCCTTCAGCTATTTAGGTATGGATGCGTCAGATATCAGCAAGGCAATAGAAGTTATGAGGGCTTATTCTGACATCCCCATTGGATTTGTAAATGCCAGTCTCGCTAGTCTTGCAGATCAACACAAAATTCAAAATATTTTGACGTTAGATCGGAGGCATTTTGACATCATTCAGTCAAATCAGTTTCCATATTTTGCTCTCTTACCTTGATAGCAGACTCTGATTAAACACTAAATTGCGAAGAATTTGACATATGAACCGACAAGAACTACTACAACGTATTTCCGTCAACCCCAACATTTGCTTTGGCAAACCCTGCATCAAGGGACATCGGATTTGGGTGTCGTTGATTTTAGACTTTATGGCGAGCGGTATGACCACCTCAGAAATTCTAGAAGAATATCCGCAGTTGACCACAGACGATGTTTTAGCCTGTCTAGCCTACGGAGCCGAAATGGCGAGAGAACGATTTGTAGATGTACCCATTGAATCAGCCGCATGAAGTTTAAGCTAGACGAAAACATTGGTTATCGTGGGCAAAATCTATTGCGACAAGCCGGGTATGATGTGGCGACCATTGTTGAGCAAAATCTGATCAGTGCTCCTGACACGAAAGTGATCTCGGTATGCCAGCAGGAGCAACGATGCTTGGTAACACTAGATTTAGATTTTAGTAATCCACTTCAATTTAAGCCCTCACTCTATAGCGGCATTGCCGTCCTACGGTTACCCAAACAACCCAGTCACTCGGATTTGTTAGAGGCGATACAAACCTTAGTGAATGCCTTAAAGACAATGGATATCACTGGGAAATTGTGGATCATTCAGAAAGGGACTGTTCGCATTTATCAAGAAGAACCCGCCCCACAAGAGCCTTTGCCATGACTACCTCCGCTGAAATTCGCGCCACCCTAGTAGATGCGCTCAACATTGACCTGGTTGGCCCTGCCCCCAATGACACCAAGCACGCTAATGAAGTCCTCACGCAGGCCCCTTCCAAGTGGTACCTCACAGGTTTCTTAGCCCCCTATGGCGCACCACCCGATATTCGCTCCGACGATGATGCCGACGATAACATCCCCGAAGAAGTCACCCAGAGCGATTCCAGCGAAGACAGCAGTAATCCCGAAAAGCCCGCTGCCCGCAAGGCCCTATTTCCATCTTCTATGGGACTCAGCGTTCTAGTCTCCAGCAAAACTGAAACCGTCGAAGCTAATGTGACTTGGGGCGACTATCTGCCCATGTCAACCAACCTTGAAGAGCATTTTGAGGAAGACCCCCAGGAGCGGGGTAAAAGCAAGAAAAAGCCTGACCGCTGGCAGCGTGTCCCTCAGAAAGCGGTTGTTCCTGTCCGTATTGAAGAAAGCTCAGAACCCTACGCCATTGATCTTCCTGGTGGTAGTGGCCTCAACCTAGTGGTCATCTGCCGGCCTGTGCTAGACGATCGTTTTCCCTACGGCACTAAGGCAGTATCAATCTTTTTAGTCAACTATCGCCAGCTTACCTCTGGAGACCGTGACTCTACCTTTGCCTTTCAAACCCATCTCAACATTCGTTGCCCCGAAGGATTTGTGCCCCGACCCGACCCTCGAAGCGTTAGCACCGACGATTGGGATGAGGCTGTGGCTGCTCTTCAGTACCGTGACGACTACGAATTTGCCGTGGGCCACAACGTTTCGGCTTTAGCTATAGAGCCTGATGGCAGTCACTGCACCGAGGTTTGCACCACCTGGATTCCTACCGCTGAAGTGCCCAGGGTGGCCCCAACAGCACCCAAAGGGGTACAACTCGGCATGGAATCTCTCGCTCTAGCCCGCGATGCTGCCACCATTCGAGGCATGGTAGGGCCATTAGTCACCGAGTACCGGGCCTGGATTGCAACCCAGCGGGCCATGGCCATTAGTCCCCAGGAAGCCGCTGACGTAGCTAGAAATCTACTGGATCGGGCAAATGGGGTTTGCGATCGCATTGAGTCCGGTCTCAACGCCCTGGCTGACCCCCAGATACTAGAGGCTTTTCAGGTGGCCAACCGGGCGATCGCCACCGCTCGTCGCCACCAACTCAGCCAAGAAGAGGGTAAACCCCCTGAGAGCTTTTTAGAACCCACATGGCGGCCCTTTCAGGTAGCCTTCATTTTGCTCAACCTAGTCGGGTTGGCCAATCCAGAGCATGATGATCGCAAGACAGTAGATCTCCTGTTCTTCCCTACCGGCGGTGGTAAGACTGAGGCCTACCTGGGCCTGGCAGCTTTTACCCTGATTTTGCGGCGGCTCAAGTACCCCGGCATTCAAGCTGCTGGCATGAGCGTGCTGATGCGCTACACCCTACGCCTACTCACTCTCGACCAGCTAGAACGGGCCTCGCGTCTGATCTGCGCCCTGGAGTTAGAACGACAAAAAGTACCGGACAAGCTGGGTACCTGGCCCTTTGAAATCGGCCTCTGGGTTGGCCAAAGCTCCACCCCCAACCGCATGGGTAAACGGGGCGATAAAGATGAGCATTCGGCTCGCCAGCGTACTCTGGACTTTAAGCACGACAGCAAAAGCAAACCTTCACCCATCCCCCTAGAGCGCTGCCCCTGGTGCGGCGAAGGCTTCACCACCAACTCCTTTCAGCTCTTACCTACAGAAGATGCTCCCAAAAACCTTAAGGTCGTATGCGTCAAACGAGATTGTGACTTCCGTAGCCATAATCCCTTACCGATTCTGGCTGTAGACGAGCCGATCTACCGCCGTCTGCCCCGCTTTATTATCGCCACGGTCGATAAATTTGCTGGATTGCCCTGGGTCGGACAAACTGGAGCTCTGTTTGGCCGCGTTACTCACTACCAGGAAAACGAAGGCTTCTACAGCCCTGGCGACACGACCCTGGCTGGACATCCCCTAGAAGGCTATCTGCCCCCGCCTGACTTAATCATTCAGGATGAGCTGCACCTGATCTCTGGCCCCCTAGGTACCATGGTGGGACTCTATAAAACAGCGATAGATACGCTGTGCTGTCGCGAAGAAAATGGCCAAACTATTAGACCTAAGGTAATTGCCTCCACCGCCACCGTGCGCCGCGCCAGCCGCCAGATTCAGTCCCTGTTTGGCCGCAACCATGTGGATATCTTTCCGCCTCCAGGCCCAGATCGCCATGATTCCTTCTTTGCTAAAACTGACTTTTCAAGTCCCGGTCGGCTCTATGTAGGGGTTGCTGCCCAGGGCCGCAGCTTGAAAGTAATTTTGCTCCGGGTTTATCTGGCTCTGTTAGCTGCCGCCCAGAAACAATGGGTTGAGGCCGGAGGTAAACGTAAGAAAGACAACCCTGCTGACCCATACATGACCCTGATGGGGTACTTCAACTCCTTGCGGGAGCTAGGGGGTAGCCGGCGCATTGTTGAGGACGAGGTCAACTCTCGCCTCAATAAGTACGGTGAGCGCCTGCGGGAGGGGGAATCAGTTGGCCCATTCTATAACCGGAAGATTGATGAGGTGCCTGAAGAACTAACTTCACGGGTGAGTACTAACAAAATTGCGAACACAAAACGCCGCCTCTCCAAATCCTTTCATGAAGATGAGCGAGTCGATATTGCCCTGGCCACCAACATGATTTCGGTTGGTCTCGACATTGTACGCCTGGGTCTAATGGTAGTGCTGGGTCAGCCTAAGACTGCTGCTGAATACATTCAGGCCACCAGCCGGGTTGGGCGGGCTCAGAATAAGCCCGGTTTAGTCGTAACGCTGATGAATATTCACCGGCCCCGCGATCGCTCTCACTACGAGCGCTTTCAAAGCTGGCACAACAGTTTCTACCGGGCAGTAGAGGCGACCAGTGTTACCCCATTTTCCCCTCGGGCGTTAGATCGGGGGCTGGCTGGTGTCACCGTTGCCCTTGCCCGCCTCGGAGTGCCAGAGATGACCTCCCCCCTAGGAGCCTCTAACCTAACTGACCAACGGGCAGCGGTAGCTCCTATGGTCGAGGCCATTGCCCGTCGGGCCGAAGGTCACAGCTCTGACCTAGATGGTGAAACGGCAAATGACCTGCGGATAAGAGTGCGAGCGCAAGTTACCGACCCCCTCGATACCTGGGAACGAATTTTGACCCGCGACCCCCGGCTACAGTACCAAAAAGAAGCAGACCTAGCTCCTGCCCTTCTGGTCGATGCCCTAGATTTATCTGCGGATCAGCGCCCTATCGATGAGCAAAAGTTCAAGGCCCAGCGTAGTCTGCGCGATGTGGAAGCCACCGTCAACCTCTGGATTCGAGACCCGTACACCATGGAAGGAGTTAAAGGAGACGACGAATGAGCCAGCTCAAGAAGGCCAGTGGCGAACTTCGCCAGAGCCAGATACTCACTACCTTTGGCCCCGGTTCGATGGTAGATTTGCCCGCCCGGTCGGTGATTATTTCAGGACTCAGTTACTGGAAAGGCGAAAAACAATTCATCCGAGAAGACTGGCTAAAGTACAAGGTTGCAAGGAGCCTGAACCTTCCCGACGGGCATGACATTAAACTATTTGCCCCCCCTTGCAAAGCCAGTGACCCAAAAGTGCCCTTCAGTGGCGTTGATGCCTTGGTCTTCCCCATCTGGTTTCTCGCTCAGATTGATCGCACGATCGAGCGGGCTGGCAAATCCTACCGCACCCGCCCCTTGATTTCCTGGAGTTCCGTGAAGGGAGGAGCGAAATTTGAAGGCAAACGAGTGCAGGCAGTTCCAGTACGGTTTGTGCAGGACTGCACCAATGGCCACCTTAGCGACATTAACTGGAATGCCTTTGTCCACAATGATTTCCAGTCTAGGTGCCGGGGTCAGCTCTGGTTAGATGAAGCTGGTTCAGGCAACGATTTTGAAGAAATTTTCGTGCGCTCTGAGCAGTGCGGGAGCCTACGTCCCTTATCCCAGGCTAAAGTCACGGATTCTAAGGTACTGGGTGTTTGTGAAGGACACCGCCCCTGGCTTGGCCCTCAAGGATAAGAACCCTGCCGTCGCCATCGAGTCACCAACATCGGCGAGATTATCGCCACAGACCAGCCTGAGTACAACCGACTCTTAGTGCGATCAGCTAGTAACGCCTACTTTAGTCAGATTCTTAGTGTCATCTCGATGCCCGATAAGGACGCTGATCTGAAGAAGGCGGTTGACCGCTTCTATGTAGAAGACCTGCAATACACAGAAGACATTGCTGATGTCATCAAGGAACTGCGGAAGCCCAAATTTTTCGACCTAGCGGAGTTTGGAGCTGATGCTGTCTGGACTGAAATCCAGTGCCGCAAAGCCGGGCTTTCTGCCCCTGAGAAAAGTATTAAACAAGTAGAACTAGAAGCCCTGCTGGCCTGCCCCGAAGAACGAGGTAAAGAAGCCCTATCCAGCGACAAGATATTTGAAGGCTATACTCGAAAACCCAGTTCTTTAGAGTCTAAATGGCGACCCTTCATCGATAAGGTTGTCCTGGTGCATCGCCTTCGGGAGGTGCTGGCCCTGATCGGCTTCACCCGCTTTGAAGCAGCCCAAACCAACATTGAAGGGGAAATCGATGACCTCGCCATTGGTGTACGGCGGGCGGCACTAGACTTTGAACCTAAGTGGGTACCAGCCATTGAGAACCTAGGAGAGGGTGTTTTCATTAGCTTCCACAAAGAACAGGTCGAAAACTGGCTGCAAGATCTAAATGTCAAAGACCGTGGTGAAGCCCTCCGTCGTGGCTTTAGACGCTGGACTCAGAACCGTGGCATCCCTGAGGATAAGGCCAAATTTCCCGGTGAAGCCTACATCATGCTTCATTCTCTATCTCATTTGCTGATCACAGCGGTTTCCCTAGAATGTGGCTATGCTTCTAGCGCTATCCGGGAGCGCATCTATGCCTTTCCAGAGATTGGTTATGGCATCTTGCTTCACACGGGCGCATCTGGTTCTGAAGGCACTTTAGGAGGCTTGGTAGAGGTTGGTAGACGCATTGAATACCATCTCGGCAAGGCCCTCGAGCAAGGTCGCCTCTGCTCTAATGACCCCGTTTGTGCTGGGCACCAACCCGATAGTGTTCAGGAAGATCGCTTTCTACATGGGGCCGCCTGCCACGGTTGTCTGTTGATTGCCGAAACCTCCTGCGAACGGCGCAACGAAATGCTCGATCGCGCCCTAGTTACTAGCACTGTTGAGGGTTTGGGGGCCGAGTTCTTCCCTAACAGGTTGTATTAATGTCTCCCTTTGTGCAGCTAAGTCGTCCAGCGCTCATAGGTATCGCTGAGGCACTGAAGGCTGGCAGACTCAATCTACCGGTTTCAGCGGTCTCTCTATGTAGCTATGTCCCCGAACAGGGGTTAACCGCAGTTGTAAAGGAAATTAACCACTTACACCAGCAGGGCCTGGCTCGCACTCAACTCGCTTACATACTGGAATTACTCGCTAAGGAACGTGCCGCATCCCAGTCCAAGCAAGATCAGGTAGACCTGGTTTGGACTGGGCCAGAAGTACCTGGTACAGAAAGCCGAGACACCGGCATCGTGGTTCGCGAACTTTTTAGTAGTGCCCAACATAGCGTCCTTATTTCCAGCTTTGCTATTGACCAGGGAATAAAAGTTCATAACCTCTTTCGTCCTCTAGCGAGCCGTATGGATGCCAATCCTGATCTTCAGGTCAGAATGTTCCTCAATGTCCAACGCAAATATCAAGATCGCACCCCATCCTCTATCCTGTTACGGGAATTTTCCGAAACCTTTCGCCACCACGTCTGGCCTGGGCAGCGTCTGCCAGAAGTCTTTCACGATCCCCGTACCATGCTGATGACAGCAGAGTCTAACGCGTGTCTTCATGCTAAGTGCGTTGTTGTCGATGAAGAGAGTCTGCTAGTTACTTCGGCCAATTTCACCGAGGCTGCCCACGAGCGCAACATTGAAGCTGGATTATTAATGCGAAATCGCACCATAGCTAAAGCCATTCGCTCTCAGTTTGAGATGCTAGTTGCTAGAAAAATAATCGAGCGAGTGCCAGGCTTATAGGCTCTGTTTGACTTCTTTTTTTCATGCAATGTGGCGCTTTCAGGAAACAGATAAAAACAAGGTGTCTACAAGACTTACAACAGCAGAATCAAATCTCAAATGGGTTCTGTAGCATTACGCAGACTGTTCTGAGCAAATTTGAATCTCACAAGCCTTGTCTAAAAGCCTTTCCTGACTTGTCTGTATCTGGTCTTAAATGTGTAGTGCTATATAGTGACGCTTTCCGCGCAAATTCGTGCAACAAAGCCAGCCTTTCCAACTCGCTTCTTCCAGATTTTTTGATATTTTCACCCTGCACTTGATACCCAAAACTCCTAAAGTGTAACGCTTCTTGAACATAAAAATAGAGACTCCAGAGAGATCAATGAGATTTGCAACAAGAATGTCCTATTTTTCAATGGTTAGTACCAAAATTGAATCTCAGCAGACTTACAAAGATCAGCCCCCAGTCTATATCGCCTCTCACAACACGCTTAGGACAATTACGGCACTCAATAACTTAGCCTTAAACACTTCCTATCATGCTCACCCCTAAGACGTTATGAGTGAAACTACTTGGCGTTCTTAGCTAATAAGAACTGCTCACACCACAGATTTATGGAGAAGGACACAGCTTGCAACTGTGGTTAGCAAGAATTGCTATGCCCTAGCAGTCAGATGAATAGAGGCATAAAGCAATAGGTCATGGCATCTAAGCCCATTGCCTGTCCTCCCCTACTCCTGTCATACAAGGGCCACTTCAGATAGTCCACAGCCTTTAACCAGAAGGACTTTTGGATAATTTTGCCTTATTTTGCTCTTTGCGTACACATTTAGTTTTTAATATGTTTCGATAAAAGTGTATTTATAACTCCTTGGGAGGAATTGCAATGACACAAGGCAAACAAGTAGGCAGCCGTGAGATTAATGCCGTTATTAACGGGCGGAAGTTGCTGACGCATCAAGAAGCATTCAAGCAGACGATTGAGTTCTACAACATTCCGCAAGCGGAAATCTGTCAGCGGGTCACGTTCTTGAATATGTATGGCTATGGCCGGGCAATGGACTCAGCCCAGCTTTCTCGGTGGCTGCAAGGTAAACGGGACATGGAGGTCACGACTCTTGAAACACTAGAGCTAACTTTGGCGTTTCCTGATCAGCCTCATGCTTATCTCTACTACCGTCAGCTTCGGGGAGAGGCTGATCTTTCCATCCTGGTGAGTACCGTCTTGAAAACTGCCAGCTTGAAAATGTCGGTGATTGGCCCTCAACGGCTACGGAAGCGGAGGCGGCATCCCTAGAGGTTTGCGTCTATCCCAGGTGGCGAGGTGAAACCGTTTTAGCTCCCGATTTCAAACGGAGGGGAGGTTTTCGGCTCCATGCTGGACTTCCCCTCTTCATGCTTCAGGTTATTCTTGCTGGGGTGACCTACTACCAATTGCTGTTAACGACAATTGGGTAGGAACAAGGTGGGTAATCCAGATAAAAATCTGAGTAGAATTTATATCTGCCTACTCCTGTTCCGACAAAATGAGGAGGAAGACCGTGACTTCGACTCATGCCTTTGCAATCCTAGCTCCTGTCCCTGAAATGCACCTAGCTTCTGGGTTAGAGGCTGTTTCCATACAACTTGATGCTGAATTGAGTCCCAAGATAGCTTTTGGTAGCAACGCCTTTGAGTTTTTCCGTGAAGTTGACAAGTTAAGGGGCGAGAAGACCGTAGATGTCTTTATTTATGCCTCACATTCCCAGGAGGAGCAGTCTTTAGACCGGATGGTGACGTGGAAGGCCACTTATATTGGTCATGTTGAATCTCGGCGGGGACACTATCCAGGGAATGCCATGTTTCGTCCTGAGTCAACAAAGACTGATTCGCCGTAATGGGCTGTCTTTTGGGAAGTTAAAGGACTGGAGCAACTAAGAACTCCAATTCCGATTGGAACTCTGATGGGGCTGGACTCTACAAGGCTGTATGCCCCCCAGTTTGCTCCAGAGGGGCCTGTACTCATTGAGCATCCGATGCCGTAGATAGTCAGACTACAAGAACCAACGATTGCTGTTAACCGCAATCCAAACGGCACGTTACTTGATCAAAACAGTCATCCCAATTGCTGTTAACCGCAATCATCAAGTAGTTCTTAGCCAAAAACCTAGACTTTTGCGCCAGACCCTTCCGCACTCCAAAAAAACCTAGTAACCAGGAAATACTATGCTATAGTTGATCTCGGACTGATGAACCCCTAATGGAGCTATGGCTAATCCTACCCCTGTCCTTACCCCCGAGTTTGTGGCCCAAATCCGCAAACCGATTGGTGCAATGCCTGACGAGCCACTTGAGCAGCGTCCCCTTGCATTAAAGGTTGGCAAGTCTGTTTTTGCCGCTATCCATCAACTTCCTCAAGCTGAGCGTATAACGTGGCTGCGGCGGGTCATTACTGAGGCGGCTCAACGGGAACTTATGAGTTGAGTTACAAGATTTGATGAAAGTTGCCAGATGTATAAGGAGTCTAGCCATAAGTACATAGAGATAACACGATCCAAAACTGAATACGGGCTGACACCCTACTGTCCATACCAGTTCTGGGGCTGGCAGATGAAACGCCAAAGACAGGGAATTTAACCCCGGCGGTATCTTAAAACTCTACTCTCCCATTTATTCAAACAATCACTACTTGGGGGCACATCTAATCAGAACCCTTGGATCAACCCTTTTGTATCAATGGTTTTAAGCTCTATTTGTAATGATTGGTGTTCCTATCAAATCTAGGCAAGAAACTTCCCAGAAAAAATATGTCACACTAGATGGGCAGTCATCGCGAACAATCCGGTTATGGGTGAAGGGACAGGAAGTCTAGTTTTGCAATGGGTGGACCGGATTGAGCAAATTCCCCAAAGGGCCTGGGATGCCTTAGCCTTACCCCTAGCAACCCCGTTTTTAGAATGGCATTGGTTACGAAATCTGGAAAACTCTGGCAGTGCCATTCCCCAGGCCGGCTGGTTACCCCGACATCTCACCGTTTGGCGACAGGGAACTCTTATTGCTGCTGCCCCGCTCTACATCAAAGGTCACAGTCAAGGGGAATTTGTTTTTGATCACCAATGGGCTGATTTATCCCAACGATTGGGGATTCGTTACTATCCCAAACTCCTCGGCATGACCCCCTTTACCCCGGCCCAAGGCTATCGGTTTTTAATGGCTCCTGGGGAGGATGAAGCCAGTTTAACCGCAGCAATGTTGATGGAAATTGATCGGTTTGCCCAGGCCAATCACTTCTCTGGCTGTAACTTCCTCTTTGTGGATCCGAATTGGCAACCCTTGGTTGAAGCCTGTGGCTACCGGGCCTGGTTACATCACAGCTATATTTGGAAAAATCGCAATTACACCACCTTTACGGATTACTTAGCTGACTTTAATGCCAACCAACGCCGGAATATTAAACGAGAGCGGAAAGCAGTGCGCCAGGCCGGGCTTGAGATAGCTGTTCATACTGGGGCCGAAATTAGTCAGACACTTTTAAGTCGGATGTATCATTTCTATGGGGATACCTGCGATAAGTTTGGCTGGTGGGGGAGTAAATACTTAACTAAAGCCTTCTTTGAGCAACTCCATCCAGACTTTCAAGAGCGGGTTGTCCTTGCCACAGCCTATCGGGAGGGGGATCGAACGCATCCAGTCGGAATGTCATTTTGTATTCGTAAAGCTGAGAATTTGTATGGTCGCTATTGGGGCAGCCTTGAAGAAATAGATTGCCTCCACTTTGAAGCTTGCTATTATCAACCGATAGACTGGGCTATTTCCCAAGGCATTCAAATGTTTGACCCTGGAGCGGGTGGTCGTCATAAAAAACGGCGTGGATTTCCGGCAACACCCAATTACAGTCTGCATCGGTTTTACTCCCCCAGATTAAGCCAAATTCTCGATCACTATATTGAGGAAATTAATCAGCAAGAACAGGCCATCATTGATGAAGTCAACCAAGATTTACCCTTTAAGGCCTAAGTCGCATCGGGATACAAGGGTAGCTTTTCCAGGGTTTTAATCATGTTCAGCTTGTCGGTTAAGGTTCTCTCTCGCCTGAAACCCTGCTAGCTTTACCAGAACAATCATCGCCTTGGCATACTGAAGAGGAGACATCCCCAGGCCTGCTATGCTCGGTAACTTTCAACGTAGCCAAATCCGCATCGAAATTCCGGCCACTGAAATTCAACTCTATGACAGCCTGACGAAGCCAGAGTTGATGGAACAGTGGTTGTGGCCGCAACGCCTCAGTGCTGGATTACCGGAACGCCTCTACCCCGGCCTAACCTTTACAACTTGGTTGGGGCCCATTGCCGTTGAACATCAGGTGGAACAGGTCGCTAGTCATGGTTTGCAATTAATCCTGCGCCGGGGGATTGATGGTATTCACGAATGGTACTGGGGGGAAGGGTGGGTGCAGTCTAGCTTGGAGGGCATTTCCCTACTTCCCTTAGATTTAGGGCAATCCCTCACCCTCCTCCGCTTGCGAGATTTTATCCGCCGTTACTTCTAGCTAAACTCTCCCTCTCCTTAACTCTCCAGCCCTAAGGAAGACAGCCAGACCCAATTTAGGGGATGATAAACGTTGGTATTTGTGGAGAATCTTACTGTGCTAGGTCAACGCTGGTTCAAAATCCTCAACGTAATCCTATTGATTGCCTTGACGGGGTTGATTGTGGCTTGTCAGTCTCCTGCCTCTGTAGCCGATACCAGTTCTGTACCTGGAGCGCAAAGCCCAACCCCTATGAATGGACCTCGTTTGAATGGTGATGCCACTGTTGTTTTAACGGTCAACGGTCGGCCGATTACGATTGTGGTCAATGGCCAAGATGCCCCCTATACCGCTGGAAACTTCGTTGATCTTGTTGAGCGCGGTGTTTATGATGGCACCATTTTTCATCGGGTCATTCGCAGTCCGCAGCCCTTTGTTGCCCAAGGTGGAGACCCCCAGTCCAAAGACCCCAATGTTAATCCCCAGGCCTATGGCACCGGTTCCTTTGTAGATCCCGCCACTGGTAAGCCCCGTTACATTCCCCTAGAAATTTTGCCCCAAGGTGCCACTGAGCCCGTCTATAGCAAAACCTTTAAGAGTGCTGGCATTACCCAACCTCCCAAACTATCCCATACCCGTGGCGCGGTCGCTATGGCTCGTTCCCAAATGCCTGATTCAGCTTCAGCCCAGTTTTATATTGCCTTGGGAGATGTCCAGTTTCTTGATGGAGACTACGCTGTCTTTGGCTATGTCACTGAGGGGATGGATGTTGTCGATAGCATTCAACAGGGTGATAAGTTGCAGTCAGGGAAGGTAACGGCGGGCCTGGAAAACTTGCAGAAATAATCTTACTGTCTTATTCATCTTCAAAGACAACTAAATATGGGGCGTAGGAGTACACCCGATTCCGCTTTTGTCCAGTAATTTCATGTAAAAGACCTATATCACTCAAATCCTGGATTAAGGTGTTGGCATTAGCAGGGGATAGACCTGTGATTATTTGCACGTACTCTACCTTAAAAATTGGTTTGGAGTAGAGGCTTTCGAGTAACTTTATGGCGTTCCCTGATCTGCGCCCCATAGTACTCAAAATTAATTGACGATGTTCCTCTTTTAATTGGACAATTTTAGGGGCACTGCATCAGTTGCTCTATCTAGTCGGCCTAAGGCTCGATCAGCTTGAGATCATAAATTCCACATTGCCTGATCGATAATAATTTCAGGATTGGGCGGCAAGTGGTTAGGGATAAAGGCTTTATAACCCTCTATTTGCTGTATATATCTTCCTGAGCGAGAAGACTGCTCCATATAGTATTGATTCCGATACCACTGAATATGCTTTGAATATATTTTTTTGAAAAAGAACTTTTTTATTAATGTTTATTTTGATGAAATTTGAGACTCGACCGATAATCCTAATCACAAGTTTCTAGTTAGACATTAAAGCGAAAGAGCATGACATCGCCTTCTTCGACAACGTATTCTTTGCCTTCACTTCGCACTAAGCCCTTCTCTTTAGCCGCAGTCATTGATCCTGTAGTGACTAAATCTTGGTAAGCCACCGTTTCCGCCCGGATAAAGCCGCGTTCAAAGTCCGTGTGAATGGTTCCGGCTGCTTGGGGTGCTTTGTCCCCTTGGTGAATCGTCCAGGCCCGGGTTTCTTTTGGCCCCGTTGTAAAAAAGGTGCGTAACCCCAGCAAATCATAGGTGGCCTGGATTAGGGATTGTAAGCCGCCTTCGGTCACACCCAAACTGGCTAGATAATCGGCTCGCTCTTCGGGGGATAATTCGACTAACTCAGCCTCCACTTGGGCCGACACCACCACCACCTGCGCCCCCTCGGCCTGGGCAATTGTTTTAACCTGTTCAACCCATTCATTCCCGGAGGCTAGTTCCGTTTCTGCAACATTAGCGGCATAAATAACAGGCTTAGAGGTTAACAGTCCTAAAAATTGAGTAGCGGCCGCCTCGTCTTCAGTTAGCTGCGTTTTCCGGGCCGGTTCACCATTATTCAATGTCTCTAACAGCTTTTCCAGGCCCGCTAATTCGACTTGGGCTTCTTTGCTATTCCGGGCTGTTTTGCGAGTGCGTTCAATCCGGCGTTCAATTTGGGACAAGTCAGCTAGAGCCAATTCTAGATTAATCACCTCCATATCCCGGCTGGGATCCACCGAACCAGAGACATGAATAATATCGTCATCGTCAAAACAACGCACCACATGGACAATGGCATCCACTTCCCGGATGTTGGCTAAAAATTGGTTGCCCAGGCCCTCCCCTTTACTTGCTCCCTTCACTAGGCCAGCAATATCAACAAACTCAACCCGGGTAGGGACAATTTCAGCGGATTGGGAAATAGTCGCTAAAACCTGTAAACGGGGATCGGGAACTGCAACCACGCCCACATTGGGTTCAATCGTACAAAAGGGGAAATTGGCCGCCTCGGCCTTGGCATTGGCAACTAAGGCATTGAATAAGGTAGATTTCCCGACATTGGGCAACCCGACAATTCCAGATCTGAGCATAGATTAAACGACTGAGCGCAGCAAATGGCACAACCTCCACTCTAACCGAAACATCCCAAACCTATAGCAAAAGATTTTCTAAGGCTCGGGGATCGCTGATGCAGAGGGTATCTTGCCCCCGTTTAATCATCCCTTTGCGCTCCAACTTACCTAAGACGCGAGTCACCGTTTCCCGGGCCATGCCACTTAAACTACTCAACTCCCGATGGGGAAGGTTAGGAATTTCAATACCCCCCGTACCTTGTTTGCCCTGGCCATCGGCCAAAAACAACAAAATATCAGCCACTCGCGCCGTGCTATCCGCTTCCCGGAGTCGTAATCTGCGATTGAGTTGCCGTAAACGCCGGGCCATGAGTTTTGCAAGGCGGATCCCGGCCTGGGGTTCGGTGTTGACCAGATTAACAAAATCCAAAGCAGGCAAATTCGCCACCACTGTCGGGGTAAGCGTAATCACATCCGTAGAGCGGGGGACTTCTTCAAGAGGAGCCATTTCCCCAAATAGTTCCCCACGTCCAATGATATTTAAGGTGACTTCTTTGCCATCAATATTATAGGTGCGAATTTTTACCCAACCACTGAGGATGAAATAGACTGAGGTTCCCCAATCATTTTCCAGAAGAATGACCCGATTGGCTGGATGTTGTCGGGTTACGACATGGGCGAGGGCTTGTTCTACCACATTGGCCGGCAGCCCACGAAAAAAAGGACTGTCCGCTAGGGATAAATAAGATTCGGTATGGCCTCGAGCTTCAGGCATAAATAAATGAGATGGCAACCATCCCCAGAAATAATTTCTTTACTTCAGCAGCAAGGATTAAACCTTTAGAATACTCGCTCAATTTCAAAAATTCTAGAGAATGTTAAAAAAATTCGTTTAAGTCTTGGCTCATCCTCACTGGGATTAGCTTCTCATCAGGGGCATCAGGCTCAAGGCTGGAGAAATGATTGATGACCACAATATAAGAAACATAGAGGTGATACTCCTGGCCGAAACCATCCTAGCTCTATAACAAGCAGGCCGGGACAATCGTTTAATTTGTTACAGTCCGCCAAGGATGGTTCTGTCACCATTGGCTGGGTTCCTGGGGGTTGTTGGTACCAGGAAGGAGGTTATATCCAATATCCATCTTTGATAAAACTCAATCTTAGGTATTTCTTAATGTTTATGAATTTTTGACTGGTTTTGACCGAGTTAGGGGCAGAGTTGACCTGAATTGCCCCCTGGCGTTGTTTAATCCAGAAGTTGATCCCCCAATTTTCCCCCTCAGATTCGCTATAACGTACCTAAAGCCTATTGCCCTAGTAAAATTTATGAGTAATACTGCCCACCGTTATCTGCGCCTGTGCCAAGCCTATGTGCAGTTAGCCGATAAGTTTACCCAGTTGGATGTCGAGCAAATGACCTTACGGGAAAAGCTAATTCCATTCCTATTGGCATTCAAACATTACAAAGAATTGTCAGAACAGTTGGCCAACGAAAATACCAGCCTCCAGGCCGAGCTAGAGGATCTCCGGCAACGCTATGCCCAACTGAACGCGGCTGAGAACCAATTTGCCCCAGAATTGACCTCGGAGTTAGAAGCAGCCCTGTTAGAAGCCGAGGAGCAGATGGCCCTTGTGGAAGAAACCATCCAAGAGCAAAATATGGATCCCGATCCCGATCTATTGCCTGTGGAGAAGCTCCTCCTGGATGAATATGTGACCGGAACGGGTGAGCTTGCCGGCATGCTTCCTGAGGCTGGGGTCAACTCGAAATTAGCTGAATCCCATTTCTAAGTGACGTTATTCCAATGTTGTGGCCCGCTAGTCCGGAATATGTGGCACTGTGTCGTTCCCAGGCCCGGCTAACGGTCAATCACTTAGGCATTAGTAGTTTTGGGGTCTATCTGACGGAAGAATCAGGAGATCGCCGCAGTTGGTTGCCGGTGTTGGTGTATCCCGATGCCAATGCGACTGCTAACCTCGACTCTTTACCCTTCTCTGCTCTGCCACCCCAGTCTGTGAGTTTTCGAGAACCCCAGGGTTTATCTGCCAGTTCTGAGGGAATTTCAGCCCCAAGTCGGCCCTTACCCAGCCTGCCCCCGGCTTCTGGATCCCCACCTTCCTGCTTAGAGACTGAGTTTTGGCAACGGATGTCCCCTGAGTCAGAGCATTTGATTTTTCCGTTGATCTATGAATCTCTCCCCTTGGGTGTGCTGGTGGTGCGGCGACTGGGGGGAAATTGGCAGGCCTGGGAAGAGGAGCAATTACAGCAGGTGGCAAATACGTTAGCAATTGGTTGTGTAATGGATCAGCGGCATCAGTGGCTATCGCAGGCCCAGGCCCCCACTTTGGCGCAGCAACAGGATGTTTTAGGCAATTTACTCCACCAGTTCCGCAATCCCTTAATGGCCCTGCAAACTCTGACAAAACTCCTCCTCAAACGCCTCCAGGCCCCGGATAAAAACCGCCCAATTGTGGAAAGTATCTGGCAGGAAGGGCAACGCTTACAATCCTTAGTGGAACAATTTCAAGCCACCTTAGAAGCCTCCCCCCACCCATTAGCCCCCGTGACCACCGCCAGCCTCAGTCTAGCCCCTGCGGCCCTCAACCTTAGACCAACGGATTTAGTGGGCACAATTCAACCCCTCCTCACCGCTGTCCAGGCCCGGGCCAGTGAATCGGAGATTACCCTAAAGGTCGAATGGGCCCCCCAGCTTCCCCCGGCTCTCATTGATCCAATTGCCCTCCAAGATATTGTGGGTAATCTCTTAGATAACGCCTGTAAATATACGTCTCTAGGGGGAGAAATTCATCTGCAAACCCGGCTACTGAGCCCGACGACCCAAGGCTTATTAATTGTGGATACCGGCCCAGGAATTCCCCCCGGAGATCTCCTTCATCTCGGGGAGCGGGGCTATCGGGGACAACAGGCCCAGGGCACGATTCCCGGTACAGGCTTAGGGATCGCCATTGCCAAAAACTTAGTCGCCCAAATGGGAGGAAGTTTGACCATCCAAAGTCCCTTTCCCCCCGATTCCGGTCAGGGCACGGCCGTTTTGCTAGCTCTCCCCAATGCCTCTGAAGGTCATCTACCTGAATGCTGATGCCCTGGCTACAGACAGGTTTAACCATGCTTGTCTTAGGGATTACCTATTTAGGGTTAGCAATGGGGCAGTGGCCAGGATTGCCCTTAAATCGGGCGGCCATTGCCTTGGTGGGGGCGGCGGCCGTCATGGGCTTAGGGGTGGTCACGTTACCCCAGGCCTGGCAGGCCATTGATCCCACAACCATTGTTTTCCTCTTCAGTTTAATGATCGTCAACCTCTACCTGGGCTATGGTGGTTTTTTTAACCTAGCGTTACAACAAATGCTGGGCTTAACCCGCAGCCCTTGGGGCCTGGTGGTGCTGTTGAGCGTGGGCAGTGGACTATTGTCGGCTTTCTTTTTGAATGACACCCTGGTTTTGGTGGGAACACCCTTAGTGCTGGCGATGACCGCGGCCTTAAACCTGAACCCAATTCCCTATCTCTTGGCCCTGGCTGGTGCGACTAATATTGGCTCGGTGGCTACTTTGAGTGGCAATCCCCAAAATATTTTGATTGGTTCTTTGTCGGGGATCAGTTATGGGCTGTTCGTAAGGCAGTTAGCGCCTGTAGCCATCTTGGGGATCGGGATTCAACTGGCTTGGCTCTGGTGGCTCTACCCCGAAATTCGGGTCTGGGAACCAGTTCCGGTCATGGCCTTGCCCAAACTGCGCCTGTTACAGCCATTGCTGACTAAAAGCCTGTGGGTTGCAGGTCTGATGTTAGTGGGGTTTATGGTGGGTTTACCCTTGGGGCCCGTTGCCTTGACCGCGGCGGCGGTGTTGTTGGTGATTAGCGGGATCAAGGCCGAACGAGTTTTAAGACAAGTAGATGGAATGTTGTTGCTGCTTTTTGCGGGCTTGTTTATCTTGACCCAGGCCACGCGCCATCTCAACCTCTTACAATCCCTGACTCCAGTTGTGGCCAATCCCTGGGGCCTGGCGGGACTAACGGTGGTTTTATCCAACCTGATTTCTAACGTCCCAGCGGTGCTGTTGCTTACGCCCTTGATTGCCCCAGATGACACCCAGGCCTGGTTACTCCTCGCTGCTAGCTCCACCTTGGCTGGAAATTTGAGTTTATTTGGTTCGGTGGCTAATTTAATTATGGTGGAGGCGGCCCGGAGTAAAGGCCATCACTTAAGTTTTCGGGAACATTTACGCTTTGGCTTGCCCCTGACCTTAGTAACTGTGGGACTGGCCTATGTTTGGGTGTATAACGTGGAAATATCCTGAGGGCTTTGAGGATGGTTCAGTCCCGCGAGCGTTTTATTCCTGCCTTTGGTCAATGGTTAAGGGAAATCTGGCCGGACGCAATCGTGGCCTGGGAACCGACTCATCATGGTTTATATGGTTGGATTACGGCCCAGGATTTTCCAGAACCGGAAGCCCTGAATCAACAGCTAGGGGACTATTGGGTTTCCCTGCGCTCTCGATCGGGTTCTTGGCCTCCACCCCCTGTGACCCTATTTGCCGCTCGCCCCAATGAAGCCTTTCCCCGTTGGCAGGTCAGACATCCGCCCCTCTCTCCCCAGCGGTTACATCGGCCGTTAGATCCCGGTGGCGATACGGAAATTCCCTCCGAAATGCGTCTGGCAAACCATTTCATCATCTGTGGCCTAGGCAGTTTGGGCCAATATTGCTACGACTGTTTACAGCAATTTGCCACGCCAGCTTTCCCCGTCCAATTGACGGCGATTGAAATGTCCCAACCGGAGGCCTGGGAGGTGCAGGGGATTGCCGATACCTTGGGGGCCAATTTAATTATTGGGGATTGTCGTCAGGCTTCAGTGTTGGAGCAGGCCGGGATTGGGGACTGTCGAGCTATCTTACTAGTCACCAGCGATGAGGCAACCAACGTAGCCGCAGCCATTGCCGCCCGGCGATTAAACCCCAACGTCCATTTAGTCGTGCGCTCGGCCCGGCAGAATTTGAATCATCTCCTCCGGGAAAAGTTAGGCCGTTTTGTCGCCCTCGATCCCACGGAATTGCCAGCCCCGAGTTTTGCCTTGGCTGGACTGGGGGAAGGAACCTTGGGGTTGTTTGCCATTAATAATCAGCAATTACGGGTGGTTGAACATCGGATTACAACTGCTAATACCCGCTTTTTGGGAGTTAATGCCTACCAATGGCCCCGCCGCCATCAACGTCTGTTTAGTATTTTTGAACCTGCCAATAGCATTCAGACTTCCAGGCCCAGTCGCCATGCCTGTTTTTTCCCTGCCTCAGAGTCTCGCATTTTTCATCAGTGGCGGCCGGATCATACCCTTGGCTTAGGGGATCGCCTGGTTTGGGTGGAATTGGTCTCTGGGGGATTGGGAGTACAGGGAGAAATACCCACGAATCGGGCCAAGCAACAATTTCTGCAGCAATTATTGAATCCCTGGGCCTGGGGGCAAAACATGAATGCCAGTTGGGACTGGTTACGGCGAGAAGAACGGCGCTGGCTGATTGCCCGAGGCCTGGGCCTGGGGTTAGTGTTGTGGGGTATTTCAACCCTCCTCCTTCGGTTTAATGTCCCAAATATGACCTGGCAAAAGGCATTTTTCTCAGGGTTTATTCTTTTGCTGGGTGGTTTTGGTGATGTTTTCGGGGGCCTGGAACCGGAGGCGATTCCCTTTTGGGTGATGGCCTTTTGCCTCCTGGTGACCCTGATGGCCCTGTTGTTTATTTTGGGAGTCTTGGGCTTAGTCACTGAGCAACTTTTGCAGTCGCGCTTTAGTTTCCTCAAACGCCGTCCCCCCCTGCCCCAGGCCGGCCATGTCATTTTGGTAGGCTTTGGTCGCTTAGGGCAACAGGTGGCGGATATTCTCTTAAGGATTCGGCAGCCCTTAGTAATTATTAGTAATTCGGGAGAAAATATACCTCCCCTGACCATCCCCTATCTCAGTGGTGACGTGATTCGGACAATGGAAACCGCTAACCTAGCCACTGCCAAAAGCATCATCCTGACGAGTGATGATCAAATGTTGAATTTGGAGGCGGCCCTAATTGCGAGAGATCAAGCCCAAGGGGATCTCAGCCTGGTGATTCGCACGTTTGATCAACTCCTGAGCGAAAACCTAGGGGACTTACTCCCAGGGGCCCGTTCTCTTTGTGCCTACGCCTTAGCTGCCGAAGCCTTTGCCGCCGCTGCCTTGGGGGAAAATATTCTCGGATTGTTTCGCTTACAGGATCGCACGATTCTGGTGACGGACTATCAAGTTGCCATGGGAGATAGCCTCCTCGGTCTGGGCCTGGCAGAGGTGGTTTATGGTTATGGGGTGGTACCGATTTTCTATGAAAAGCAAGGGGAAACGATTGGTGGTGAGCGCAAACAGAAATTTTTTCCTACGGATGACATGATTCTCGGGACTGGAGATCGCTTGGTGGTTTTGGCTTCAATTCAAGGGCTACAACGGATTGAGCAGGGTAAGTTAATTCCCCCCCGATTATGGCGACTTTGGGCCGATGCTCCCCTTTCCTCGGAAGTAGCTTTAGATGCAGGGAATATCCTCACCAATATCTCCGGCTGCCATCTCAACCAGGCCCGGGATTTTATCCAATCACTCCCTCGCACTATCGAACTCAAGCTTTACGATCATCAGGCCTATCGCTTAGGACAACAATTAAGCCATCTTCTAACAATCCGTCTCTATCCTGTCTAAAAGCAGAGTTGTTCTCAGGCTATCTCAGTTTCAGAATAGGTTGGGCTGACTTAGTAACTGGAACCTCGATAACGCCGTCGCGTTGAACTATCACCGACTGGAGGTGACTCAGGAGGTGTTTCCCGGACTTCTGTGCCTCGATATTTACTGGGAGTTTCCGGCGGGGCAGGGGGAACTTTCGGTAACGGCGGCAAAGAGGGCAATTGGGGGGGAGATGAAACAGCCTGTTGCAACGCACTAATTTTACTGAGGGCAGCCATGAGACTCTCTTGCTGGAGTGGTTCTCCTAAAAGTTCCATAACGCGGCTGAGATGGGTGACAACACTGGTAATCAAGGAGTTTTGTTGCAGGCCAGGCAGTAAATCCAATGCCCCTTGATGAATGGCCCAACGCTTTTCGGCGGGACTAATGGCGCGCTCTTCCCCAACGGTAATGACAATTTTTAAGCCCGGATAATCCTGCTGACAGGACTGGCAGAACCGATAGGGATTAGTCACCTCCATCCCCATATCAATCAGGAGCAGATCGGGTAACTTTAGACCCACTGCCTGCATTTGCGCTAACACTTGGACCAAATCCGCACTATTAGACTCCCAAATCACGGTGATCCCCTGGGAGGTCAACGCACCATGCCAAAGTTCGCCCTGTTTGGAAATGGCCTGGGTCATGAGGATGGTTTTAGTCATGGGTCAACGGGGCCGCAAAAAGAACTAGAGCTAAAAACGCGCCTACTTTCTACTAAAATGCCACTTTCACTCCCAGCTAACTGTTCATTTAGAACACTCTAGACAGATTCGCATGTCAAGTTAGATGAGCATCGGATCTCCAAGCTCTATCGAGAGATCTTAATGCCTATTTTAATTCCAGTTATTCCTAAACAGGTAAGGTTATGCTCTCTACCTCAGGGGAAACGCATACTCAAGCGACAAGTATCCAAAAGAGGTAATCATTGTTCCATCCAGCTTTGAGTCATTTTGACTTCAGTCCGGCCTGGGTCGAGGGATCTTGTTGGAAGAGATTGAGAACTCTATGTCGAATCAAAGCAACGCTTTTAGGGGCATGGTCTTTGCGCATGCATGAATGCTCTTTCCTAAAGGCCACATCCAAGACCCAATGGCGTTGATTCTCAATTCCCCAATGGCTAGGCACCGCTTGGGCAAAAGTTTGTGCTCCAACAAGGTTGCTGCTCTCGGTTCCCCTAGTGCTTGAAAGTGCGATAGTAAGTTGGATGTGGGGCTGATGAGGGTAGTCATGGAAAAGTCTTGATTTGGGCATTCCCATCTTTACCTCTTTGGGTATGCGTTTGCCCTGGTCAACTATCGGTGTATCTTGATTCATCTCAATTAAACAGAGTATGGTAGCGAAAGTCTTTCTAAGGCAATCAATCCTATGCGGTGGTTATCTCCCCAATTCCCTAACGTTATGCCTATAGCCTTTAAACATCACTCTCGAAAATTAGAAAAACTTTGGAGTTGGAGCCTTGGTTTAGGGGTATTACTGGGAGCAGTTGTGAGCAGCCCAGCCTTGGGAGCGGATTCCCTAACAGTATCTTTAGCCGGCATTACAATCACAGCCACAACCCAAGACTTGACCGGTTTTAGTCAAACGGGAGAACTGCCAGCCAACTTAGCTCCTTTGGGGACATTTCTGAGTGCAGGTGATTTGGCAGCATTGCGTTCGGCGTTACAGCAAAAAATTACATTTCCAACCGAAGGAACATCCCAACTTCTCAATACACCGGCCGGTCAGCGAGTGTTAAATGTTTTGGGCCAGTTTATTCAAACCAGTAATCGGCAATCAGGTGCTAGTGGCTTAAAAACAGCCTTGATTCAGGCAGCCCAGGCCCCCCAAGGACTAACACTTTTGGGTGTCATCGAGAATTTTCCTGATGCCACAATTAATATTGATGCTGCCCAGGCCATTCCCCTGGTCAATGCCATTTTCAGTGAAATTAGTACCACTAAAGCAGTCATTAATATTGTTAATCAACAGAGTCAAACTGCCCTCGCTAAATCCCCTAATCTTCCCAGTACCCTTGTGGATCTAACAGCACCTGGCCCGAATACCTGGCAAGTTCAATCCCTAACCCTGAATAACAAGACAGCTAACTTTCAATTTCCTGTTACCCTCTATGTTCCTAATATTTCTGGGACAATCCCCTTAGTTGTCATTTCACCAGGCCTGGGGGAAGACCTCAACACCTTTGCCTATTTGGCTGAACATTTGGCTTCCTATGGATTTGGAGTGGCCATTCTTGATCACCCAGGCAGTGATGCAACCCGGCAAACGGAGTTTCTGGCTGGTAAAATTCCCGAAGAAATTCTCCCTCAAGAATTCATTAATCGGCCCCAATCCATTTCCGTCACCCTTGACTATCTGGCTCAACTCTCTAAGGTGAAATTCAACACCCAAACCGTTGGGTTGCTGGGACATTCCTTTGGCGGTTACGATACCTGGGCCTTGGCTGGAGCGACCCAAGATAGTACCACCCTGACTGCTGCTTGCCAAAATCCAGAGACAATCATTAAGCCTTCTGTGATTCTTGATTGCAAAGTCACTAGACTACCTGGCCCCCTACCCAATTTTCGCGATAGTCGGATTCAAGCAGCGATGGCGATTAACCCCATCGGGGGAACAATTTATGGCTCAACCGGCTTTCAAGCAATTCAAATTCCGATGCTGGTTCTAGCGGGTAGTGAAGATTTTATTGCTCCCCCCTTAGTTGAACAATTTCAACCCTTTTCCCGCCTGAGTTCTGCCCCAAAATACTTAGTCTTGCTCAATGGTGGGACGCATATGTCCACAATGGGCGATTTACCCCCAGAGAACAGCCCCAATGCTCTACCCCCCTTTGTTGTCGGTTCTGATCCTGGGATTGCCCGCAATCAACTCCAGGCCGTGACTGTGGCCTTTATGCAGGCCTATATTAATGGTCAGTCCAACTTCCAGGCCTACCTTTCTCCCGCCTATCTGGCCAAACTCAGTCAACCCCAAATGAAGGCCACCCTGACTCAATCCCTCACTCCGGACCAAATTGAGGCGGCAGCATCCCCCCCTAAGTAGAGATTCCTTTCGGGACTTGGAAGCAATTAAGGGAGAATAGAGGGGGCCCGGGAGTCAGGTTGAAGGGCAGTTGAGGATTAGTAAAGTTTATGAGTACGGTTTATACGCGTCCGTTGGCTCGCTTAATCGAACAACTGCAACGACTCCCTGGCATTGGCCCCAAGTCTGCTCAGCGACTAGCCTTACATTTACTGAAACGTCCCGAAAGTGAAATCCAGGCCCTTGCCCAAGCTCTCCTCGATGCCAAACAACAAGTAGGGGTCTGCGGGGTCTGTTTTCATCTATCGGCCGAACCGGTTTGCGACATTTGTCGGACTCCAACCCGTGAGGATAGCCTCATTTGCGTGGTTGCCGACTCTCGCGATGTGATTGCCATTGAGAAAACCCGTGAATATCGGGGCAAATATCACGTTTTAGGCGGATTGATTTCACCAATGGATGGCATTGGCCCTGAACAATTACAAATTCATCCCTTGATCCAACGGGCCAGCCAAGCACGGGTCATCGAGGTTATTTTAGCTATTAATCCCAGTATTGAAGGGGAAACTACAACCCTCTACTTGGGCCAACTCCTCAAGCCCTTTGTCAAAGTGACCCGGATTGCCTTTGGTTTACCCGTGGGTGGGGATTTAGAATATGCCGATGAGATGACCTTAGCAAAAGCTCTGGAAGGACGGCGAGAATTGGAGTGAGACGACAGCGATTCTTAACACTGCTCGGTGGTGGGGGTCTGGGGTTAACCTTAGCCAGTTGTTGGGATCAGGCCAAACCCTTGCGTGAAGCAACCAATCTGGATCAAATCTGGGATGTGATTGTAATTGGGGCAGGGGTGGCGGGCCTGGCCGCGGCCAGGATACTTCAGGATCAGGGTCAGCGGGTCTTGGTCTTAGAAGGACGGAATCGAATTGGCGGGCGGGTTTGGACTAATCGAAGTTTAGATGGCCTGCCCTTAGATTTAGGTGCATCCTGGATCCATGGGATAGAGGGGAATCCTTAGTTGACCAGCAAGACCCCCCGACCCAGCAATCTCTCCAAGAGGGAATTAACCGAGTTCTCGCAAACCAAACGTTAACCTCCACTCAGCAACGCTATCTAAACTATGTCGTGAACACCACCATTGAGCATGAATTTGCTAGCGACATTGGAGATTTATCGGCCCGCTATTGGGATGCTGGTCAGGCTTTTGATGGGGGTGATGTTCTCTTTCCCCAGGGGTATGCCCAAATTGTCCAAGTCTTAGCCCAAAAACCAACGCCCCTCTCTGTTGAGTTCCGACAAATTGTCCAGGCCATTGACTACTCAAATCCCCAATCAGTTCAAATTAGGACAGACCGCCAAGGTTTCCAAGCCAATGCTGTCCTCATTACCGTCCCCTTAGGAGTTTTAAAAAAAGGCAGTATTCGTTTTACCCCTCCTTTGCCCAAAACTAAGGAAGCAGCAATCCAACGCTTAGGAATGGGGGTTTTGAACAAAGCCTATTTTCGGTTTCCCCAGGCCTTTTGGGCAGAATCAGATCTCCTCGGCTACGTCTCCCCCGAAAAAGGGCATTGGTGTGAATGGTTGAATCTCTATCCGGTGATCAAGGAACCCGTCCTACTCGGATTTAATGCGGGCACCTATGGGCAATACATTGAGAGCTTGGGGAATGCAGACATTATCAAGGCGGGCCTGGACACGCTCCAAACCATATTCGGCCCCAAGATTCCCGCACCGACTGGAACCCTCATCACTCGCTGGGGGCAGGATCCCTTTAGCTGGGGGGCCTATTCCCATCTTCCACCGGGGGCCAGTCCGGCAGATTATCAAACCTTAGCCCAACCCATCGGTCAACACCTGTTCTTTGCTGGAGAGGCGACCCAGGAGCAATACCCCGCCACTGTCCACGGAGCCTTACTCAGCGGTCAACGGGAAGCCCAACGAATTTTGCAACTCTAAATTTTGTGCCTGTGCCACTACTGTCACACCCCTGTTTTCGCCCCTCTTCTACTGGACTCATGCTAGTGGGTGAAGCCGAGACTGCCCTCAAATCCCTAGAGTTAAAACTAGGTAGCGGTCAACTCTATTCCAGACTCACGAAGCATGACAGGTTTATTGGGTGGGTAACAATATGTTAAGAATTTCATGGCCAGGCCTGGTGGGGATAGCAACTTTTACACTTGCAGGAGCATTAAGCACCACTGTGCCAGTTCAAGCCAATCCCGGCCCTAAGCCACTACTGGCCATTTCCAAACCCACCACAGGGATGCCAAACCTGAAAAATGGCATTTATCTTTATGGCGAATCATCCCGACCCGGCCAACTCCGCCAAACTTACATGGTTTTTGAGGTTAACAATAATGGGATTACAGGTGCAGTCTATATGCCCCATTCTTCCTATGATTGCTTTCAGGGAACCGTCCAAGCGGGAACCATTAATGCCCTAATGTTGGATAGCTTTGAGGCCTCCAGTTATCCAGTGACCGTGAATTTAGGAGAACTCCACCCCTTGCAAGCGAGCGCAGCCGATCAAACCCTACTCAAAAGTTGCCAGGCCAGCCTAGCCCCCCAATTCCAGGCCGCGACAGAACCAAACTTGGCCCAAGCTATCCCACACCTCCAGCCCTAAGTCACCAGGTCAATTTTGGGGATTAATCAGCCAAGATCACGGAATCACAAACAGAATATGGCAAGATCCAAGCCAGCAACCTGGGGGATCACTCTCTCAAGATAGATGGATAGCCGCTATGTCTGGTAAAGAGGTACTGGGGATTGATCTCGGTGGTACAGCAATTAAATTTGGCCGGTTTAACCCGGAGGGAATTTGCTTAGAAAAGCTCACTGTGCCAACCCCACGCCCGGCCTCACCCACAGCAGTCATTCAAACCATTGTCGAAACCCTCGAAAAGCTGGATCCAGACAACAAAACCTTAGGCATTGGCATGGGAGTCCCTGGGCCCACAGATCGGGCTGGCAGAATCGTGCGAGTGGCGATTAATCTCGATAACTGGCAGAACGTCCCCATGGCCGAAACCCTGGAAAAACTCACCCATCGCCCCGTCATTTTAGCTAATGATGCCAATTGTGCCTTAGTCGGCGAGGCCTGGTTGGGAGCGGGTCGGACATTCAAAGATGTCATTCTCTTGACCTTGGGCACAGGGGTGGGGGGCGGTATTTTGTTAGATGGAAAGCTCTTTATCGGTCGCCATGGTACAGCTGCCGAACTGGGGTTAATTACCGTTGATTTGCATGGCCATCCCTGTAACAGCGGCAATCAAGGCTCTCTGGAACAACATGCTTCTGCCACGGCCATCAAAAGACGTACCGGGATGGATGCAGCAGCCTTAGCGGCCCAGGCCCGGGCGGGAGATGGGGATGCCTTAGCCTTCTGGGCCACCTTTGGTCAAGATTTAGCCGCTGGCCTGGCCACCTTTTTGTATGTCTTAACTCCAGAGGCAGTTTTGATTGGCGGGGGGGTGAGTGCGGCGATGGACTTATTCTTACCGTCTCTCTGGGCGGAAGTGGAGCGGCGGGTGCTTCCGAGTTCGCGAGAGGGCTTAAAAATTATTCGGGCCGAGTTAGGTAATCAAGCCGGGATTGTTGGCGCGGCAAAGCTGGCCTGGGATTTAATTGAAGCATCTTAACGGTCGCCACGACAACCAGAGACTTGTCAGCCCAGTAACCTCTGTTAAAATAGCCCATAGGTTTGACTGCGGCGTTGGTGACTGCCAATATCGTTTTTTGATCTATAACTTAAAACAACGGGAGCCAAATCCATTGGTGGCGGTACACTGGTCTTAGTTGCCAGAAACTTTAAGCCGATGCCAGCGTTCCCACCTGGTTCATCCCAGGTCATAAACTGCGGTAAAACGGCGTTGTGGTTAACCTTTCATAATTAGTCGGATCAATAATTGACCACTTAAACAGATTGCAAAAATTGCTAAGGCTGCTCATGGTCGTCTTGAACCGGTAGCTATTGGGTCTTAAATCATGAGATGGCCCCGTTGGATTCCATACCCTGTCAACTGGATACGCTCTGGGCTGGCTTTGTTTTTTGTGATGGTGGTGGTTTATGCCATGATCGCCACTACTTCTATGGCTGCAATAGTTTCTGGATCAATCAAGCATCCCGCCCCCCTAGCCATTGGGGCATTGGTAGGGCTAATCATCCCCATCTTTTTTCTGGCAGTAGTTCATAAGTCCCTATTCCGCCGTCAACTCCCTGGCTGGTTTCCCCGGTGGTCATCTTGGTATGAGGGAACAGCGATCATCGTGGGAAGTATCCTAACCTTTCTGGTGATGTCACCCTTTGCTCTTGCGTCCTGCAGTCGATATTTTCGCTATTATTCTTCCTATTGCCACTACACAGATCAAGAGATTGGGATGATTCTGACCATTGGGCTAGTGTTTGGGGCCTTCTTTTTCCAATCTGAATACCTTATTAGGGAAGCCATTGGCAACAGACGGAAACCCTCAAAGCCTAAAACCACTCAGCCAGTGCAGCAAACAACCGAGTCATCGGCCCCAGATGTTGGGCCACCCCAAAAACTACAAAGTAATTCCCTTCTATCCGAGTTAGAGCGACTCAAAAAAGAGTTAGGCCAATCTAAACGCTCATAGTCAGGACTATCTAAAATTAGCAAATTAGCAACCATCAGGAAACCATAACGGATTACCAAAATGGGAGAGTCAAGTAAACCATTGTATGAGCAGGATTTTGGCCTCTGGGCAGAAACGATGGCTGATTTATTGGCCCAGGGTCGATTTACCGAGTTAGATATTGAAAACTTGGTGGAGGAGGTGCGGGATTTGTCAAAACGGGAGCGGGATCGCTTGTTAAGTAGTCTCCGGTTGATTGTGCATCATCTCCTCAAGTGGGAATATCAACCCCAAAGACGCTCTCGAAGCTGGCAGGTGACTATTCAACGGGAACGCAATAACATCCGGTTTTATCTTAAAGACAGCCCTGTCCTAAAGCGTTATTTAACTGATGAGTGGGTTGCAGAGGTCTATGAAAACGCTCGCTTGGATGCATACAAAGAAACAAATTTAGATTTTCCGAAAGATTGCCCCTACAACATTGCAGCGGTGTTGGAGCGACCCATTGAGCTAGTTTAAAATTTTTGTACTAGCATAAAATTAGACAGGTCTTACCCCAGTTAAGATTCTGGCCGGATTGCCTGACGAAACTAGGAAATTGAGATTAAATAATAGGGTGAAGCAGTTTGCCACAGGACAGGATGAGGTGTGAGATGAAAGGGTTTGCCATTAAGGTGATTGAGGTATTGGGCATTGGCCTGGCCTGGAGTAGTAATGTTCTGGCTGCTAACCCGGATCATGTGGCCCAATTGCTGACAACCAATACTTGCCCTAGTTGCGATTTGAGTGGGGCTGACTTAAAAGGCTACAACCTGTCAGGGGCCAACTTAACTAATGCCAACCTCAGTGGGGCAGACTTGAGCAATGCGGTTCTCACCCAGGCCAACTTGCAAGGAGTTAACTTGAGCGGGGCAAACCTGACGGCGGTGTATATGGATCGGACAAACCTTCGCCAGGCCAACCTAAGCCAAACCAAACTGATCATGGCTTCCCTGCGGCATTCCCTCTTCAACCAGGCCAATTTTCAAGGCGCGGATTTAGCCGGAGCCGATTTGCAATATACAGATTTACGCCAGGCCAATTTTCAGCAGGCCAACTTAGAACAAACCAATCTCTTATTTGCCCGTTTGAATCGTGCTAATTTGACCCAGGTGAACTTAGAGGGAGCCTATCAACCGAAAATGCCCTATCGTCTGATGTTTCATTAACTCCTATCAAAAATGTTGAGCAAATGGGCTGAAATTCTGGTAGGGCTGCCTTTCCTTGTTTTGGTTCCGACCCCAATCTGGGCCATTTGTCCTGCTAATTTATCAAAGAATCTGGATGCCTTAGTAACCACACCCGCCTATGCTCAGGGACAGTGGGGAATTGCAATTACGACTCTGAATGATCCCAATGGCAGCAGGACTCCCGACTGGCTCTATACCTACAAGAGCAATCAGCGGTTTTTAGTCGCATCTAATCTCAAACTGATTACAACGGCCGCAACTCTGGCTCAATTTGGCCCGAATTATCAGCTATCTACACAGGTTTTTGGAGAAGGTGCAGGAGCAGATTGGGCCTGGGTGCGATTGGTGGGAGGAGGAGATCCGAGCTTGAAGACTTCTGATCTAGAAAAAATGGCCCAATCTCTCTGGCAGCAGGGAATTCGCCACATTGACACTCTTGAGATCACCAGTCTGCCTTTTGCCGATCCGCCCTTGAATCCGACTTGGTCTTTAGCTGATGTTGCCGATGGTGAAATTGCCCCAATTACCCGCTTGGCCTTGAATCGTAATGCTTTACCGTTAGTTGTTACTCCCCAAGAATTAAATAAACCTCTCCACCTGGCCTGGACATACCCGGAACTAAGTCAGGACTGGCAGATTGTTAATCAAACCCGGACTGTGGCAACCTCCGATGAGGAGTTTATTGACACCAAATTAGATGAAGCGAAGAAAATTGTCCGGGTTATGGGGCAACTCCGAGTCGGCAGCGAACCAGAACCTGTGGATATCCCATTGCTCAATCCCTATCCTTATATCCTCAATCAGTGGCGGGCTGCCCTAAGCCGAGTCGGGATTCAGATCAACCGCGTCCAGATTCAAAACAGCCCCAGCCGGCCAATGGGACAACGTTTGTATAGCTTGTCATCGCCGCCTTTAACAGAGCTAATTAACCAGACCAACCGCCAGAGTGATAATTTTTACGCCGAAACCCTGAAGCAAGTCACCGCAACTATTCAACCTAGTCAAATCACACAAATTTTAAGCACCTGGGGCCTGGCATCAAATAGCTATCATCTTGAAGATGGTTCTGGGTTATCGCGAGCTAACTGGGTGACTCCACAAGCTCTCATCCAACTCCTCCAGATGCAGCGATTGCAGCCCTACTGGCCAGTCTTTCAAAACTCTTTACCCCAGGCCGGAGTTAATGGAACCCTCAAAAACCGCTTTAAGAATACGATTGCTCAAGGAACTATCTGGGCAAAAACAGGAACCTTAGAGGGTGTTGCTGCCTTATCCGGCTATGCCTATCCCCCGAATTTCTCGCCTTTGGTGTTCAGTATTGTTGTCAATCAAAGCAATGTCGAAGGGAGTAGTTTACGCCCACGTCTGGATCGAATTGCTTTAGAGATGATGAAGCTCCAGGCCTGTCCCTAGGATTTCGGGAAAGAGGGCTTCTAACTGTAAATTTGCCGCCGCATTGGCAAGCGTGGGGATGTCATCTTTTTCTACATTCTTTCCTAAATAGGGTAATGTCCCCAGTACGGGCCGATGGGTTAAGGTTTCTAAAAGCTCTGGATTAGCCCATTGTGCAAGTTGCATATCGGTGCAAGGAGTCAGGCAATTCCGGATCAGGCCTCGGACAGTGAGTTTTTTCTCTCTTGCCAATGCTAGGTTTGCCACCGCTTGTCCCATCGCCCCTAACCTAACGGGAACAACTAACACAATCGGAATTCGCCAGGCCCCGACCAAATCTGCCACTGTCCATTCCCAGGTAATCGGAGACCCTAAGCCGCCAATGCCTTCCATGAGGACTAAATCGTAATTGGCCCGGAGATGTTGCAGGGTTTGCCAAATGGGAGCTAAATCAATCTCTTTATTTTCTAGGGCCGCCGCTAAGGGAGGAGCTAAGGGGGCCTGGAATGAGACGGGATTAACCTCTGCGGGGGATTGCTCTAAGTCAAATAACCAATGATAGTGCTCTTGGTCTCCCACTGCTCCAGATTGCAAGGGTTTGAACAGTGCGACTCTCAGCTTAGGGGCATGGGCTTGGAAATAGGCAAATAGGGCTGAAGTTACCCAGGTTTTACCCACCTCTGTATCGGTACCAGTAATTAAAACAACGGGGCCTGGAGTCATGAAAATCCCTATGCTAAAGGATTGCAACGATCGATCGAGCAAAGCTCTAACAAACAAATCAAACCAGTGTATTCAACACAACAACCCTCCAAATTATAGCGACCAGGCCTGATCAACATCTCAGAACCCACAGCGGATATTTAGCTTTTGTAAACTAGGGGAATGATCAGTTTTCTCGAACTACTGCCCCGCGCCCTGACCACATTTTTATTTGCTCTGACTGCACTATTGAGGTTTTATGGCAACTCCGAATCTATCCCCATCACCCGTTTCCCCCTCACCTAACTCCAATGGAGCTTCTGGACTTTCCTCGCTGCAACAACGGCTTTGGTGGTTAATCTCGGCCTTGAGTGGCACGCTGGACATCAACGCCGATATCGAGAGACTGAAGCACGAGAAATTGCTATTGAGACAAGAGAAACTGCTATTGAAACAAGAGAAATTGCAGCAAGAGAGCGAGATCGAGCGGCTTATCGAACTCGACTCCAAACTAAATGCCTTGCAGCAATCATGGGATGCCAACTTGCCCCCAGTGCCCGAAGTAAACAGCGACTCCGAGACATGATAACTCTGCTGGAGGAATATTCTGATTTGCTGTAGGAAACATTTATGGATCGGAAAACCGTCAACGTTTCTATGGTTTTATCCCCCCAGGCCCTGTCGCTGCACTTGTTAAAGTAGGGTTAAGCCAAAACTAGGGCTAAGATTGCAGAAGGATGGCTATCTTATGGATCAATTCTTAAATTCCATGTCCGACCCCGCGACCCCAATTAGCTTAAGTGACTATCTCCAAGGTCTTGATCAGGAAACCGTGTCCCGGATGTCTCGCCCAAGTTCGCCAGAAGTGATGGCCCTAATGGATCAACACATCATGAGTTTGCTCGGTCATTTACCTCCCCAGGAATTTGATGTCACCATCACCACGAATCGAGAAAACCTTGGCCGACTCCTAGCCACTGCCTTGATGAGCGGTTATTTCCTCCGGGGAGCTGAACAGCGTCTAAAAATGGAACAGTCCTTAGCCAATAGTCATGAACTCTAGATGGATAGTTATTTTGCTTAGGAGTGAAACACAAAAATAACTGTTACGGGTGGTACTCTTGAATGTCTCAGTTTTGGCAGAAATGACTATATTGAGGTAAGCCTGAGATTTCAAGTGAGTGGATGGCGATAGTCAAAGATAGTTCAGGACTTTACAGTTCCGCATTATTGCCAGTTCCCCAACTGCGCCAGGCCTTATTAGGTTGGTATGCTGAATTTGGTCGAGATTTACCGTGGCGGAATACTCAAGATCCATATGCCATCTGGATTTCGGAAATCATGCTCCAGCAGACCCAGGTGCAAACAGTTATTCCCTACTATCAACGTTGGCTAGAAGCTTTACCAACTCTCCAAACTCTAGCCCAGGCCAGTCAGCAACAGGTGCTCAAACTCTGGCAAGGATTAGGCTACTACGCCCGCGCTCGTAATTTACACACCACTGCCCAGAAAATTCTCAGGTCATACAACGGCAAGTTTCCCCAAGATATTGAACTGGTGATGGGCTTACCGGGTATTGGTCAAACCACCGCTGGGGGAATTCTCAGCGCGGCCTTTAATCAACCCCAGCCCATTTTGGATGGCAATGTTAAGCGGGTTTTAGCCCGACTCTATGCGGTGAAACAGCCTCCCCAAAAAGTCCTAAAATTACTTTGGCAACTGTCCACCACGCTCCTGGATCCCTCTTTCCCCCGTGAATTTAACCAGGCCTTGATGGATTTAGGGGCCACGATCTGCCTACCCAAAAATCCCCATTGCCAGGCCTGTCCTTGGTTAAACTATTGCCAGGCCCATCAAGAAAACCTGGTTAGCAAACTCCCCATGACGATTCCCAGTCAGCCAATTCCCCACAAAATTATTGGTGTTGCGGTCATTTGGAACCCTCAGGAACAGGTGTTGATTGATCGGCGGCCCGCAGATGGGTTACTAGGGGGGTTATGGGAATTTCCGGGGGGCAAAGTTGAACCGAACGAAACAATTCCGGCCTGTATCCAGCGGGAAATCCAAGAAGAAATTGGCATTGAGATTGCCGTGGGAGATGAATTTATTCGGGTGGATCATGCCTATAGCCATTTCAAAGTTACCTTAGTTGTGCATCACTGCCAGTATCTATCGGGAGACCCCCAACCCCTAGCCTGTGAGGAAGTCCGTTGGGTGACGGTTGCAGAGTTGCCTGATTACCCGTTTCCGAAAGCTAACGAAAAGATTATTACTGCCCTCTTAGCCCAGGCCCCAGGGGTTAAAAATGGTTAATGAGCGGAGGGCGACTGGGTGACTCTTGGGCTGGGTCTGGGAACAATTGCCGCTCTTGACGGTCTGAGTAAGTAGCTCGCCCTCGGGATGATGGCCGGCCGCACAAATTGACCCTACTCTAGACTAATGACAGCCATGACCTCTACTATTTCCTTATCTTGGCCTGGTGTTGGAGAGCAAAGATCGCTCGCTGGAGAGCTTCGCTCGTTCGCAGAGGAGACCTGTTCTGGGGTGGCTGTTCCGGTATCAAAACTTGCAAATCCAGATTTAGTCCTGCGTTGCCAGGCCGGGTTAAGTCCGGATCGGGCTGCTTTTACAGAACTGTTGCGAAGACACCAATCCCACGTGGAGCGGGTTATCTATCACCTGGCGCCGGATTGGGATGACCGGGCAGATTTGGTGCAGGAGGTTTGGATTCGGGTGTATCGGAATATTAAACGCCTGCAAGATCCCCATAAATTTCGGGGTTGGCTGGGCCGAATTACCACCAATCTTTTCTATGATGAACTGCGTAAGCGCAAACGCCACCAGGCCCCCTTGTCCCTAGATGCTCCCTTAGTCACCTCTGATGGGGAAATGAATTGGGAAATTGCGGCGGCAGACCCCAGTCCCGATGATGTTCTTTCTACGGATGAGTTTTACGCCCAACTCCACCAGGCCATCGCAGATCTGCCAGAGTCCTTTCGGACAACCATTGTTTTACGGGAAATTGACGGCCTGGCCTATGAAGAAATTGCCGCCATTACCGGAGTCTCTCTTGGAACGGTCAAATCTCGCATTGCTCGCGCCCGCGCCCGCCTCCAAGTCCAACTTCAGCCCCATCTGGATGCTCAAAACTTTTAATTTTCCCTCCCGCTAACTCCTAATGCCTACCCCCACTAACCCTATGGACAGCCCGACCCCCTTTTCCCCCAAATCCACCCCGCCGAATAGCCCAGACCGCAGCCAGGCAGAACGCTTTGAACTTCTCAGTGCTTACCTGGATGGGGAAGTCACACCCGCCCAACGGGCCCAAGTCGAGGCCTGGTTAGCCACAGAACCGGATTATCAGCATCTTTACCACCGCCTCCTGAAACTACAACAGAGCTTGCACCAGGCTCCTTGTCCTCTGACAACTTCAGCGGAAACCTTGGCCAATCAAGTCCTTGCTAAAGCCCAAAATCGGCCCCGCACCCTCTTGGCCTGGACAGGGGTTGGTGCAGTGTCCGCAGCCGCTTTGGTCGGAGTCTTGAGCAGCATTTTTCCAGGCCTGCTCTCTCCCATCCCCTTAAACGAAACGGCAGCGGCCGACTTGACCCCAACCGCCATCAGAACCACTCCCAGCGGTAATCTCTATCAACCTCAAAATAACTTAGACTTGGACAATACGGCTAACTTAATGCTGACCTTAGATCGCCCCCCAGTCGCGATTCCTGTTTCTACCCAGACGGAACCTGGCCTGGATCGTCGGACATTGGATTTGAGTCCCTCCCCCCAACCCTAAATCCGTCTGACTGGCTCGAACCTTAGTAAAACTTAGTCTATTTATGTCATAGTGGTATCGCATCTGTGTCACGTCTAGGCAAAGCAGTGAAAAATTTGAATTTGACTCTGATGGGATACATCCGATTCACGATCTGGGATTTAACCGTTGCCCTCCAACAACGGCGATTATCAGACCCAACCCTATCCTGGGTAGATGGCTGTGAGGGGCCCAGTATCACCTGATCGGCCTGCAACTACGGGTTTGTTTGAGCGTTTTTCAACAAACTGGGTCGGTCAGGGGTAGCAGATGACTGCCCATTGCCCAAGCTAGGTTTTCAGTCAATTAAGTCTTCTAAGTTGCTGTTGTATTTCGAGAATTGATTGTAACAGCGTTCTAGTTGGACTGTATTTCAATGTTGTTCGGGAAAATTCAGGGTACAGGCCTGGTTCTCGATTCCTTTGGAGGTTTTTTTCATGTCTCAAACTTTTACACAACCGATTACCCCAACTCCCATTAGTGCTGACGTGAGTGTTGTGGATTTAATTAATAACTATTTCACCGCTTACAACTCTGGACGGTTACGGGAAGCCTGTCAGTTACTCACCCAATCTGTCTTTCAACCCGGTGTGACGGTGGGCTTAAGTTTGTCTGGGGCCATGACTCCGACCGGCCTGGGGATTTCCGCCTTAGCACCCCTGTTGCGGGCCGGCTTTGTGGACTACATCATCAGCACCGGAGCCAATCTCTATCACGACATTCACTACGCCTTGGGGATGGATTTATACGCCAGTCATCCGTTTGTGGATGATGTCCAACTGCGTCAAGAGAGCCAAATTCGCATCTATGACATTATTTTTGACTATGACGTGCTCCTGGAAACCGATGCCTTTATTCGACAAGTGTTGCGCTCGGCTCCTTTTCAACGGCGGATGGGGACAGCGGAATTTCATTATCTCTTGGGCCAATATGTCCGGGAAGTAGAAGTTAAGCTGAATCGCCCCCACACCTCGTTGTTATCCACAGCCTATGAATGTGGCGTGCCCATTTATACCTCTTCCCCTGGGGATAGTTCCATTGGCATGAATGTGGCGGCTTTGGCATTGGAAGGCTCGCAGTTGATTTTAGACCCGGCCATTGATGTGAATGAAACCGCCGCCTTGGCCTATTTTGCGCGGGAGTCGGGGATTCCGGGTGTTCCAGGCCAGAGTGCCGCCTTGATTATTGGTGGGGGGAGTCCCAAAAACTTCCTGCTCCAAACTCAACCCCAAATCCATGAAGTCCTGGGCCTGGAGGAGCGGGGTCATGATTACTTTATCCAAATTACGGATGCACGACCCGATACTGGGGGATTGTCCGGGGCTGTTCCCAGTGAAGCCGTCAGTTGGGGCAAGGTAGATCCGCAAGGGTTACGGGATACGGTGGTTTGCTATACCGACAGCACGATTGCCTTACCGATCCTGACCGCCTACACCCTCAACCAATGTCCAGCCCGTGCCCTGAAACGGTTATATGATCGGCGAGATGAGTTGATGGCCGCCCTCCAGGCCCAATACCTCCAGGCCCAGTTAGTCCGCCGCCAAGCCCAGGCCGAGGAATCAAGCTTAGGGGTTTCCCGCAAAGAAGTTGTCAATACCACTGTGGCTACCTATCCCTGTGGGACTCCAATCAGGCGGTCAAATTCCTTTTAAGTGGTTAGAACAGAGATCAACACAGAGATCAACGCAATCTGAACACAACACAATTACGACAGGCTACCATCATGGGCCAACCTGATTTTCGAGATATTTTGGAATTTTGGTTTGGCCCAACCGATAGCCCAGACTATGGTCAGCCCCAAGACTTTTGGTTTGTCAAAGATGCTGCCTTTGATCTCGAAGTAACAACGCGATTTTTAGCAGTCTATCAACAGGCGGCCCGGCATGAACTCATGGCCTGGGAAAACACGCCCTTAAGCAGCTTGGCCCTAGCGATTGTGTTAGATCAATTCCCCCGGAACCTGTTTCGGAATACCCCCCAAGCCTTTGCCACTGACCCCCTGGCCCTGGCTGTTGCCCGTAATGCTATTGCCCAAGGATTTGACACTCAAGTTTTGCCTGTCCAACGCTGGTTTTTCTATTTACCGTTTGAACATAGCGAAATGCTGACGGATCAAGAAATGAGCTTACAACTTTGGGCACAATTACGGGGTGATCCAAACAGTGAAAATCCCATTCACTACGCCTATCGGCATTGGGAAGTCATTGCCCGTTTTGGTCGCTTTCCCCACCGCAATCCAATTCTTGGCCGGCCAAGTACCCCTGAAGAATTAGGGTTTCTCCAGGAGCCTGGGTCTCATTTCTAAATAAATTCCTCAGGACTACTGATCCCCACCCCCAGTTAAGGGTCGCGGGGCCTGGTCGTAGTAGGCGGCGGACATGGTGGGGCTGAGGCTGAGGGAGCGGTTATAGTCTTGGCGGGCCAGTTCAATTTTGCCCATGTCGAAATAGGCCATCCCCCGGCTATAGTAGGCAGCCACAAATTCCGGGTCTAAGGCAATGGCCTGATCAAAGTTATTGACAGCAGCGGGAAGGTTTTGTAAGGCCAGGTAGGTCATCCCCCGGTTATAGAAGGCACTGGCAAAATTCGGATCAAGTTCAATGGCCTGATTATAGTCATCTAGGGCCTTCAGGTGATCCCCTAGGTCGGCCTGGGCTAATCCCCGTGCAAAGTAGTAATCGGCCAGGCCCTGTTGGGTAATGGCTTGAGTAAAGTAGGCAATGGCCTGGGGAAAATCACCCTGTCCTTGGGCCACTAAACCAAGATTGTAATAGTCCTGAGCGGTTTCTGGTTGAATTTGTAACTGCTGTTGGACTTCGGCCGGGGTAAGAGTGGCCACCGCGACAGAAGTGGGCAGGGGAGTTGAACGGGGTTGGGCCAGAATAAGAGGGGCTAAGGCTCCAGCTAGAAGAATACTCAAACCCAAAGTACGAAGCACCAGACGAGACATAGTATTTATTTGTGGGGGTTAGGGGTTTTAAGTGTAGAGGGAGCGTTATTGAACTGCAAATAAGACGTTAGCCAAGAGTTATAAATAAGTTTGGTTTTGGAAACGAACAACATAACTGAATCTATGTTTAATCTAGCTTGTTTTCTAAGGGTTCACTTCCCCCCATTGGATGAACTTAACCCGGCCTGGGCAGGGGTTTTTAAGGGTTAAGCAATTTCCCACATACCAGTTGCTTGACATATCAACTTACGCAGATTGTTTTGAGCTATAAAAATCTGAAAGGCTCTCTCTGAGAAACGGCCTTTAATATGTCTATCTTTAATCTTAAATGTGTAAAATGTAGTACCCCCTACACCTTAACGACTTGAGGTTGATCTGTTGTCAGTTCCCAAGGACTGAAGCGGTCTGGTGGTAATTGCCAGAGATCTAACCCTCGCTGAAAAATATCCTCAATTCGGTACATCTGTCCATCGGTCGTGAGGAATTGGTGATCGGTGGTGGCTTTAATCGTGCCTCCAGTCTCCAGTTGATACTCAAAGACTTCCTGCCAGGCCCGGCGATGCCATTGGGCAATCGGTTGACTATAGACATGGCCGTGGGCATTGACGCTGAGAACCTGACATTCAATCTGTTCTTCCACAAGCCGTCCAATTGGAAGCCAGCCATACTCAACGGTATAAAGTTCCGTATCGGCACTGAGGCAATATTCCGCAAACATGACCATTTGTTGGAATAAGTCTTGGGCCGTTTTTCCCGGCACGCCATTTTTCGCCGAACCATCCACAAACATCTGCTCGTGTTTCTGCATTTCCGAGACTTTCTTTTTCCCCATCGCCCGCCGCAGCAAATCTGCCTGTCCTAAGGAATATCCCGCCAAGTCCTGGGCCATTTTCATAATCTGTTCTTGGAAAATTAAGACCCCATAGGTTTCATCGAGAATCGGTTTGAGCAAGTCGTGTTCGTACTGAATCCGTTCCCGCCCGTGTTTGCGATTGATAAATTTGGGGACAAGTCCGGCATCAAGGGGGCCTGGGCGATAGAGAGCGAGGACTGAGGAAATATCTTCGAGGTTGGAGGGCTTAAGCTCCCGGACAATTTGCCGCATTCCTGAGGATTCCAGTTGGAAAATCCCTTCTAATTCCCCCCGAGACAGAAGGGCATAGGTTTGGGGATCATCTAAGGGCAATGCGTCCACATCAATTTCGTGGTTTTGGAATTGGCGGACGAGGTCTTTGGTTTTTTGGATCATGGTCAAATTTCGCAGACCCAAAAAGTCCATTTTTAGCAGGCCCAGCGACTCCAAATCTTCCATGAAATATTGGGTGATCACGGTTCCGTCATTGTTGCGTTGAAGGGGGACAATTTCAGCTAAGGGTTCCGAGGCAATCACCACGCCTGCCGCATGGACGCCATAGGTTTTGTTGGTGCCTTCAATTCGCATGGCCAGATCTAGCCAGTGACGCACCCGTTCATCGGTCTCATAGATTTTCTTAAATTCTGGCTCTGGTGTGTCATCAGAAATCATCACCTTCAGCTTGGTCGGTTTGCCCCGGACAATCGGAATCATTTTGGCCATTTTGTCGGCTTCCCCATAGGGAATATCCAACACCCGCGCCACATCTTTCAGAACCGCTTTAGAAGTCATCCGGTTAAAAGTAATGATTTGGGCCACCCGTTCCGTGCCATATTTTTGGGTGACGTATTGAATCACTTCATCCCGGCGTTCAATGCAAAAATCTGTATCAATATCCGGCATGGACTTCCGTTCTGGGTTTAAGAAACGCTCAAACAACAGGCCATGGTGGACCGGATCAATGTTCGTAATGCCCAAGGCATAGGCAACTAATGACCCTGCCGCGGATCCACGGCCTGGCCCCACGGGAATCCCATTGTCCCGCGCATATTTGATATAGTCCCAAACCACCAAAAAATAAGTCGAAAAGCCCATTTTCTGAAGCATTTCTAACTCGTATTCCAAGCGCTCTCGATAGCGGGGTTCGATGTCGGCTCTATTGCCAAAATTAAAGCGTTTGAGCAGGCCATCCCAGGTGACTTGTTCCAGATAGGTTTCGGCGGTATGGCCGGGGGGCAGGGGATAAGCTGGGCTTTGGGGTTCTCGGAAAATATCGTAGGGTTCAATTTTGGCCGCCACTTCTAAGGTATTGGCAATGGCAGTTTCGATAATGTCCGGCTCTAAATGATCCTGAAATAATTGGGCCATTTCCGCGGCGGATTTGAGATATTCCGTGCCGCTATACCGTAAGCGTTTATCTTCTGTAATTAACTTACCCGTTTGAATACAAAGCAGCGCGTCATGGCTTTCCACGTCATAACAGGAAATAAAGTGGGAGTCGTTGGTGGCGATAATTTTAATCCCCAGTTCTTGGCTGATTTTTACCAGTTCCACATTCACGACCCGATCCTCTGGAGAACCGTGATCCTGAATTTCTAAATAAAAATCTTCACCAAAGCGTTCTTGATACCAACTGGCCACCCGTCGCGCTACATCAGGTTTGCCGTGCATGATGGCCTGGGGAATTTCACCGCCTAAGCAAGCACTGGTAACGATTAGACCTTCCCGATATTGCTCTAATAAATCTTTGTTGATACAGGGCCGGGAAAAAATCCCTTTGCCTTGCACCCCTTCTAAGTGGGAAATAGTCGTTAATTTGGCCAGGTTCCGATAGCCTTGAGTATTTTTCGCTAAGACAACTTGATGAAATCGGGGCCGTCGTTCTTGTTTGGTAATATCCCCGTTGATCACATACATTTCGTTGCCAATAATCGGCTTGAGATTTTTACCCCGACACAGTTTCAGCAGTTCCACCGCCCCATACATCACCCCATGATCCGTCAAGGCGACCGCGGGCATTCCCAATTCCATGGCCTGGTTGACGAGATCTGGCAACTGACTGGCTCCATCAAGCAAACTATAGTCACTGTGAATATGCAGGCCAACAAAAGACATAGGGAAAAATTTCCAGGCCGAGGGTTGATTGACTCTTTATCTTAAACCATCTCTTCAGGGACATTTATCGGGAATCAGGTTTAAAATCGGAAAACTAAAATAAGAGTCGCCAGGCCAATCGTCCCAGGCCAAGGATCGCTAACCCCGTCACCATAAACAGAAAAATGGCCCCGCCCCAATAGTGTCCCAAGAGTAGTAAGATGCCCCCCAGTAAGGTGAAGCCCGCAACACAGGTCAGTAATAAACATTGCAGGGTCAGATAAACTCGCCGCAGCATGATCTCCGTTTCTGGGGCGTTAACCCGGACTTTAATCTCACCGCGCTCCAACCGGGCCTGGAAGTTTTGGAGGAGAATTTCGGTGCGACTGGGTTGATTGAGCCGATGTTGGATAAAGTCTTGGGTTTGTTGGGTTAGGGTTCGCCAACTGCGTCCAGGCCTGGTGCTCAGGGCTAATTGTTTGACAAAGGGTTGGGCGGCGGCCACGAGGTTATAGTTCGCGTCGAGAGTCCGGGCAATGCCATCTAAGGTAGTGAGGGATTTAAGAATATAGGTTAACTTTGCGGGGAGTCGGAAGGGCTGTTGTTGGAAAAGTAGATAAACGTCTTGGCGCATCTGGCTAAAAAATTCCACATCCAGAGGGCGTTCTGTAAATTCCGTTAGAATCACTTGCATGATCCGCTCCACGGTGGACATATCTGAGACAGGTTCAATTAATCCCAACTGGGTCAGGGTGACAATGACTTGCTGGGTGTCTTTCTTGAGCACGGCAAAAAAGGTGGCCACCATTTGTTCTTGGTTCAGGGCCGGGACTTCCGTCATCATGCCGTAGTCATAAAAAATTAAGTCTCCCGTAGTCGTCACGGCTAAGTTACCTGGGTGGGGATCCGCATGGAAAAAGCCATCAATTAATAGTTGTTTCAGGTAACAGCAAATACCCAGTTGGTTCAGGGCCTGGGGGTTGAGTCTGTGGGCAGCGAGGGCGGCAGGGTTGTCAATGCGAATCCCAGGTAAATATTCCATCGTCAGGACGCGACTGGTGGTGTAAGTCCAGTAGATTTTGGGCACGCGGATTTGGGGTTCGGCCTGGAAGTTCTGGCGGAAGCGGTCAGCATTTTGTCCTTCCCGAATATAGTCAATTTCTTGCAAGAGGATGCTAAAAAATTCTTCGTAAATGGCAGGTAAATCGTAACGGCGGCTGGTGGGGATTGTCCGATCGAGTAGCTTAACCCAGGCCCCGATCACTCGATAGTCCAATGACAAAAGTTGCTGTAAATAGGGCCGCTGGACTTTGACAACGACAGCCTCACCACTGTGTAATGTGGCCCGATGGACTTGCCCTAAACTGGCTGCGGCAAGGGGTTCGGTGACAAATTCGGCATAGAGTTCTGGTAATGGGTAGCCTAATTCACGGGTGACAATCTCCAAGGCCTGGCGGGGATTAAAAGGAGGAACCCGATCTTGGAGGTCGCGCAGGGCTTCTACATATTCCCAAGGGAGTAAATCTATCCGTGTTGAAAGAAACTGACCAATTTTAATAAAGGTCGGCCCCAAATCCAGCAGGGTTTGCACCAGATGGCGGGCCCGTTTTTGGCGCAGTCGAGCAGAATCGCGATGCCAGGCCCAGTCCCAAACCCAACGCACTAGTAGCCCTAAAATTGCGGTGGTGATTTGCCATTGTCGGGACAATAAAGATTGTGACCGCTGCCAACGAAATGGTTTTTCGGCTGGGATGGGCATTGGCTAGACAGCTAGGAAATAGGCTGATTTTTGGCAGGAATGGCCGGAAGTACCATCGCTCCCCACCTATTGAACCATTAAGCCAGCCTTTACAGGAAACCAGGCCGCGGCTAGGGTAATGCTTGGGCGGCTAAGACTTGATTCCGACCATTGGCTTTGGCGGCGTAGAGGGTTTCATCGGCCGTTCGGTAGAGGCTCATTAAATCCTGGCCATGTTGGGGAAATTCGGCTACACCGGCACTAAAGCTGACCTGAAAGGCCTCCCCCTGATCCGAGGTAAATTGCCGTTTTCGCAGCTTTTCGAGGACAAACCCCATCCGGGCGGCGGCGGCCCTTTGCCCCAGGCCATACATCCCAATTAAAAACTCTTCGCCTCCCCAGCGGGCCACCACATCTTCTGGACGGAGGGATTGGCGCAGTAAACGAGCGGTTGCGACCAACACCTGATCACCGCTGCTGTGGCCATAGGAATCATTCACCTGCTTAAAGTGATCCAAATCTAGCATCACTAAAGACAAGGGTTGCGCCTGGGTCTGGGCGAGGCTAATGAGCTTCTCTAGCATTTCCTGGGCTTTGCGGCGGTTAAAAATTCCAGTGAGTGGATCGGTTTCTGCCAAACTGCGTAGGAGCCGCGTTCGTTCCAGGCGATTCAAAATCCGCGTCACCAGTTCGGGGCCAATAATCGGCTTACTGACAAAATCATCGGCCCCAGCAGCAAATAAACGGGTGACTAAATCCGGTTCGGTACTGGCGGTAAAAAAAACAATGGGCAAGCGGCCCCAGCGGGGATCTGAACGCACCATCTGACACAGTTCAATCCCGTTAATCCCCGGCATTTGCACATCTAAAATGACGAGATCGGGAATGATACTTTCAAGGGTCTGCCAAAACTTCTGGGGATCCTGAACCGCCGTGATTTCCAGGCCCCAAGGGGCAAGCACCCGTTTCAGAACTGTAATTGCGACCGGATCATCATCCACAATCAAAACATGGGCCTGGGTGTTCTCTTTGCGATGGAGGAGATCACTGATGGCCTGCCAAACTTGATCCGCACTGACAGGCTTTGCCAAACTGACCCGACTCCCCAAGCGAATTGCCGCTAAACGGGCCCGCCAACTGTCTTCATCGGTGAATAAAATGGTCGGAATTGCCGGACTGGCCTGGGATAGGCGGGAAAGTAGTTGAGAATTGGCTTGGCTGTCGGGGGCCAGATGGGGATTAATCACCACTAAACTGGGCCGATGATCCGCAAGATAAGCCAGGCCCGCTGTCCAGGTTGTGACCGTAACCAGTTGCATTTCCCAGTGCTGGGCATCTCGTCCCAAGGCCTGGGCTAAATCCGAATCGTCATCTATTAATAAAATCTCAGGTTGATCCGGGGGCGCATCCGGGGCAGGGCTGGTTAATTCTTTAAGCTTGCCCCCCCAACGATTGAGTTCTTTTAGGGTCTGGGGCGTGAAGGTCAGGGTTTCGGTGAGGCGTTGGGCAATCATCCAGGCCAGTTGGGTTGCATCGGTGAAGCCCAGGCCCCCCAGGGTCAAGCCTAATTCTGTGGCCAGCTTTTGGGCTGCTTGTCGTTGCCCATCGGGGACAACTTCATGACTCATCTCCGCCAAGAGAGTATGTAATCGCTGGACTTGGGCCTGATAAGTGACCTCATGGGGCGGGAGGATAGTCTCAGGGGTATGGTCGGCAGAAGATCGCAACACATCATCCTCCAGGCCCAGATATTCCTAAGCTACTATATCCGCTCGACGCCTATCCAATATTGAGATATTGAGCAACAAACCCCTCCCAGGTGAGATTTTGCTCTAGATATTGGGGTTGGTCGGGATGGTAAGGGCTAGCAAGGCGATCAATGGTCAGGATTTCGGCCTGGGTTGGTAAAACAGGTAAATCGGGATCCACCGCCGTCGAGTGCATCAGGGAACTGGAAAACCCCTTAAAGACCATCACACAATCTTCCTGCTCCCTGTTAGCCCCATCCAGCCAGCGGGCACTGACGAGTAAGACTTCTTGGGGATGCTGCTGGGAATAGGCTTCGAGTTGTTGGAGGGGAGACATGGCCTGACAAACTCTGTATAGGGGCTTGCTTTATATTTTATAGGCCTAAAGTCTTGGATGTTTTATAAAAACTATTGCCCAGATTGACCCTGAACCTATCACCTATTGGGTTAAAACTCTAAGCAGGGGGTATTGCTATAATTAAATTAAATCAGGGGGTAATTATCATGTTAATTAGCAACCCAAAACGGCTCATTACTCTAGGAGTTGCGGCCGCTGTTTGGGGTGGGGGGATTTTTGGGTGGCCGTTTAACCACCAAGGCCTCCAAGCACAGCCGGAATCCCTATTGGCAATGGGACATTCCCGAACTCCCATGTCTCACGGTGGCCACATGATGATGGTTACGAGTGAAGAACATTACATTGCGGAAATGATCCCCCACCATCAAGAAGCGGTTGAAACTGCCACCCTGATCTTCAATCGCAGTCCACGTCCAGAAATGCGCGCCTTTGCCCAGGCCATTATTGATGTTCAATCAGCAGAAATTTTACAACTCCAGGCCTGGTTAAAAGACGGGTATCCCCAAGCAAAACCGGAAGTCAATTATGTGCCGATGATGCGAGATTTAACCCGGTTACAGGGAGATGCCCTCGATCAAACTTTTTTAGAAGATATGATTATGCACCACCACGGCGCAGTGATGATGTCTGAGCAGTTATTAAACAAGGGCCTGGTGAAACATCAACCTGTCGGCGCGTTCGCAAGATCTGTCATTACTACCCAGTCGATTGAAATCAACCAAATGCAGGCCTGGCTCAATCAATGGTTTGGTACAGCAAAAAATTCTGGTTCAATGCATCATCATTAACCAATCAAGGAAATTGAAGCTCGTCTTGATAATCCAACCGTAATTTTGAATCGCTTGATTCTGGCCTGGACAGAATTTAAGAACTTGGCCTGGGGTAAGACCCAACCAGAACTGGCAGCCATGCACACCCTAATTTATGAGGAACACTACGAGGAACTGCATTCAGAGGTTATGAGAATTAGTAAAAATTAGCTGATGATTAAGCAGGCCGGTCTTCAATGACCCGATCAATCAGGCCATAGTCTTTGGCTTCTTGGGCCGACATAAAATAATCCCGATCCATATCTTTTTCAATTTTTTCAAGCACTTGCCCCGTGTGATGGACATAGAGATTATTCAGTTGGCGACGAATCCGCAGAATTTCCCGCGCTTCAATTTCAATATCTGTTGCTTGTCCACGAGTGCCACCGGAGGGTTGATGGATCATAATCCGGGAGTGAGGCAGAGCGAGGCGTTTACCCTTTGTGCCTGCTGCCAAGAGAAAAGAACCCATCGAAGCGGCCAGGCCAACGCAGATGGTCACTACATCGGATTTGATATGCTGCATCGTGTCATAAATCGCCATTCCAGCCGTGACCGATCCCCCAGGGGAATTGATGTAGAGCATGATGTCTTTGCCTGGGTCTTCTGAGTCAAGGTAAAGCATTACCGCCACAATTTGGTTCGCAATTTCATCATCGACATCCCGCCCCAAAAAAATAATCCGTTCCCGATAGAGGCGGTTGTAAATGTCAATCCATTGGGTGTAAGGTTCACCGGGCATCCGGTAGGGGACTTTCGGTACACCAATTGGCATAGGAGGCTCCTGGGGGCTAGACTTCCTTTATCTTAACCTGTTGCTCCAATCCGAGAGTTAGCCCCCAAGGAAGAGACGATGCTTAGAACTGAAAAAGACCCAGGGGCGAGCAAACCTAGAGAATTTTTTCCAGGCCCACAATCAGCCGTTTAAGTTGGGTAACTTTGCGAATGGCTAAGACCACACCAGGCATATAGCAGGCCCGATCACTGGTGTCATGGCGGAGGGCATAAATTTGTCCGGTTGCGCCAAAAATCACCTCTTGATGGGCAATTAATCCGGGCAGACGAATACTGTGGATATGGATATTTTCAGCGGCGGTGGCTCCCCTGGCTCCGGGTAGATGTTCAGTTTCGACAACTTGGGCAGGGTTAAAGGTTTTCCCGAGTTCGCTGAGCATTTGGGCCGTTTGGAGAGCAGTCCCACTGGGGGCATCGGCTTTTTGGTTGTGATGCAGTTCAATGATTTCCACATGGTCAAAATATTGCGAGGCTTGGATCGCCGCCTGCTGGAGTAAGACCATCCCAATAGAAAAGTTCGGAATGATCAAAACTCCCATCTCGGCTTTGTCAGCAAAATCTGAGAGATCCTGTAACTGGGCTGGACTGAGGCCGGTTGTTCCGACCACTGGATAAACCCCATAGGCAATGGCCATCCGCACATTTTCATAAACCGCATCGGGATGGGTAAAGTCCACCATGACTACGGGCTGTTTTTCTTGGGCGGCGGCGACACAAAGCTCTTGCAAGGTTGGGCTGATCACAACCTCTAGGGTTCCCAGGCCAATGAGACTGCCAATATCCTCCCCCTGCCCGGTTCGATCAACGACGCCATAAAGCTCCACATCCGGGGTTTGCTGAATCGTTTTAACCACTTCGCGCCCCATCTTCCCCAGCGCACCAACAACAATTACCGGAATGGGCATAGCAACTCAGTCCTAAATTTAAGAGTTTCACGATGGTCGGGCCTGGAAGCAAAGGCAACCTTCTCTTCAAAAGCAAACTTAATATTTTCTCGACCCTTTTCTCTAGATTGATCCTATCAGGGGCCTGGGGCCATCGGGGAATATAAAAGCTGTTGAATAGCCATAGGCCTAAAACTTAGCCCGCACCGTAAAGGTATAGTCCCCCCCAGGTTCCAGTTGGTAGTCTTTTTGCTCTAAAAAACGGCTTAAGGGTTCTTTAATTAGGGCCCGCCCCAAGGCTGGGGTAATATCCAGGGCTTTGTCCTTAAACCGCCAGTGAAAATGCCAGGTATATTGACTCGCCAAAACTTCCCCAGTCATCTGCCCCAACGTCCAGGAATGCTGAGTAATCCGCACATAGGCTGTGGTTTCTGGTAAATTTCGCCGCCGACTCACACCAACCTCTTTAAGAAATGTCACAGGCCAACTCGGCAAAGTGTCTGGCACTTTCTGCATAAACAATCGTGTTCATGGTAACTACTTTTCGAGTAATTGCTAGGCCCCTGGGGTCATCCAATTTCTGAGATTTAGTCCACAGGCCATTTTACAGAATTGTCTTTTAGAAAAATTAGGGCAGCACCCATGACCGTGACCACTCCCGCCTCCCCCTCCGAAGTCCAGGCCCGCTTAAAAGCCGCCGTTGCTTGTTTGAACCTAAGTCTTGAGGCCGAGTTAACCCAATATCGCTGTCACCGCTTAGTCCAAAGCCTTTCCCCGTTTCCGGCCGCGGCTATTCCCACAGTCAAGTCTAGCCAGGTGATCTCCCCCGCCGATTCATCCCCGACACCGACCCAGTCCCAACTCCCCCCCGTGGCCGAAACTCCACCTGTCCCGGAACCTGTCGCAGCCGTTCTGACCACCAGTGTCCCCACTTTCAAGCAAATCACAGAGCCGACACTGCCTGGAGAATCCCCAGAACTAGCCCCGGAATCGATCACGGAACTCCTAGCTGAATTGGAAGATCGCCCCCGCCCTGCCCCCCAAGAGGCTGAATCTGAGATCACACCACTCCAGGCCTGGTTTGCCCCTATTTTTCCCAAGGAAGCCCCGGATCCCGTTACCCCTGCCGCCATCACGGTGGAAGACTTGCCCCCTGGACCCTTCCCGGAACCTACAGAAGAGGATGCCTTTTCCGCAGTCCCAACGCTGCCTAAACCCTCCGACTCACCCCAAATTCCCGAGCCCAGGCCAACGTCCGCCGAGACCCCAGTCATCGAGCCGAGTGTGGATGAAGTCTGGTTTGACCTGGGGGATTTTCAGCCCTTTGACTCAGATATTCTGGAAACTGCTGCAAGTGCCCCAATCCCTGAAGCTGATGACCCGGAACTGCCCGCCCGCTCCCCTGCTACCCCTCTAAGTAGCCCAACCGTAAAGCAATTAGATGGCCCTAACACCTACTTTGATTCCGCTGCGGCACTGCTGGAAAATATTCCGCAACTGGACAACCCCACCCCGGCCACGTCTCCCTCCTATTTGACCCGTGGCTTAACCATTGGCTTAGTTTTAGCTGGCCTGGTGACAACGGCAGGGGCGATGGGGTACATCTGGTGGCAAGTGCGCTCAGAACCCACTCCTGTGGCGAATCAGGTCGATCCCATGAACCCAACCCCAGGCCTGGTAGACCCTGATGTCCTCCCACCCATCAGCCCAATCTCCCCTAGCCCAAGTGCCGCTGTTCCTTCCCCAGTCGATCAGGTGCTGCCAACCCAGGCCTCAACAACCACGACTGTGCCTCCAAGCCCTGCACCAGCGGCCACTTCAGCCCCAGCCCCGGTAACGTCACGCCCCACTCCCGCTCAAGGTGCGGCCAGGCCAGCGGTTGAACCCATAGCGGCCCCGATGGGTGAAAAATCATTTTTCTATGTTGTTGCCCCCTACCAAGCTCCCCAAGAGTTATCTCAGGCGCGCCAAGGAATTGCCAATGCCTATTTAGTTCAATTTCCAGAGGGTGTGAGAATCCAGTTTGCGGCTTTTGAAGATGCCCTTTCCGCCCAAACCTTGGTTAACAGATTGGCTGAGCAAGGCATTAAAGCCCAAGTCCGCCCTCCCCAACCCTAAGCCTGGCATCAAGTCAGCCCATGACCCATTTGGTCTCAAAGTGGGACTGGATCAAAAGCACCTTCCACGCGGAACTCCTCAAAAATATCCTGCTGCTGTGGGCCTGGAAATCTTAGGAAATCCTGAAAAATCAAGCCAGGCCCCATGCGGAATCTAAACATTGTGCTGATAATAGTGGGGATGAGTCATTGGGTATAGGGTGAAACATGGGTCGCGCAAAAAAAGTTGTTCTTGCTTATTCCGGTGGGGTTGATACCTCGGTCTGTATTCCCTACCTCAAGCATGAGTGGGGCGTGGAAGAAGTCATTACTCTTGCGGCTGACTTAGGGCAGGGCGATGAGCTTGAGCCTGTGCGCAAAAAGGCCCTCGACTCTGGGGCTGCCCAGTCCTTGGTGATTAATGCCCAAGATAGTTTCATTCGCAACTATGCGTTTCCCTCCATCCAGGCCAATGCCCTCTATGAAAACCGTTATCCCCTCTCGACCGCCCTGGCCAGGCCCTTAATTGCCAAACTGTTAGTTGATGCAGCTGCAGACTATGGAGCCGATGCCGTTGCCCATGGTTGTACCGGAAAAGGGAATGACCAAGTCCGCTTTGATGTCTCCATTGCCGCCTTAAATCCGGATCTAAAAGTACTGGCCCCAGCCCGTGAATGGGGGATGAGTCGGGAAGAAACCATTGCCTATGGGGAACAATATGGCATTCCTTCTCCAGTCAAGAAAAAATCTCCCTATAGCATTGACCGCAACTTGCTCGGCCGGAGTATTGAAGCCGGCCCCTTAGAAGATCCCTGGACAGAGCCATTGGAAGAGATCTATCTCCTCACCCAGGCCGTGGACAACACCCCAAATTCTCCCGAATATCTAGAAATTGGCTTTGAACAGGGGATACCTGTTTCCATTAATGACACCCGTTATGACCCCGTTCGCTTGGTGGAATTACTCAATGAGCGGGCTGGGATTCATGGAGTTGGGCGGATTGACATGATCGAAAACCGCTTAGTCGGTATTAAGTCTCGGGAAATTTATGAAGCTCCGGCTTTGCTGGTTTTAATTGCTGCCCACCGGGATTTGGAAAGCTTGACCCTTACCGCAGATGTTAGTCAGTATAAACGGGGCCTGGAGGAAACCTATAGCCGCCTGGTTTATAACGGCCTCTGGTACAGTCCCCTCAAGCAAGCTCTGGATGCTTTTATTGCCCAAACCCAGGCGCGAGTCACCGGAACTGTGCGGATAAAACTCTTTAAGGGCCAGGCCACGACTGTGGGGCGTAAATCTGATTATTCACTCTATACTCCAGACTTGGCCACCTATGGTGCGGACGATCAATTTGATCACAAAGCGGCCGAGGGCTTCATCTATGTTTGGGGTTTACCGACCCGAGTTTGGTCTCAACAAGTCCGCAACACCTGAACTTCACTGGGCCTGGCGAATTAATAGGCCCCGGCCAAACTAATCTTTAGGATTTAAGGCCGCCTCAAGGGCAAGGAGTTCATCCCGATGGGCAGTAATTGTAATCGCTGTCGGGCCGGGTTCACTCTGGGGGCGTTCCAGTTGGACAGTCACAGTTTCCAAACGTTGCGCACCGCGCCAATAAAAAATAGTTGCCAGAGGTGCAAAAATGACCAGGCCCAGGCCCCAGCCCTGTAACGGTGGCCAAACCATTCCTAAAACCAGGCCTAGACTCCCCAAGCCAAGGGCTGCCAACAGGGTGAGAAAAATGGCTAACCCCAGACTGGCACTCACCAACCCCTCAAAAGTAATCTGCTCTTGTTCAGGACTAACCGCAATAATCCGATAGGCTCGTCCTGTCAGATGGTTTTGAATTTGAGTCAACAGAGAGGCAGGTTCCCCAGGAGCAGGCAGGCGTTTGACTTCAGTCCGGTTCTTTGTTGAGGCCCGTAGAAAGAAAACCAGACCCATTAAAAGCAAGAGGGTTAAAAACAGGGTCGAGGGCAAAACATAGTCCGTGGGCATACAGCCTATTTCTCATCTAATAGTGTCACTTAATTGGTGGAAGCGTTTATTGTAGAGTGGGTCGAGACTGTTCCTGTGTACATTAAACCCAAAATAGGCTGTCAGCACAATTCCGACAAGAGTTAAGCGGTTTTTTCTAAGATTAGTTCCGACTTATCGATCTTCTCAATCTCTGGGCGTAAATCATTCAAGTCTAAATAGCGATCTGTGGCATTTCGGAGTTCACGCGCAATCATCCCCTCCGTCGAAACCACCGTAATGTGGGTATTTTTAGAGCGTAGGAGTTCAATGGCCCGCTCAAAATCCCCATCCCCACTAAATAAAATCACCCGATCATACTGATCCACGGTGTTAAACATATCAATGACAATTTCAATATCTAGATTTGCTTTTTGAGAGAATTTATGTTGCTGATCATCATAGAACTCTTTCAGCATTTTTGTCCGCACCGTATAACCCAAGTTGATCAGAGCATCCCGAAATGAGCGTTGATCTTGGACATCTTTAAGGCCGGTGTACCAGAAGGCATTAACTAAGTGAGTGGCGGGATCTCGAGTAAAATAGTTCAAAACTCGCCGGGGATCAAAGAACCAGCCATTCTTTTGTTGGGCGTAAAACATATTATTGCCATCAACAAAGATAGATAAACGGTTAATCACAGATAACATAAGTAATACTTAACCTGAAAATTTAGATAATCAATCAGAGGGCAGAAACAATCCTAGTGATCGGGTTAACTCCCTAAGGGAATGGATAACAGTTATGGCAACGACCGTATCTGTAACCTCTTGTGATGGGTAGGCCAGATTCCCCGCAATAGGGGCCAGACCTGAGCAGAGATAACAGTTATGGGTAGGGTTCATCAGATAATCTAAGGCGGCGTAGTCAAGATTGACTGACAACCAAAAATTGATATTTATCAATCAAACACATTTAGCGGTGAAATTATCTGATGTCTTAGAAATAAATCAGCGTTACTATAAGGTTATATCGCTTTCATTCTAACAGTTTGTTTTACCTTCCCTATGTTGCCCCAGATTAAACATTTAGCAGAAACCCTTCAGCCCCGCTTATTAGAAATTCGCCGTCATCTCCACAGCCATCCAGAACTGAGCGGCCAGGAAACCCAAACTTCAGCCTATGTAGCCGGTGTTTTGTCTTCGGCGGGGGTGCAACTCTTACCAGGCCCGGCAGGGGTGGGGGTGATGGGGGAGATTCCTGGCAATGGACAAGATGAGCGGGTTTTGGCGATTCGGACGGATTTGGATGCCTTACCGATTCATGAGCGCACCAATCTTGACTTTGCCTCCCAACGACCAGGGGTGATGCACGCCTGTGGCCATGATGTTCATACAACGGTGGGCCTAGGAACGGCAATGGTTTTGGCCCAACTCCAGGATCATCTACCTGGGAAACTGCGATTTATTTTTCAACCCGCTGAAGAGATTGCCCAAGGCGCGGCCTGGATGATTGGGGCAGGTGCAATGCAACAGGTGAGTTCGATTCTTTCTCTCCACGTTTTTCCGTCCATTCCGGCCGGAGAAATTGCGGTACGTTATGGGGCCTTGACTGCTGCCGCCGATGATTTAGAAATTCAAATTATGGGGGAATCTGGCCACGGCGCGCGCCCCCACGAAGCCATTGATGCAATTTGGATTGCGGCCCAAGTGATTACGAATTTGCAACAGGCCATCAGCCGTACCCAAAATCCCCTGCGCCCAGTTGTGCTCACCATTGGTCAAATTTCTGGCGGTCGGGCCCCTAATGTGATTGCGGATCAAGTCATGTTGCAAGGCACAGTCCGCTCCCTCCATCCTGAAACCAGCCAAGCTCTCCCGGCCTGGATTGAGCAAATTGTGGCCCACACCTGTCAGGCCTATGGCGCAACCTATCAATTGGATTATCACCGGAGAGTCCCTTCGGTTTGTAATGCGCCTCAACTGACCCAACTGTTACAGGAAGCAGCCCAAGAAGTGATTGGCAAAGAAAATGTCCATACTCTCCCCGAACCGTCCCTGGGTGCAGAAGACTTTTCCCTCTATTTAGATCAAGCTCCTGGGGCCATGTTTCGCTTAGGGGTTGGTTTTGCAGATCGGCCCAATTATCCCCTGCACCACCCCCAGTTTGATGTGGATGAACGGGCCATTACAGTCGGTGTCTTGACTTTAGCTCACGCGGCCTGGAAGTATTGGCAAATCGCCTACTAATCTTTTCCCTGAGGCTCGATCATGTCCCTGTCCTTAGAATCCTATAGAGACTTAGTGATTGAACTGGCCTGGGCCGCTGCCGATGTCTTGAAAGAGTACGAGGAAAACCCGGCCCGTTGGCAAATCCAGGCCCATGCGGATCTTTCTCCCGTGACGCTGGCAGACCAGGCCGTGGATGAATTGATTCTCAACCGTTTGCGAGATGCCTGTGGTGATCAAGAATTTGGCTACCTGACGGAAGAAACCCATCAACCTGGCCCCCCACTCCCGCAACCCTATGTTTGGGTTATTGATCCTCTGGACGGAACTAAAGACTTTATTCAACGGACTGGAGAATATGCTACCCACATTGCCTTGGTGCATCAAGGTCGCCCAATTTTAGCCGCCGTGGCCTGGCCGGGCCGGGATACGGTTTATCTAGCTCAAGTCGGGGAAGGCAGTTATCGGATGACTGGGACGGCCCCCCCCTATCGGTTGGTCGTGGATCAAGCGCGGGCCTGGGAAGATTTACGCATTTTGACCAGCCGCAGTCATGCCACCCCAGAACTGGAAGCATTTCTGAAGCAGATGCCGCAACCCTCACGTCAAAAAATGGGGAGTATTGGCTGCAAAATAGCGGCAATTGCGGAACAGGACGCGGATGTATATTTCATGTTGCCCAGTCGCACCTCTCCCAAGGATTGGGATCTGGCCGGGCCGGAGTTGATTTTGACAGAAGCTGGGGGTAAACTAACCCGTTTTGATCAAAGCTTATTGACCTATAACCAAGGAGATGTTAACCAGGCCGGGGGCTACCTCGCCAGTAACGGACAGTATCATCAGCAACTCTGTGCCATGCTTCAAAGGGCTTAATGCTGATTAGGCAGAGGCAACTACGGGGCTAGGGAGTAAATCGGCTTGATAAATTCTGATCCGGAGGTCTTGGTAAAACTCGGCCTGGTCTAGTTCAACCTTGGATTGGGAAGAAAGAAATAACAAGGCCCAAAATACACCCACCCGATCATTTTTGAGGGTCAGTAGGGCTTCTAAATCTAACCATTCCTCTCCCAGGCCTTGGTTCTGTAAGAGAGCTTCAACCTCATGGGCCATTTCCGTCAGATTTTCTTGGTGGGCCAGTTGGGTAATGGCTTTAATATTGCTGGGTCGTCTGCGGACTGGGGTGGGACGTGGCGGCCGATTGACCGTCCGTTTTTCAACTTCAACGGCCATGGTTTTGAGATGGTCAATTAATTCTGCTAAAGTGACACGGCGACGTTGGGGGGGTGGGGCCACCGGCCGGCGTTGGAGATGACGTTCTAACTGCACAGGTAAACCAGGCAAGACCAAGTGTTCATCGGCGGCTTCCTCGAAATCCAAAGTCGGTTCCGCTTGCTCCAGGCCCAGTAAACTATCCGACTTCAATAAAATCAGGATTGCGGCATACAGAAACGCCTGTCCCGAGTGGTGTAAATCTTGATAATGGCCGGTGGCTAGTTCTTGGAGACAACGGTCAAACACATCCACCACTTGTACATCCCAGGGATCAATTTCTCCCCGTTCAGCTAAGTCAATTAAAACCGCAATAGCTGTATCGGCAAAGGAGGTGGCCATAAAGTTTTGACCCAGGTAGAAACCGTTGTTTAACAGGGGTTAACTGGTGCTGTTGACTATCGGCAGGGCAGTTATCCGTTAAGCATAGCGTAGAAACTTGAGAAGTTATGCAAGAGCACAGGTTGTATATGTTACCGCTATAAATTAAAAATCCCAGGCCCAACCTCCTCCCCGTCTAAACTATCCCCAATTCGTAAAAACTGATCGGGGTCGGGGCCGTGATAAACCAAAACATAGCGTTCATCCGGGTGGATCATCCAGGCCAGGCGGGTCTCATTTTCAAATGTCCAAACTTGTTGCGTTGTGGCAATCATGTTCCCTTCGGTTGGATTGGGGATGTTCTTATCTGGGCAAATTTTAATCCTGTTGCGGTTGGGGATTGAGCCGATCCAAATTGGCCTGGGCATTACGTCTCCATTGGGCGGGCTTGATCCGGCGCAGGGCTGAGGCGGTAAATTTCTGCTCCCAATCTGGCTCGGTTAAGGTGGCGAGTTCCGTTAACGGAGGGGCTAATAGATCGGGGCGAGGCTCAAAATCAGGAATATCCGTGGCCTGGGCAAAGCGTTGGTTCCAGGGACATACATCTTGGCAAATATCACAGCCTGCCACCCATCCCTGTAAGTTTTGGGAAATCAATTCTGGTAACTGGGCCTGGCGATTTTCAATGGTGTGGTAAGCAATACAGCGGTTGGCATCAACAGTATAAGGACTAACAATGGCCTGGGTGGGACAAGCCTCTAGGCAACGGGTACAACTGCCGCAGTAATTCCCGTGGGGCTGATCGGGTTCCAGGTCAAGATTGGTTAAAATTTCACCGAGAAACAACCAAGAACCATATTGCCGACTAATGAGGTTACTGTGTTTACCCACCCAACCCAGGCCCCCTTGTTCAGCCCAGGCCTTGTCGGAAATGGGCCCCGTATCCACATAAAACTTGGTTTCAACTTGGGGGTTTTGGGCGGTTAACCACTGACAGAGAGCCTTTAAGCGTTTCCCTAAAACTCGGTGATAGTCGCGCCCCCAGGCATAGCGGGAAATTTTGCCCTGTTGGGGATTGTCCGAATGGCGATGGGGGGTGTAGTAGTTTAAACCTAGGGAAATAATGGATATCACCCCTGGCATCACCTGGAAAATATCTTGGCGTTTAGGATTTCCCATCCAGGCCATGTCGGCGGCATATCCCTGTTCTAGCCAGGCCTGGAGGCGTTGTTTTTGAAGCGTGACGGGGGAATCAGGATTCTCTACGGCTTGGGCTACGTTACTGATCCCAACTCGATGAAAACCTAGGGCCTGGGCCTGGTGTTTCACGGTGGCAGAGGTGATGGACTCAGGTTGAGAATTTGGGCTAGTCATCACTCAGGGCCATAAATTGGCGATTCAGTTCCTGTAAATAGGGTTCAGCCACTTCTTGGGAGAGTAATCCCTGCCTTAAACCATGGGTCACTGCACTTTTTTGGGCCAAAATCAATTGCCGCTGGAGTCGGTTTTGATAGAGCCGTTGACCCAGATCATCCGGAAATTGGATGTCAGCGTTATAGATCGATTGGAGTTCGGATTCAGCCGCTAAAATCTTGGCCTGGTATTGGTTCCAAAGATCATCGTGTAAAGGTTGGGGTAACCCACCGGCCTGGAGTAAGTCTTTGAGTTGGTTTTGGGCCGCCTTAGCTGTCATTAAATTCAGTTGCAGGGTCTGGATTTGCAGTCCAGATTCTGACCGCTGGGCCACCTTCATCTTACGGACAAACCAAGGTAAACTCAGGCCTTGGGCAATCAAAGAAACCAGCACCGTGCCAAAGACTAAGGTAATGACTTCTGTTCGAAAGGGCATTGAGCGGGGCAAACTCAAGGCCATCGCCATTGATAATGACCCTTTGACATTCCCAATCATGAGAATATTCTGCCAACGAATCGGGATCGGGCGATCAAACCAGCGCAACACATACAAAAATGGGTAAACCACGGCCGCCCGCCCAATCTGATACATGACAATCACCAGCAGGGCAATCGGCACAGCCGCAATCACAAACTTGGGGTCAACTTCAATGCCCAACAGGAGAAAGATAAAGGTATTTACCCCAAATGCTGCGTACTCCCAAAAGCTAAAGAGAGTAAGTTTCGATTGAGCCGTCGTGCTTTCATGCTCCAGGCCCCAGTTGCCAATCACCAGGCCAGCCGTCACTACCGCAATCGCCCCAGAAACCCCTAGCCCTGTGCCCACCTGAAAAGTTCCCAATGCGACAGCAACGGTCAACAATAGGCTACTCAGGGGATCTTCCAATTGCCGGAACAGGCCGATGCAGAGATACCCCAAGCCCAGGCCCAAGAGGATGCCCCCTGGAAAGGCAATCAGGAATTGCTTCAGCCCCAAAAGCGGTGTAAATGTTCCTTGTTCGTGAACTGTTGTAATCAGGCTTAACAGGACTAAAGCGACCGCGTCATTAAATAAACTCTCCCCTTCCACAATGGTAGATAAGCGGGGTGGGACTGGTACAACCCGAAAGGCCGCAATGACAGAAACCGTATCGGTAATGGTTAAAATCACCGCCGCGGCGAGGGTTGGAATCCAAGGCCAGTCAAAGGCAACCTTAAACAGACCCCCGGTAATTAGGGCCGCCACAATGGTTCCCGGCCCCGCCAACAGGCCAATGGGGAGTAAATTGCGTTTCAAGCGACTGGCATCGGTATTCAGGGCCGCTTCAAAAATCAGAATCGGTAAAAAGAGGTTTAATACCAACTCAGGATTCAGGCCAACGTTGCTGGGTAAGGTTGGTTTGGGAATCAATAGCCCAGCTACCACTAGACCAATGACATAGGGAAAGCCCAGCCGCCGACTGACCAAGGCCACGCCAGTTGCCACCAAGAGCAAAATAATAAAGGTTTGTACCAGGCCATAGATGTTGACCAATTCGATACCCGTGGCTGGCGGACTCGTCAGGGGTGGCATTAAGTTAGACAGCAGCGGCAAAGGAATCATGGCATTGGATATCTGAACACTCTGAAGTCTATAGTCTCTGGGGTTTGATCCGATCTGTTCCGCGGCGGGGCCGGGAAATATTGGGATAGGTTTAGCCTACTGGCGCGAGACCGGGGGATGCAATCAGGACATATTCAGTTTGGTAAATCTTTAGGAAGAGATGTGACGGAATGGAGATTATCTGGTACATTTATTAATGTGAGGAGCGAACCAGTCAGGGCATCGAGACGAAACACGGAAAGTCGTCGATGTCCTTTCTGATTTTTAGGCATTTTTTCAGGAATTTTTCGGACGTGCCACTACCCCCGTCACATCATCAGCGTCCACAGCCCAATTCAGCCTGACTGGGGAAAACCTGATAAACATTGATCACCAACTGGGACCGCAGCAGAAAAACTGGGAGAGAATCGCCTAGTCTGGAGATTGAATCACCTTCCGTCCCTGACTATGCTCGATGACTATCAACTAGAGCCGCGTTTAGTTGCTGCCTTAGCGGCCCTCAATCGCCAGGATTATCCCATCGCCATTGCCGCCTTAGAAGCGATTAAAAAGCAATATGGCTCCACGTCTTGGGGGGTGACAGCGCAACTCCATCTCATCCAGGCCTATGCGGCGGTTGGTGAATTTCCTCAGGCCTTGGCCCTCTGTGATCACTTGGCAGAACTGCCCCAGGCCAAGGTGCGCGATTGGGTCGAAAAAGCCCGCCCGATTCTCCAGCGCAAAGCGGAACTCTCCCAATCCCTAGCTCTTCCCACAGTTCTGGCTCCAACCCCAATCTTGGAACGGGCTATTTCTGGACAAGTGTTGCGGCAAGTTTCTCCCTGGCGACTCTGGGTGACGCAGATGGCCTGTTTAGGGGTTTTGTGGATGGGCGGGGCCTGGTTGAATCGGATCATCATTGTTCAGCCACTCATCAACTTTTTCAGTGCTTGGTATAGTCTCGATGCCTGGGCCTGGGCTATGGCCTGGTTTTTGACGGGGGTTTTGGCCCTAGTGATTGGGGTCGGTTATCCCTGGGCCTGGGTACAACTCCTGCGTTGGAAGTTCTCACTCAAGCCATTGGATTTAATTACCTTAAATACCTACAGCCCAGAAAGTATCAAGTTTTGGGGCCGCTGGGCCTGGTCTGGGTTTCAGCCGAAGCCGCAACTAGGGTTTTTACCCACTGCTGTTCCCTTAATTTTTAGTTTTGGACACTTGCGGCGTTGGGTGGTGATCAGTCAGGGGCTACTAACGGCTTTGGCCGCCGATGAAATTGCCATCCTCATCAGTGCTGAAATCATCCAACTCCGGCGAGGCTATAATCTGTTGCTGGGGCCAATGGTTTTTGTGCGGCAACTCATCTATGAGCTTTATCAAACCACTGCCCAATGTGGGAACTATTTTGCCCACCGCTTGGAATGCCTTAACCGTCAGCACCAAGACCGTCAAGTTGATGCGGGGCTAATATTCTTAAATCGGCTTATTTATGGCTGCGGCTGTGTCACAACGGCCTTGGCCTATGGCCTGGTCTGGCTTTTGGAAAAAATCATTGCTCCAGCCGCGCGGGTTCGGTTCTACTTCACAGATCGGGCGACGGCCGCCTTTACAGGCCATCCCAATGGCTTAAGCCAGGCCCTGATTCATCTCAGTCAGGCCATGGCAGAGGTGGTGTATCAGACAAGAGAGGTTTCACCCCTATTTGAGTCGTTGAGCTTGGTTTTTCCCGTTCATGCCGCTGCGGCGATCACCTATGGGAGTCTCCAGTTTCCACCCCAGTCGCGAGATTGGGTCAAGCTGACGGCCTGGGAGCGGCAAAATCCCCTTAAAGATTGGTTTAGCTTGTTTCACTCTCATCGCTTTTTGGGTATCCGGCTCCAGGCCCTGAGTATCTACGCCCAAAAGTGGCAATTAAAACCCCAATTTGAGTTTGGTGAGCAGTCCCAAGCCTGGACAGGACAACGGCAATTTTGGCGACAGTTAACTCCAGTTTGGGGCTTATTCCTGGGATTATTTCTAGCCATTTTGGTGTGGCGGGGGGGAGAGTTTGCCTTACGCACCGGGGCAATTGGAATTAAGTTTTGGTGGTTTGCCAATTTGAATCTCATGCTCTGGGGTTGGGGAAGTTTGGGGCTGGGCCTGGGAATTTTGTTACGGATTAACGCCTATTATCCAGAAATTACCACGCCTGTTACTGATCCCCAGTTACTAAAACCCCTGATTGAAAGCCCCATTGCTTTGCCCTTAGATAGTGTGCCGCTAAAGTTGACGGGGCGGTTATTACGGATGCGGGGTTTAGAGCATGGCTTAGGCCAAGGGCTGTGGCTAGAAACAGAAGTCGGGCTTTGGCAACTGCGGGCTTTGGGGTGGTGGGGGCCATTCAGCCATCTGTGGAGAAGTCCGTTTGGGGCCTGGGGAGATCGCCAAATTGAGGTGCAGGGGTGGTGGCGGCGTAGCGAAGTTCCCTGGATTGATGTTGAACAGGCTCGTTGTTTGGGGAGTCCAGGCCTGGTCTTTTGGGGACGCGCACCCTATTGGGCTACGGCGATTTTTGGATTATTAGTATTGTTTAGTCTTTACACCTTTTTGATTGCTCCTTGAAGCCGCAGATGAGCTAACCCATTCACAAATCTTCACTAACTAGAACGGCTGACCCGAATAATATTTTCCGTCATCTGCTCAAAGGCATCATCATGACTAATCACAAAGAGTTGATGAAAACTTCTCAGGTTACCTAAGGCCGTTGCCAGTTGAGAGCGGCGCTGGGTATCCATATTGGTTGTTGGCTCATCAAAAAAGGCAATATCAATTTCCACTAAAACCTTCAGCAAAGCCAAGCGAATCGCCAGGGCCCCACACATTTGCTCCCCACCGGATAAACTCTTGAAGCCGCGCCAATGTCCTTCTTCTTGGACGCGAATTTCATAGTCTTCTGTCCAGGCCAGGGCGACATCAGGGCGATTGAGTAATTCTCGAAATAACTGATCCGCCACTTGGACAATGCTGCTCATGTAGTATTGGGTGATGCGCGGCCCACTTTGATTAAAAATTTGCCGACTGGTTTGAATAAATTGATCAATCTGGATTTGGCGGTCGGACTCGGTTTGTTGTTCTTGCCAACGATCATAGATAGCAGAGCGGGCGGCTAGTTCAGTTTGCAGTTGGGTGAGCTGGGTCTGTTGCAGGGGTAAGCTGCCTAAAAGTTGATTGATTTGGCTCTCGGCCTGGTTAATTTCACGAGTGATCCTGTCCAGTTCAGTCGGATCATAGGTGGCCTGGGCCTGGGTTAGTTCCTGGTTCAAAACGGCGGCCTTTTCAGATAGTTGGGTCTGCTGAGACTGGATATCTTCGAGTTGGCTTTGGAGGACTGTCACCTGTTGGGCCAGGTTGAGGTGCTGTAAATAAATTTGTGAGCCGGGTTGATGGAGCTGATACTGCTGTTGATAGGTTTGTCGTTGTTGTTCGAGTTGGTTTAAGCGGTTTAGGGCAGTGGCCAGTTTGTTAGATTGATCTTGAAAATCCGCAATCATGGCCTGTTGCTGCTCGTAGGCCTGTTCTAATTGGGGTTTTGCTCCTAAGGATTGTTGCAGATGCTTGATTTGGGCGCGGGGGTTTCCCAGGCCATCTAGTTCTTCCCTTAAAACTTGGGCTTGGCTTTCCAGGTCGGGGAGTTGGGCTAGACGGGCTTGGATTTTTCGCAGTTGGTTGTCCAGGGCGGCGAGTTGGGCTTGATAATGGCACTGTTGTTCTTGTTTGCCGGGGAGAGTGGCCAATTGGAGTTGGGCTTGGCGGGCTGTGTGGAGTTGGGCTTGAATCTGGGCTAAAGCATCTTCCACGCTGGCAGAGTCTGATTGGGCTCGAAATCCGCCGGTGAGTTCCTGGAGTTGATGATCAAGGTCTTGGAATTGGCTGAGGCCTTGGCTGAGAGCTTGTTCAACAATGCTTTTCCCCAGTAATGAGTCGGGCCAGGCCTGGAGATAGGCTTGGGCGGTGGTGTTCAGCTCTTCCAGTTCGACCCGTTGGGTTTGGGCAAAGGTAGCTAGGGTGGTTAACTGATTCAGAACCGTTTGACTCAGTTTCCGTTCTTGTTGGTGCTGGTTGAGTTGTTGGGAATGGGCCTCAAGCTCAGGCAGTCTAGTCACGATGACTCTCAAGGCTTCTAAGGCGGTAATTTCTTGGTCTAAGGTGGCTAAGGTGTTTTGGATTTTGGCCTGGGTGGCTGATAGTTCTTGGTAGTCCGCTTCGGCTTGTTGGAGTGTGGTGAGTTCCAGTTGAATGGCCTGTAAGTTAGCTTCTAGGGTTTGTTGCTGAGGCAGGAGCGGTTCTAACACTGCAATTTGAGTCTGGGCCGCCGTGAGTTGGCTGAGTTGTAGTTCCAGTTGGCTGAGTTGGATGGTGGCTTGCTGCTGTTGGGCCTGGATCTGGTGGGCTTGTTGTTCTAGTTGGGGCCGGTCTTGGAGTTGTTGCTCTAGGGTTTGCAAGGTTGCGCTCAGTTCAAGGCAGGCCTGGTAAGCCGGGAGGTGTTTTTTGCAGAGGTGTTGGGCGGCTTCGGCGGCGGTAACTTGGCCGTTTTGCTGCTGGAGTTGGGTTTGGATATTAGCCAGTTCTAGTTGCAGATATTGATAGTCTTGGGTGAGGGTTCGCAGACGTGTGGCCTGGGTTTGGAGTTGTTGAGCTTGGCTTTCTAGGCTTTGCCGATGTTGGGTCAATTGGGTGAGTTGCTGCTCTTGGGCAGTCGTTATTTCCTGTAAGGCCTGGGCTTGTTGTTTGAGGCTGTCCCAATCCGCTAATTGTTGTTCATAGAGGGCCAACTGTTGCTGGCTGCGTTGTAACTGGGCCTGGCTATACTTTTCGAGATCAAGAGCCTTTTGATAGGCATTTTTATAATCATCCACTCGTAAAATTGGGTCAAAGACTTTTTTACGTCCTTCTGGATTTTTCAAAAAGTCAGCGGTAAATGTGCCTTGGGGAATGCCAATCATTTCCGAAAATAAGTTGCTCAGGGCAAGATCCCCTGTGATCCCCAATTGTTGCCGAAGCCAGCGAGCAATATCCTCCCTATTTTTTAAGCCAAGGTTTTGCTGCAGTTGTGGATCATAAATTTCATAGCCTTTGGTGGTACAGCGTTGAATCCGATAGGGCCGCTCGTCATAGCTAGAAATAAAATTGACCCAGGCCTGGGCACTCTTCGTTCCATTCCGAATTAGATCCGCCTTGTTGTAACTACTGTAATCAAACAACACCCAGGCCACGGCTTCAATAATGCTGGTTTTACCGGCTCCGTTTTCACCACAAATGGCATTGATTCCTGGCCGAAACTCAAAGCGTTGATCTTGGTGAATCTTAAAATTTTTGAGAACGACTGAGGTAATTTCCATTAGAGGCAAGGGATGAGCCTAAAACTGGCCTGGGAATGCTAGGGTAGGAATACTTTTCATAGTAAGTTATTGTAAGCTAGAAACCTTTGCCCAGGTTTGTGATGGCCAGCCCGACTGAAACAACGACTCCCCTGCGCTGTCTAACTGGAGCCTTAGTGGCTGGAACGTTGGGTATTTTGCTTTACCGTCTCACCCAGGCCATTGCCTCCAGTTTTGCTACCCATCCCTTGCATACCCAAAGCCAAATTGCCCAAAGTCTCTCGGTGGCAATTCGCACTCTAGTGGTAGGTCTCTCAACCATGGCCACGGGGATATTTGCCCTAGCCGCCTTGGGATTGATTGGCCTGGGAATTCAACTCTTGTTGCAGCCAAAATCTATTTCCCCCCAAGATTCCCAGGATTAAGGTAATGGCACCCGGACGTAAAAAGCCTCCCCCTCCCAAAGGCCGAGTTGTCCTCAACCACTCCACCCATATTGAAGGTTTAATTGCCACTCTAGAGCGATTAGCAACCATGGATGGAATTACCACCCTGACTCCCGCCGTCATTAGCCCAGGTGGAGGGCGTTCACCTCAATTAACGTTAAGGGTTTCTGTGCCCATTCTAGGTGGATTCAAACTAATCGCTCGTAAAGGAACGTCTGTCCAAGAGGTGTTTGTGATTACTAGCCTCGAAAAAGTTCAATTAGAACAAGCTATTCAACAGGTGATTCATAAATAGCTTGAAATTACACAACCCAATAAAATTAGAAGCACTTTCACTCAATACAACTCATATTTTAGTAACTGACAAGGGATTGTTCCATTGTAGACCGCAAAGCGTTGAGCCGACTTTAAGCCAATGGACTGAGATAACTCTTTATTTCCACTCAAGATAAACGCCGTCCACCCCTTAAATCGGGACTTAAGAACATGGCCTAATCGTTGATAAAACGCGCCTAAATCAATATCTTGCCCCAACCGTTCACCATAGGGCGGATTACAAAAGACAACACCACTATCTATGGGCGGGGCGACATCTTCTAGTTCAGTGACAGAAAAATAAACATAATTAGCAATTTCTGCTTGGGTAGCATTGGCTTGGGCCTGGTGAATCACCGCTTGATCTTCATCACTTCCCCAAATTGGTGCGACTAAACGATCTTTTTGACTTGCTTCTGCCTCACGAATCAGTCGTTCTAATAGAGGAATGTCAGCATCCAGCCAAGTTTCAAAGGCAAATTTTTCCCGATACAGGCCTGGGGCGATGTTTAAGGCTCGGAGACAGGCCTCCAAAGGTAAGGTTCCTGAACCACACAAGGGATCATAAAACATCTGCTCAGGTTGCCATTCAGACAGTTGAATTAAGGCTGCGGCTAAAGACTCTTTTAGGGGTGCGGCTCCCACTGCTGGTCTATAGCCCCGTCGATGCAAACTTTCCCCGGAACTATCGAGGCTAACGGTACAAATATCCGCTTCAATATGGATACTTACCTGGACATCCGGTGATTTGGCATCCACATCGGAGCGATCATTAAAGTGAGCTTGCTGCTGTTTGACAATGGCGGTCTTGGCCTGGATTGCGGTGAAATGGCTATGGTTCAGGCGTGCACTTTTGCCAGTGGCCTTAACAGCCAAGGTCAAATCGGGCGTGAGATAGTCTGACCAATCAATTTTTTGGATCCCCTGAAAAAGTTCATCTGCATCTTGACAGGGAAATTCATAGAGTTTAACCAAAATCCGGAAGGGAATTCTGGCCCAGATATTAACCCGGTAGAGTAACTTCCGATCTCCTGTAAATGATACCCCACAGAAGCCAGGTTGAACATGGTCGGCTCCTAATTGCTCCAACTCCTGAGCGGCCAAGGTTTCTAATCCCCGAGCTACAGTTGCAAAATAATCGTTCACGTTAAGATCATTCGACTCATTTAAGATTGACTAGAGACTGATTAGTATAGCGTCACCCAGACTATTTTGACTGATAAAAATTTAGAAACGACAATCGTTATCAATCAGATCTGACTAAAAAAAGACGTACAAAGGCAAACCGCATTAATTGACGGTAACGATAGAGCCAAACAATAAACACGGGTGTTAAAAGAACGAGCCACCAAAATAAACCCACCACAATGGCTAAATCAACCTGAAAAAATTCTTGGGATAATCGGATAAAATCATGGTCTAGCAAGCCACCCTTTCCCTCTCGATAAACGGCCTGCTCAATCGGATCAAAGATTAATCGCCAGGCAAATCGCAAATCATAGAAGATAATAAAGAGGCCAGCCATTGCATACAGCGGTCGCTCTAGGGGATATCGGCAGCCAAAGCCACTCAAAGCTCGATATAAAAAAATGCCCGCAAACAACAATTCAAAGCCATGTCCCATCGCCACGAACAGAGCTTGGTGAATTGGACTGAAGGCCGACACTGTGTAAAGCATCGTAAAGATTCCCAGGCAAATCAGGGTCAAGCGATTGTGACGATACAACCAGGCCAGATACCCCAACCCCCCATAAATAGCCCAGAGCAACAATGACCAGCGACTCCCATGAATCGTAATTCCACCCCCATAGATAAAGTCAAAGGATGGAATGGCCGGATAGCCAAAGACCCAACCACAGGCGGCATGGCCTAGCTCATGAACGAGGGTAATTAAAGGAGTAAACAGAACGGTTAAAAATGGCAAAGTAATCAGAATTAATGCCAAGACTGCGCCAATGCCGATACTTTTCCAGGCCTGGGCATCTAACCGTTGAATTGGGATCCCAACTGCTGCAGTCGGTGGGGGGTCTAACTGGGCCTGGGGAACCAATGATGATTGGGATGGCAAGATTTTGGGCCTGGGCTGGCCTGATTTGGCTAAATTGGTTAAGGCTTCCGGCTCTCTTAAATCCCAGTGATAATCCCAAATCTCCTCTGCCTGGCCTGGATGGATTGCCCGCATCACCAAAGTGTTCATAGGTAGGTTCGGCCAGGCCAACAACTCTCGACCAATCAACGTCAAGCTACTACTGGCCTCTGGGGGAACGTCTGCCTGGAGAGTTAAGATGAGACTAGGGGGAGTAATGGTCGAATTTAGAGTTGGACTAACCTTAATTCCTTTGTGACTTAGGGCTTGGTTCAAAAGTAGGGTAATTGCTCCTAAATCTCCTTTGCTGGCCTGGTGACGTAGCTCAGACAGTTTCACAAAAAATCCCTACCCACCTACTCAGAAATGAGTTCAAGACCAAGCTGAGAGCATAGTGAAATTTTATTGCAACGATGGGGAACTATAAAGTCATCGTCGGGGGACTTAGGAATGAAATCTTCATATCTACAGCTTAAAACTATTCTATTGCGAAGTTATTTAAATTCCGAGACGGGTTTTACTTTGATTGAACTCTTAACAGTGGTAATTATTATCGGAATTTTAGCAGCCATTGCCTTACCTTCCATGCTATCCATGTCTAACCGAGCCAAAGAAAGTCAAGCCCAGAGTAATATTGGAGCCGTTAACCGCGCTCAACAAACCTACCGCTTAAGCAATGCAACCTTTGCCCCAAGTATGGCTCTACTAGAAATTAATGTCCCTAGCGAGACCCCGCAGTACCTCTTTGCCATTACGGAAAATACATCTATTTTGGGAGAATATAAGGTCACTCCTAAGGAGGCTGGTCTCTCAGCGTTTACAGGCTGTGCTAATGCTAATACATCGGCTCTTCTCGCAACGACCACTGCCACAGTCCTAAAGGTTTCCCCCACTAGTGGTGGTAGTGCCGTTCCTGATGAGTGTCCTTAGGGATGCGCAACCCTCCTACTAGTTCAAATCTTGACGGCACTGTTGAGTCGGGACAATAGAAAACTCCTGAGTCAGAATGAAACTAGTGAGAGTTGCAGTTGTAATCAGGGGGGTAATACTGGTGTGGGAAATGGTGCTCAAGATCATGATCATACTCATGGGAGCATTTACGATTGACACTCCAATCGCCGCCATCATGCAAACTAGGGCTACGGACAGAGGAATTCCCGGTATTAGTTGATGTACCCCCATGCCCACGCAGGCCCCGACAAAAAAAACTGGAAAGACAACTCCACCCTTAAACCCAGACTGTAGGGATAAGCTCAAGGCCAGCATCTTCATGATTGCAATTAAAAACAAAAGCCAAGAACTATAGCGCATCCCCGTATCAAGAATTTCTTGGATTTGGGCCTCACCATAGAACAGGGTAATCGGAAAAGCCATCGCAATCAGACCAAAGGCTAATCCCCCTAAGGTAATAAGTAATAAAGGGCGCTTGCGTAACGGATAGACCAAGCGTTGGACGACAATATCAATTCCCAAAAATAGTAAACCAACTCCAGCCCCAACCACGCCTAAAAGTACGGCCGAGCCAATGTCTATAGGACGCAATTGTTCATAGGGTGGAAAACTGTAAATGCCTCCAAAGGTTACACCTGTAGCACAACGAAAAACGGCAAAACCCATGAAAGCGGACATTAAGGTAGGAATAATTGCTTCAAAAAACTCCAGGCCCCGCCGATGGGGAATTTCTAAAACAAAGAGGGCTGCTCCCAAGGGGGCTGAGAAGAAGACACCCATGCCTGCACCCATGCCACAAAAGGTGAGAATCCGGGCATCTCGAGTAGATAGTTTAAGGCGGTCAGCAATCCAACTCCCCACCCCCCCATTAATGTCAATTAGAGGACTTTCTGGCCCAGCACTACTTCCGACGGTCAAAGATAGCCAAGAAGCCAATGCTGTACCCGGAAGTTTTGTGTAATCTAATTTGCCATATTTATGAAGTTCTTTGACCGCCCCCGCTAGCCCCCCAGCCGCCCCCAAATATTTAACAATTAGTCCCACCAGTAAGCCGCCAATTCCGGTAATGATCCAGACTCGATAACGAAGTTGATCCCAGTTTGGCAAAATCGCCCGCCCAGGTAATTCATTCCATAACAGTGAGAACCCCAGTTTCATCGCTAAATAAAATAAAGTTGCCAGGAATCCACCGACAAGGCCCACCCCAGCTGCATAGAGCAATAATTTCGGATAAGGGAGGGCTTTTGGTTCCTTGCACTGCTCAGTCATAGGGATAGTCGCCAAGTTTTCTTTTAGAAATAGCAGACTTTCTAGCTCAGGTACATACCTATTGCCAGCAACTAAAGAGGCCAAGATTAGAGTTCTAAGCAGACAGTGACTAATTTTTAACTAAAGATACTATCAAAGGATTGGCGATATAAAGCGGGTAACGCGATTCGAACGCGCGACATCAACCTTGGCAAGGTTGCGCTCTACCACTGAGCTATACCCGCATGAACTATTGATTAAGCATCGTTTATCATTTCAAACTTGGGCCGCTTTTGTCAACCTTTAGGGAAGAATAATTGAGGATGGATTTAATTGATCGGCGGATGTCCACAAAAGCTTGGATTTATCCTTAAGTACAGGCCTATCCCTGACAAAGAAGGGTTTAGGTCTAGATCGTTGCTCTTAACTCCCAGAGATTTATGTCTTTTTTTGCTGGCCGGGTTGCAGTGTTAGGAACCAAACACCAGAAAGAACAAGTTATTGGGCCTATTTTAGCTGAGGCGGGGATCACCCTTACTGTGTCACCGGAATTTGACTCGGATTGCTTGGGAACCTTTAGTCGGGAAAAGCCGCGCCAATCGTCTCCCCTGACAACAGCCCGCCAAAAAGCTGAATTAGCCCTTAGCCAGGCCGGTGGTGATTTAGCCCTAGCCAGTGAAGGCAGTTTTGGCCCCCATCCCCAGATGCCCATGCTGCCAGCCAACCATGAACTGGTGATCCTGATTGATCGAGCTAATCATCTGGAATTAATCGGAGAAGTTTGGTCTGTTGACACCAATTTTGCTCATCAGTCGGTTTCTACCTTTGAGTCCGCCTTGGCCTTTGCTGAAAAAGTTGGCTTTCCTACCCACGGACTAATTGTGATGCCCCAGGCCCAGCCCGCACCAGGCGATCCAATCTGGAAAGGAATCACCACTGTGGAAGCTTTAGAGACAACCCTGCAAGACGCTCTGAACTACTCCCAAACTGGAACGGTTCACCTGGAAACAGATATGCGAGCCATGTTTAACCCCACCCGAATGCAGGTCATTGCCCAGGCCACCCAAAATCTTTTAACAGCCATTCAAAGTCCTTGCCCGCGCTGTGAACTTCCTGGTTTTACCCTAAAAGAAACTCAACCCGGCCTGCCCTGTAGTTGGTGTAGTTTACCGACTCCATTACCAAGAGTGGGGATTTATCGCTGTCAACAGTGCCATTTTCAAGAGTCCCGGTTGTACCCATTGGGCCTGGAAGTTGCGGATCCCGGACAATGCCCCTATTGCAATCCCTAAGCATGAGGGGAGGGTGATAGATAAATCTGGGCCAAGATGGGGAATTTCTCGTCCCAATAGAGCATCCGCCATGTAAATTATGGGAAGGACTACCCCCACACCCCCATCCATCCGCCAATATGTCAGAACCTGGAATCCCGCCCGTTACCCCTGAACCCTCACCGGCTTCGACCTCAGACGATCCGACTGCGGCCGCCCGTCAACTTTTAGGTATGAAAGGGGCCCAGGCCGGGGAAACCAACCTTTGGAAAATTCGCCTCCAACTGATGAAGCCAATCACCTGGATCCCCTTGATTTGGGGGGTGGTTTGTGGAGCAGCCTCTTCCGGTGGGTTTACCTGGAGTGTGGAGGATGTCTTAAAAGCAGCTACCTGTATGCTCCTGTCGGGGCCGTTAATGGCCGGCTATACCCAAACCCTAAATGACTACTACGACCGCGACATTGACGCAATTAATGAACCCTATCGCCCAATTCCCTCTGGGGCTATTTCTTTGGGGCAGGTCAAAGCGCAAATTATTATCCTGGTGGTGGCGGGTCTGAGTTTGGCGGTTTTGCTGGATGTGTGGGCAGGTCATGGACAATTTCCAGTCACCTTAACGGCATTGTTGGGGGGATTTTTAGCCTATATTTACTCAGCCCCTCCCCTAAAACTAAAGAAAAATGGTTGGCTAGGAAATTATGCCTTAGGTGCGAGTTACATTGCCTTACCCTGGTGGGCAGGTCATGCTCTGTTTGGGGAATTAAACCCGACCCTGATTGTCTTGACCTTGTTTTATAGTCTGGCTGGCCTGGGGATCGCGATTGTCAATGACTTTAAGAGTGTCGAAGGGGATCAGAAACTAGGGTTGGCCTCCTTGCCTGTGATGTTTGGGATTGGGACTGCGGCTTGGATTTGTGTGTTGATGATTGATATTTTTCAAGCTGGCATTGCGGGCTATCTGATCAGTATTCAACAAAACCTCTATGCCGTTATTTTGATCTTGCTGATTATTCCCCAAATTACTTTTCAGGATATGTACTTCCTCCGTGATCCCCTCAAGAACGATGTTAAATACCAGGCCAGTGCCCAACCCTTTTTAGTTTTGGGAATGTTGGTTGTAGGTTTGGCCTTAGGGCATCAGTAATTCTCCAGTCAATCAATTATCTCTTGAGCAAGATTTTCGATTGGCTTAGGGGTGAGTCAGGCAAGTAATCAGGTCTTGATGGTGGGGAAATGCGGCTAGTAATTTGTTCCGCTCACCCATCTCGAAATCGCGAAAATCAAATCCGGGTGCAACCGTACAACCCACCAAGCTATAACTCTCCGGTTCATTCACATAGGCCCCAAACCAAGCCCCCGCTGGAACCCAGGCCTGGAACTGTTGCCCTTGATCTATATCCGCGCCTAAATGTAAATCAGTCCGCTCTCCTTCTGGGGAAATTACCACCACGGTTAATCCTGATCCCGCGTAAAAATGCCACACTTCATCGGCTTGGATGCGGTGTAAGGCTGAAAACTGTCCCGACTGGAGCAAGAAGTAAATGGCGGTTCCATAATTACGATCTCCACCAGCAAAATTAGGCGGTAAGGCCTGGCCTGGAATAATCCCCGTTGCGCGATAGGTTTCCCGAAAATAGCCCCCTTCTGGATGGGGTTCCAGGCCCAGGCCTGTGATCCACGTTTCCGCCGTGATAGACATCAACACCAACCCTAGCTGGCCAGGTATTCCCGCATTTGATGCCGCCGCCGCCGCAGATGATCCAAAGCTTGCCGTTCTAATTGGCGCACCCGTTCGCGACTAAGGCTGAGTTGTTCCCCGACCTTGGCCAAAGAAAGCTCCTGCCCATCGGAAAGGCCATAGCGCAAACTTAAGACCTGCCGTTGTTGGGGTGAGAGTTCCGCTAACCAATGGTGCATATCGTCTCGGAGGGCTTCTCCGGCGGTGAATTGCTCCGGTGAGGGGCCTTCGTCTTCCAAGAGTTCTCCCAATTCAGTGTCTTGGTTATCCCCAACTCGGAGATCTAAGGAAATGGGTTGCCGTGACAAGGTTAGATATTCCCGAATTTGAGCCGGTTCTAACTCTAGGGCCTGGGCAATTTCGGCCGGGGTGGCACTGCGACCTAACCCTTGGGACAATTCCCGCTGCGTCCGTTTGATCTTGTTCAGCTTTTCGGTGATGTGAATCGGTAGCCGAATCGTTCGGGCTTGTTGGGCAATGGCCCGCGTAATGGCCTGGCGAATCCACCAATAGGCATAGGTTGAGAACTTATAACCCCGAGTCGGATCAAATTTTTCCACGCCCCGCTCCAGGCCAAGGGTTCCTTCTTGAATTAGATCTAAAAGCTCCAGATTCCGTTTCTGGTACTTTTTGGCCACCGAAACCACCAACCGTAAGTTAGCCTCAATCATTTTTTGTTTGGCCCGTTGCCCTTTGCGTAAAGCCAAGTTGAGTTTCTCTGGGGGCATTTCCGCGACGGTGGCCAGTTCTGCCAGGGTAGGTTCACGCCCCAATTCGGTCGTCAGGGTTTCTTCCAGATCTCGGAGCCGCATTAGTTGTTGGACTTGTTTGCCGAGGATGATTTCTTGCTCATGGGTTAACAACGGCACACGGCCAATTTCATGGAGGTAGGTGCGCACCATATCAGTATTCAGCGGTAAGGAGGGGGGGGTGCTAGTTGTCTTTGTCATAGGGAGTCCGGGGGTATAGGGACAAGGAAAAAACTTTTAGAGAGCAAGCCAAGCTCAGGGGGGCAATTTATCTCGAAGTCAGTATGAGTTTATATGTGTAGGATACCTGACGACTTGGGGTAGCAGGGGGTGGGTTGATGGCGGTATTACCGTACCGAGCGGATGTGAAGTTGCAAGGAAAGGGAATTTACCTAAGTGTTATAAGGGGATTTCACGGACAAAAATGTGGCCTACGCTTCTTTAGACTTTGATTCTGCCCCGAAAGTTGCCGATTCTTACCTTAAATCTTGTGAAATGATCCTTAAATTTATGGGACTTAGCCTATAAAAATTGCTCTCGTCTTTGAAGTCTTTACCAGGCCTGGGTTTGCTCGTTTTAGAATTTTGTTACGTTTTATTTTGGCAACTCAGGTTAACGTGATCGCAGTCTGTTTGGGGCCAGGGTTGGGGCTGAAATCTGAACCGAAAGAGAGCGGCTGTGGCCTGAAGGAGAGCGGCTTGAAACTGATCAATAGTGATCTCTGGGACAAATTGCGTCACATTTCCGACCGGATATTGGCTAATTCCGCAGGGAACAATGGCCTGGAACCCAGATAAATCAGCCGTGACATTCACCGCCAGGCCATGCATCGTGATCCAACGACTGACTTTAATCCCAATGGCCGCCACTTTGTATCCCTCGACCCAAACTCCCGTCATCCCCGGCCAGCGTTCTCCCCAAATCTCAAACGGAGCCAGGGCTTGCATGACAATTTCTTCGAGTTGTCGTAAATACCAATGCAGATCCATCTGATAACGCCGTAAATTCAGAATTGGGTAGAGAATCACCTGGCCGGGGCAATGATGGGTGACTTCACCGCCGCGCTCGATTCGATATAAGGGGGCTGGGGGAGATTGGGGATCAAAATTCAGATGCTCCAAGGTGGCCCCTTGTCCGAGGGTATAGACGGGGGGATGTTGGCAGAGAATTAATGCATCAGGGAGGGCTGGGTGGGTGTGTCGGGCGGCAACTAACTGTTTTTGAACAGTCCAGGCCTGGGAGTAGGGGATCAGGGGGGCCTGGTAGAGATAGCAGGGGTTGCGATTGTGGGGTGGATGAGAAAGTGCTGTCAAGAGTTACATCCAGTTTCAGAGCAAAGAATTGTCACGGAAAGCAAAATATCGTTAACTCGCCCCAAAAGTAATGTTATCCCCAATACGAAAGTGTTACGGTGATCGTATCGGTCAGGAACGGAGGCAACCTTTATGCAACTTGTGATCCACGGTAAAAACATTGATATCACAGATGCCATCCGCAGTTATGTCGAACAGAAGTTAGAACGGGCCGCAGGCCACTTTCAAAATATTACCCAAGAAATTGATGTCCACCTTTCAGTTGCGCGCAACCCGCGGATTACCACGAATCAAACCGCGGAAGTGACGATCTATGTCAACGGCTCAATTATCCGGGCAGAAGAGAGCAGCGATAACCTCTATGCCAGTGTAGATTTGGTCGCCGACAAAGTGTACCGAAAGTTACGGAAGCTGAAAGAAAAACGCCAAGATAAGTCCCGCACTCACGAAGTCCCAGAAATTGAAAATCCCAAGTTAGTTCCAGACCTGTTGGGGGATCGCGCTCCAGAATTGCCCCAGGAAGTTGTTCGGGTGAAATACTTTGCCATGCCAGCGATGACGGTTGAGGCAGCCCTGGAGCAATTGGAAATGGTTGACCATGATTTTTACGTCTTCCGTAATGCTGAAACAGGCGAGATCAATGTCATTTATGAGCGTAATCATGGCGGCTACGGAGTCATTCAACCCCGCAATGGCAATGATAACCATCAATCTGACAGTGATCTGCAAGTGCCAGTTCCCGCCCATTAACGGAGTTGTTAACTAATCGGACGGGGACTCCCTGTTGCTAACCTCGCAATTGTGAAGGGGAAGAGTCGGGGCCTGAGTTGGCAAGGCTGTGGGGAGCAAATTGAAGGATTAGGCTGGCTGCCTCTGGATGCGAACTACCAGGGAGATCTCCTAAGCTAGTAAGCATACCTGTATGACCTTAGCCCCTTGCTATGGCATCGTTTATCCCAAAGGAATCTTCCCTTGAGCCAGCCTACTACCACCGAACTGACCACAACCACTCCGGCTCCCCTCGACACCAGTACCATGCTCGAGGCTCTGAATCGGCAGATGATTGTCATCCTCGATTTTGGATCCCAATATTCGGAATTGATTGCGCGGCGGATCCGGGAAACAAGCGTCTATTCAGAAGTGGTTTCCTATCGGACTACGGCGGCCCAACTCCGGCAAATAGCGCCTAAGGGAATTATTCTCTCTGGTGGCCCCAACTCCGTCTATGATGACCAGGCCCCAGCTTGCGACCCAGAAATCTGGGAGTTAGGAATTCCAGTGCTTGGAGTCTGCTATGGGATGCAGTTGATGGTCAAGCAGTTGGGGGGAGAAGTTGAACGGGCCAGTCGCGGCGAATATGGTAAAGCCTCTCTCCTGATTGACGACCCCACAGACCTCCTCACGAATGTTGAAAACACCGCAACCATGTGGATGAGTCATGGGGATTCGGTGACACAACTACCCGGTGGCTTCAAGACTCTCGCCCATACAACCAATACTCCCTGTGCGGCCATTGCCGATGATCAGCGTCAGTTTTATGGGGTGCAATTTCATCCAGAAGTAGTCCATTCCATCGGTGGCCAGGCCCTGATTCGCAACTTTGTCTATCACATTTGTGGCTGTGAACCGACTTGGACAACGGCGGCCTTTGTGGATGAAGCCATTCGGGAAGTCCGAGCCAAAGTGGGGGATAAACGGGTTTTGCTGGCCCTCTCCGGGGGAGTTGATTCGTCCACATTGGCCTTTTTACTCCATCGAGCCATCGGGGACCAACTCACCTGTATGTTTATTGACCAGGGCTTCATGCGCAAATATGAGCCGGAGCGTTTAGTTAAACTCTTTCAAGAGCAGTTTCATATTCCGGTGGTCTATGTTAATGCCAGGGAACGGTTTTTAGCCCAAGTCGTGGGAGTTACGGATCCCGAAGAAAAACGCCGCCGGATTGGTCATGAATTTATCCAAGTATTTGAGGAAGAGTCTAATCGCCTGGGGCCGTTTGACTATTTAGCCCAAGGGACGCTTTATCCTGATGTGATTGAGTCGGCCAATACCAATATTGATCCCAAGACTGGGGAACGGGTAGCCGTTAAAATTAAGAGTCATCACAATGTCGGCGGCTTACCCCCAAATCTGCGGTTTAAGTTGGTTGAACCCTTACGGAAACTCTTTAAGGATGAAGTGCGGGAAGTGGGTCGGTCGTTGGGTTTACCCGATGAAATTGTCCGGCGGCATCCGTTCCCAGGCCCCGGTTTAGCCATTCGGATTATTGGCGAGATTACCCCAGAGCGGTTGGATATTTTGCGGGATGCGGATCTAATTGTTCGACAAGAAATTAATCGCTCGGAAACCTACCATGATCTCTGGCAGGCCTTTGCGGTACTGTTACCGGTTCGTTCCGTGGGGGTGATGGGGGATCAACGAACCTATGCCTATCCGATTGTCTTGCGTTTAGTCTCCAGTGAAGATGGGATGACAGCGGACTGGTCACGGGTGCCTTATGAATTACTGGAAACGATCTCCAATCGGATTGTCAATGAAGTCCCAGGGGTGAATCGGGTTGTGTATGACATTACCTCGAAGCCACCAGGAACGATTGAATGGGAATAGATCGGGGTAAAGTCGGCTCCATCAAATCCCATCTCGGTTTGGGTTGAGCAGTTGACAGATCCTGTTGGCAATGTTTTGGGCGGCTCCAGGTTGTCCCATGCGTTGTTGGCCATTCTGACGGATAAGGTCGAGGCGGGGGTGATCGTTTCTTAACTCGATAATTTTCGGCATAACGGCGGTTGGATTTTCGACTAGGTGTACAGATATGCCTAAAAGGCGGGCCTGGCAGCGGGCAAACAGGGGGGTAAATTGCGGCCCTTGTCCCGGAAAGGTGATCACGGGTTTTCCCAGGCCAACACATTGTTCCGTGGCTGTCCCGGCCTGGGCAATGGCCAGATCTCCCAGATGCAAACAATCACTATAGGCCTGCTGGGTGAGGACTAAATAACCCTGGTTTTGCTGGAATGTTAAGGCTGCTGAATCTCCGATCTTTAACCAGGCCGGTCGGGCTATTTTTTTCCAGCCAAAGCTTACCAATGGGTTTAATATCTCCGCTAACTCCAGGCCTGGACTGATGGCCGCTAAAAATAAACAATTTGGCTGATAACTGGGGAACTGCTGAATAGCCGCCAAAATTCGCTGCCAATTCTGATAGGCCTCTGGGGGACGCGAACCCGGCAAGAGGGTGATGGTCAGGGCCTGGGGATAGGATTCACGGGGGGCAGCGGGCGAGGGTAATTCATCCATCATCGGATTGCCGCAGTTAAAGGAGCGAATTCCTAGTCCAGTTAAGACCTGATGCGTGAGTTCATCCCGCGCAAACACCGCGACACAACCCGGTCGGGCCATCAACCATTGCTCCCAAGGTAAATAATCACTGCCGGCCCAGCCCAGACCCCAACGATGGGAGAGAAGTTTTCCGGTTTCGTCTCGGATGTAATATTCAGATTTAGCCGTACCCACAAACCCATAGTCACTCCTACTCAACCCGGCCAGGCCCAAGGGAACAATATCGCCCACTGCTAGAATTATGCCCCGCGTCTTTAAGGATTGGTTTTCGGACTCCCAGGCCTGGATGGCTCTAACTTGTTTACCCAACAGTCCTAATAGACCCGCCCGTAGATCCCGCCATAACTGTCGTCCATCTTGATAAATAAATCCCCCCGAAGGCATGACCTCAACTGGCCCAGCAATTGCAATCCCCAGGTTTTGGTACGCGGTTCCCAGGCCAACAATGGGCAAAGCTGTGGTTTCAATCTCAGGGGCGAGTTTCTGTAATGCCTCCAGAATCCGGGCCCCAATTTGATCTTCCCCGTGACCATTACTGATACATAACAACCGCACCGAGCCAGACCTCCCCTAACTGAGACAGTCTAAAAATCAGATTCACCAGCATTGATAGGATAAAGAGACTAGACCCTTTTTTTGTAAGCATTTTCTAGGACAACCAATGACCAGCAATCTCCAGGCCGACTTGAAAACAGGCGAGCGCGAAATTCTCGCAGGACAACTCACCACCTTTCCCAACCCCAGGCCTGGTCGTCCCTATCAAATTAACATCACCCTGCCGGAGTTTACCTGTAAATGCCCTTTTTCTGGCTATCCCGATTTCGCGACTATTCACCTCACCTACACTCCAGATCAACGGGTTTTGGAACTCAAGGCCCTCAAGCTTTACATCAACAGCTACCGGGATCAATATATTTCCCATGAGGAAGGGGTAAATAAAATTCTGGATGATTTAGTTGCAGCCTGTGCCCCCTTAGCCATGACGATCAAAGGGGATTACTCCCCCCGTGGCAATGTTCACACTGTCATTGAAGTCCATTATCCCTTCCATCCAGAGGGAGCCTGAAGGAGATATCGGGAACAAATTCCTCTGGATTGGGATCGCCCTCAGTCCCAGGCAAATGTTAGAATAGCGGCGTTCTTCTACTAGATTGAGTTCACTGCCTTGACCCAGGCCACCGGACTTCCCGCTATTGATAGCCCCAGTGTTGATGAGTTTCTCCAAGAATTAGCCACAATCCAGCAAGCAGGGCCCAAACGCATTGCCTTACTCGGTTCTCGCCATGTTCCCATTACCCATCAACACCTAATCGAAATGATGAGTTATGCCATGGTTTTAGCGGGAAACCGCTTGATGACCTCAGGAGCAATGGGGACAAATGCGGCTGTCATTCGGGGGGCCATGCGGGCAGACCCCAATCTCCTCACGGTTGTTTTACCCCAAGGGATGGATCGTCAACCCCGCGAATCACGGCAACAGTTGGATAAGGTCATGCACCTAGTCGAGAAACCAGAAAACGATCACCTTCCTCTCGCTGAAGCCAGTGCGCTCTGTAACCAAGAAATTATTAGTCGTTGCCAACAACTGATTTGCTTTGCCTTTCATGACAGCCATACGCTGCTCCAGGCCTGTGAGTTTGCCGAGGAACAGCATAAGGTAGTCACTTTGTTTTACTTTGATTAGCCCGCTCATCCCCAGTAAGGCTGCCAGGGCTTCAATCCGCCCCCTAGAACGTAAAGGTGGAGCGAATTAGGCCAACGGCGGTAGTTTCGTTCAGGCTATTAAACTCTGGGTTAAAAATCACAAAGGCTCCTGGGGTGACACTAATGTTGTCAGTAATCCGAAAGCGATAGTAGGCTTCTACCTGGAATGGGCGGGCCCGGCTAAACACCCCCGGAATATTCGGGCTACTGGCAATTCCACTGGTGGATTCCAGATAGAGAGGCTGACCGATGATTAGGGCCGCTGTATTGCCCTCAAAAATGGCATCACTAAATTGGACACCCCCCATAAAGCTGGTATAAACTGCCCCAGCGGTTGGACTGGGTAGGGCCCCACCCCCCGCTAAGGTATTCGTCCCGCCAATCGTGTTCACAAAAATCCCCGCCGCATAACCAGACAGGGCAATGTTGGGGGTGACTCGATAGGTGCCAGTTCCACCCACGCCAAAAATCTGCACCCGCTGGGCTAAGTTGCCAATCGCCCCATAGGGTAGGCCGGGGACTGAAAACACATCTCCCCCATAGCCCAAAAGCCCACCGGAAGATAAGCCTGTCCCCAACACATTAATTGCATGTTGTGAGTAGGAAAAGTTAAGGGCTAAGTCTAGGGTTTTGAGGGGGCTAAAGGTGGCCTGGGCCGCCGCGATAAAACTATTTTGGTTACTGGGAAAGAATCCAGAACCCAGCGGTGTCCCCGCACTGCCATCTAAAGCCGTTGGTACCAGGCCTGGATTAGCAGCCCCCGCAACTCCATAAAGAGCGGTTAAGTTAACCTTGCTATTCGGATTCCAAATGAACCCTAAACCACTGGGAACACCAATTCCAGATGTACCTGTGGTGAGGCGGACAATGGGATTGACCCCAGCAAACCGTGATAAAGCTCCTTGCCCCTCACCGGCCCAGGGAATAATTTGCGGAAAGGCATCGGTGGTCTCGGCTTTAACAAAGGCAAAGCTGGTAAAGGATTTAACAACTGGAAAGATATACAACAACTTATATAGGTTGAGGCTATTTGGCCCATAAGCACCACTATTCGCCAAATTGTTCGGGTCAATGCCAGCAAATTGGGGTTGAAAGCCAAGATTCGTACTCCCAGAATTGAGCACCGTACCCGGAAATAGGGTGTTTTGGACACTGCCCCCGCCCAGTAATGCGCCTTGGAAGTTAAAGGCCTGTAAGCCTGTAATCAACATATCTTGGCCCGTAAAACTGGTAACCAGGTTCAGCCGGGTGCGATAGACCGCAATGGGATTGGGCTGACTTCCGGTTGGATTTCCTCCCCCAGCCGCTTCAAAACCCAAGATCGCTTCACCCTGGAGCTTAGTTGTGGTGGAAAATTGGGTGGCTTCCAAGGCGGCAATGCGGGCTTCAGCATTATCTACGCGACCGCGAATTGTTGCGAGTTCGGTGGCAAATTCCTGCTGAAGACGGCGGACTGCTGCTAAATCTTCTTTGGTGGCAAACCGATCACTGACCACATCTAAGCAGGCGTTGAGGGCGGCGGCCAGTTCAAAGCGAGTTGCGGCCCGATTCCCCCGAAATGTGCCATCGGGATAGCCAGCAATACAGCCGTATTTTTCCACAAGAGAGGCTAAAGCCTGGTAGGCCCAGTCTGTGGGTTGCACATCGGCGAGCTGGGAGACAGAGGTGACCTGCCCCAGAGCTTGCAGGTCGGCTTGAGTTGGATTGGCTATAGGTAATGGTGCAACAGGAGCGGGAATACTGCTGCTATTGGGGGCTAGACTCTCAATTGTCGTTAAGGTCACCGATTGACGCGGTGGGTTGGGTAGGGCCGATTCAGCCCAGGCCTGGCCTGTCCAAACAAGGCTACTGCCACTCATCAAGAGCAGACTACAGGCCCTTAGGGGATTGATTTGATCCATTGTGTGTTCTCCTCACAGCATTGTGGTCGCGCTAAGCCCCTCTGAATGGACAGAGAAGTGCTTAAACTTAAGGGGTTGACAGACGTTGATGAGTCGGAGTCAGGAGCAGTTTACGGAAAGTGACCGGGTGTTTTGCCGCTGTGCTGCCGAATGACACTATCGCTGTATTCAGTATCCTAGGGCGTAATGCATAGGTTTAAGCAAATGATTGTTTAATTGCCAATAGATATTTTCAATGGATAGGACAACTAAAAATTATCGTAGTCCCAGGCTGATCGGCCGACCCCAAGCCGAGCATTCCTGCATTAATGTTCAAAGATATTCTCAAAACCCGCTAAATCCAATTCGATGATGGTGGGTAAGGCGGTAAAACAGGCCTGGGCCAGACTCCAACGGCATTCCCGCGCGAGCATGGCCTGAAGTTGGGCCTGGGCCGAGAGGAGATAGCGGACATCATTAGCGGCATAACGGAGTTGGGATTCGGATAAATTTGCCGCATTACCCCAATCGGAACTCTGAGAGCTTTTGTCTAATTCAACTCCCGTGAGTTCTAAAACCACTTCTTTCAATCCGTGGCGAGGGCTATAGGTACGGGCCAGTTTGCTCGCAATTTTGGTGCAGAAAATTGGCGCGACCCTAATCCCTAGTTGATGCTGCAAAATCCCCAGATCAAAGCGAGCAAAATGGAACACTTTTGTACTGTCAGGGGCTTCGAGCAGGTGTTTTAAGAGGGGGGCTTGAGTTTGTCCCCGGTCAATCCGAATCACTGCCACTTCCCCTTGGGGATCGCAAATTTGCACGAGGCATAACCGATCGCGACTGGGCTTTAACCCCATTGTTTCTGTGTCAATGGCTAAACGGTCGGCCTGGCGGAATTGCTCAAAGCTGGCCTGGGATAAATCTTGATTGAAAATAGTGAAGGGAAAATCCATATCCATCAAATATACAGCAACGTTAGCTGAAAACCGACCTAACTTTTATAGATAAATCTTGAGGTAGGAAAACTGGAAATCATGAATAGAAATAAATAGAAGTTAAGAAATTCTGCATTTTGAAACTCTCTGTTTACAGAATGTGATTATCCCTTCAGGCCTGGGGAGATTTAGGGGCACAACCGATAAGAGATGGACGTTTCCGCCTAAGATGAGGGGAAAGCTGGCTAGGTTCTGAGCCTTAAATTTCTTGGCAATGCTTAAAGAATCTACCCTTCAATTCTCCTCTGCTTGACCGCCCCTCATCCAAAAGTAAGACCCCTATGTCTATTGGCTACCTTGCCCTTGTCCTCCATGCCCATTTACCCTTTGTCCGTCACCCCGAAAGTGATTACGTCTTAGAGGAAGAGTGGCTATTTGAGGCGATTACGGAAACCTATATCCCGCTCTTGTGGATGTTTGAGGGGCTGAAGCGGGATGGAGTGGACTTTAAGATCACTATGAGTATGACACCGCCCTTGGTTTCTATGTTGCGGGATGAATTACTCCAAGATCGCTATGATGCCCATCTGGCCCAGTTAGAAGAGTTAGCGGAGTTAGAAGTTGAACGGAATCATTACAACGGGCATATTCGTTACTTAGCCGAGCATTATGTTCAAGAATTTAATCGGGTACGGAATACCTGGGAAGACTACGGGCGGGATTTAGTTAAAGCCTTCAAGCAATTCCAAGACAGCAACAACCTAGAAATTATTACCTGCGGGGCGACTCACGGCTATTTCCCCTTAATGAAAATGTATCCCCAGGCCGTCTGGGCCCAAATCAAGGTGGCCTGTGAACATTATGAGGAAAATTTTGGGCGGTCGCCGAAGGGGATTTGGTTACCGGAATGTGCCTATTACGAGGGGGTAGAACGCCAGTTAGCTGATGCGGGGTTACGCTATTTTCTGATTGATGGTCACGGGATTTTATATGCCCGCCCGCGGCCCCGTTTTGGGACCTATGCCCCCATCTTTACCGAAACAGGCGTGGCAGCCTTTGGTCGCGATCATGAATCTTCACAACAAGTCTGGTCTTCGGAGGTGGGTTATCCGGGAGCGGCAGAATATCGGGAATTTTATAAGGATTTGGGCTGGGAAGCGGAATATGAGTACATCAAGCCCTATATCATGCCCAATGGTCAACGGAAAAACACCGGGATCAAATATCACAAAATTACTGGCCGAGGCCTGGGACTCAGTGATAAGGCCCTTTACGATCCCTACTGGGCTAAGGAAAAAGCGGCCGAACACGCTGAAAATTTTATGTTTAATCGGGGGCAACAAGTCCGCCACTTGGCCCAGATGATGCAGCGGCCACCGATTGTGGTTTCTCCTTACGATGCGGAACTCTACGGTCACTGGTGGTATGAGGGGCCCTGGTTCCTAGATTTCCTCTTCCGCAAATCTTGGTTTGATCAAGATACCTTTGCGATGACCCACTTGGCAGACTACCTCAAAGCCCACCCAACGCAGCAGGTTTGTCGCCCCTCTCAATCCAGTTGGGGGTATAAAGGCTTCCATGAATATTGGCTGAATGAGACCAATACCTGGATTTACCCCCACCTCCATAAGGCTGCAGAACGGATGATTGAATTGGCCAAAGTCGAGGCCTGGGATGAACTGAGTTGGCGAGCCTTAAATCAGGCGGCGCGGGAACTCCTCTTAGCTCAATCCTCTGACTGGGCGTTCATTATGCGGACTGGAACCATGGTGCCCTATGCGGTGCGGCGAACTCGCTCTCACTTAACCCGGTTCCATAAACTTCATGATGAAATTCGGGCGGAAAAGATTGATGCCGGCTGGCTGGAAAAAGTTGAGGCGATTGATAACATTTTCCCAAGCATTAACTATCGCGTTTATCGTCCACTGTAAGGGGGATATGGATAGGGCTAGTTTGCTTTTATTGACTGAGAGCAAAATGTCTCTGTAGCTCAGGAAATTAGTAGTTATACTGAAAGCATTCAAATCTTTCAGATAGCTTATGCCTAGCATTAATACAAATCTATTCATCCCTGAAGACATACAGGCAGGCCTGGACGCTGGTCAATATATTCGGAAAGGTGGCGTTATTCGGGAGGTAGGAACCCAGCGGATAGTTAGGTTACTCAAAGAAGGGCCGGCGCAAATCTCCCAGGCCTTATCAAATTTATCAACTCTTGGATCAGTCGCTAGTCTTCTCAACGTGGCTGTTTCTATTGCCGGTTTTGCAATGGTTCTAGCTAAATTAGGTGCAATGGATAAAAAGCTAGATAAAATTCTCGATAAATTAGAGCAGATGTCAGATAAGTTAGACAATATTGAAGCCAAAGTTGATCAAATTCACCATAAGTTAGATGCCCAGAGCCGAGCAAACTTTCTTCATGCCATAGAGCAACTACAATTAGCCTTAAATATGAAGCATGATAAAAATCGAGAGGCTTTACTCTATCGGGTTGTAGATCGTTTAGGAGAAGCAAGGCAACTGTTTTTTAGTTATTTTCAAGATGCTCCTAAAATAGAAATCGCCACAGAATATGCGAATTTTTACCTATTGTCTAGCTTGTCACAATCTATTGCCTATTTAGAATTAGATGAAACAGAAGCTGCTCAGAGAATTATTAAACAGATTACAACAATTCATGACGATCATCACACTTGTCAATTAATGGAAGTATATGTATCAAAGGTCAAAGCTAATTTAGAAAAGAGAGAGATCAAAGATATAGTACTTTCAATTAAGAAGTAAAGATGAAAAGTCAATGCCGTACAGCATGGATTTGCGCACCCGAGTCGTGACCTTTGTAAAAGAGGGTGGCAGCAAAGCAGAGGCATCTCGTCGGTTTCAGGTGTGTCCGGCAACGGTCTATAACTGGTTGAACCGAGAGGATTTACGTCCCACCGTTGTCAAACGTCGTCAGCGCAAGCTCGATTGGGCGGTTCTAGAACAGCACGTTAAAGACCACCCCAATGCCCGCCTCTGTGACCGAGCAGCCCATTTCGGGGTGAACATTCACGCCATTTGGTATGCCCTGAAGCAGATGAAAATTACCCGAAAAAAAACAGCAAAAGTATCGAGAACGCAATCCTCAGGAACGTCAAGTCTATCTCAAGCAGTTACAGGAGATTGTGAAGCGACAGGGGTCGAGACATCTCGTTTACATCGATGAAAGTGGCTTTGACAACCGAGTCTCTCAACCCTGGGGGTGGGCCCAACGAGGCACCAAGCTTTTTGCAGACAGAACCGGAAAACGAGAAAAACGGGAAAATCTACTCATGGCCAGATGCAAAGATGCTCTATTAGCCCCCATGGTAGTTGAGGGAAGCGTTGATGCCGGATGTTTTGAGAAATGGCTGTCTGAGTGGGTATTACCGACCCTCCAAGTCCCGTCCGTGTTGATTTTAGACAATGCCCCGATTCACCGGAAAAATGTGATTCGAGACATTGCCCACCAATGCGCGCATCAGGTGCTCTTCCTACCCAAATACTCGCCAGACTTTAACAAGATTGAGCACGATTTTGCTGCCTTGAAGAAACGAAGACAGTATGCAACGCCAGACACCGCCATTGATGACATTATTCGAGACTATGCCAACCGCAATCTCTAAGACTTATTTGTAATTACTATATAAGTATTCATTACGCTCCCTTCACTGTTCCAGCTTGGTTTAGACCCTATGACGGAGGATATGGACATTTAATGATCTTAGAAGCTTCTGTTTATTCACCTCAAGTATCAGCAGGAGAAAAAAACTTCATTGCCCTTAATACCTTTGATCCCACCTATCTTTTGTTTCCCCTATTATCTATATTAGGTAATTCATCACATAAGTCTTCGAATCTTAATTCAAGTCAAATTGCTTTAATCAAAAGTAGCAATAAACTATTAAATGATTCGGGTAATAATCTTGAAATGTTAAAGAATTTTGAAACAGAGCTAACAATAATGAATGAAGAAAAGCTGACATGGCAAGAATGGAAGGCCTTACCATTTCATTGCATCGAAGATAGTCGGCAATAGCTTTTGTGCTGTTATAGATAAGTTGCTATGCTTTCTTTCTTGATTTCGAACTATGTCAACGTTGGTGTAAGAAATACTAGGGCAATGCCGCCAACTGCTAAGGTAGCCCCCAGGCCTGCTCGCAATGTAACGGGTTCCTTGAGGAAGGGAGCCAATAGCAAAATAAATAAAGGGCTTGTGGAACTCAGGGTTTGGGCAATACCTGCTGAAACAAATTTTAGGGAGATTTGCTGTAACCAAATACCCAAGTAAGTACCTGCCAAGGCTGCCAGGACTAAAATCAAACAGGCCTTAATATTTAACTCATAGCCTGAGATGGTTGGAGAAGGCTCACGCCCTTTAACAAATGATCTTTTGAGTTGCCAAAATCCCTGTAACCAATCCCCTAGCTTTCCTTGAAATCCTCCTAATGCCACCAGGAAAATCACCCCAGCCAAAATCCGTAATAGGGCGGCATAGAGGGGATCAAATTCGGTTTCTAAAAACGCAACCCGCGCCAACGCAACTCCCCCGGCCTGGGCAATATTAGAACCCATTACAGCTAATAGGCCTAATCTCGATACCGGAGAACTGGGGCAAGACTCGATAGAAATGGGCGCAGTTCGTTCACCAATCACAACCGTAATTCCGACCAGTGTAATGATTGTGCCAACCGCAGTTAAATGGGGAATTGTTTCACCCAAAAACCAAAACGCTAATAACAGCGTCATTAATGGCGAAAGTGTACCCAATAACAGCGTGATTCTGGCTCCTAACTCCTTCAACGCAATAAAATAAGCCGTATCCCCCAGGCCAATGCCTAAGAAGCCACTACCCAGCAATAAGCCAACGGATCGGGGCGACTCATGGATTGGGAAAATTGGCAACCAGAAAACCGTTAGCAAAATTAACCCTAAGGCAACCAGACCCTTAGCCAAGTTTAAGCCTAGGGCGGGAATTGTCTGCCCTAAATACCGATAGCCTACAGAAGCAGCCGCCCATAGAGCCGCGCTACTCAATGCTGCTACTTGCCCTAGCCAAAAAGCTTGATTCATAGATGACCAAATTAACTTTATCGCGTTACCCAAGCTGTTTTGATTCATAAAAACTTTAGAAAGCCTGCTCCGGGAAGAGGCTCTTTAGCTTGCCATGATCCAATTCTAAATCCGTAACATTAAGGCAGGTGGGTCATTACTTTATCTCATTCATGATGATCATGAACCATAAAAGTCTTTAACAACCTTAGGGTTAAATAGAAAACCAGGGTTAGATAGATCTAGCTTATGCAAATTAGTTCTCTTTCTACTTAATCTATTTATAGGCAAGTTTTTTGAAATCTATGAATGTTATAACCCATGAATATATTAATTGAGTCAGCTAGATATTCTGAGTCCTCCTCACATTCCTATGGGTTGTCCGTCAAAACCTTTGAAGACTGTCAAAGTAGAAGAGATGGAGATTCTCATTTCTATTAGGATCAAGATCAACTAGTTTAGATTAAATATTTTAATTAATTAAATTTGTCTAGTAAATATCAATTTCATGCCAATTTTTCTTGTCAAGCAAAAGTTTATGCTTGTATTAGATCGTGAATTTAGGATTCAATCAGATGAACGCAAATACAAACAATATTAATCTTAACAGTTGGTCATAAATAGTAAATATATTAAGTTTTTTAATGTGTTGGTCTTAATCGGCATTAGGTTTCTATTAGTTTTTAAGCATAATTTATACTGTGAGTATCATATTTTTCTACCCTTGATGTCGCGACCCTACTACCCGTCCCTTTATCAAATTAACACCCGCGTTTGGCTCCAGGCCTTGAGTCAGGACCTGGGATGTCCAGCAACCTTAGATCATGTTCCTGATTATCTCCTCGATACCTGGGCTAAAGCGGGTTTTAATTGGCTGTGGTGTTTAAGTGTTTGGCAAACGAGTCCAACCAGTCAGGAGGTTTCCCGCGCTTTCCCGGCCTGGCAATCAGAATTTCAAGCGGTGTTACCGGATTTGGAGACGGAGGATATTTGTGGTTCTGGGTTTGCGATCCAGGCCTATGACGTTGCGCCCAAATTGGGTGGAAATGTGGCCCTCCAACGCTTTCGTCAACGCCTGAATGATCGCGGCCTAAAACTGATGCTGGATTTTGTCCCCAATCATACGGGCCTGGATCACCCGTGGCTACAAACCCATCCTGAATACTTTATTTCCGGCACAGAATCAGATTTAGCGAACCAACCCAAAAACTATTACCGTTTACCTGATGCCTCAGGGGGTGGAATTTATGCCTATGGACGAGATCCTTACTTTGCTGACTGGCCTGATACTTTACAACTCAATTACACTGAACCAGGCCTGGTGGCGGCCATGACTGAGGAATTGGTAAAAATCTCAGCTTTGTGTGATGGGGTGCGCTGTGATGTGGCGATGCTGGTCTTGCCGGATGTCTTTGCGCTCACCTGGGGAAGGGCAGCCCAATCCTTTTGGCCAGAGGCCATTGCCAAGGTACAGGCCGCCCAACCCGGATTTTGTTTTTTGGCAGAAGTTTATTGGGATTTGGAGTGGCGGCTCCATGAGGCTGGTTTTGATTACACCTACGATAAACAACTCTATGATCGGCTTCGTTCCCACCAAGTTGCCCCCGTGCGTGAGCATTTATCCAGAGAAGTAAAATTCCATAACCAAGCGGTGCGGTTTTTAGAAAACCATGATGAACAGCGGGCGGCGGTGACGTTTTCCTTTGAAGTTCACCAAGCAGCAGCGATCATTACCTATTTAACTCCTGGACTCCGATTTTTTTATGATGGCCAATTACAAGGTTATCCCCATCGCATCTCGCCCCACCTCGGTCGTCAACCCCAGACCCCGGTAAATGCCAGTATCGAAGCCTTTTATCAACAACTCCTAACGGTATTGCAACAGAACATCCTCAGAACGGGGACATGGGAATTTTTAACCTGTCGTCCGGCCTGGTCAGAGAATGGCAGTTGGGCTAATTTCTTGGCCTGGGCCTGGACGGATGAGAAAAATTGGTTACTGGTTGTGGTCAATTATGCCCCCTATGCCAGCCAGTGTTATGTGGATTTACCTTGGCCAGAGCTAGCGGGTGAGTCGTGGTGGTTGCAGGATCAACTGAGTGCCGCTGGTTATGAACGCCAGGGAGATGAGCTACGCCAAAGAGGTTTGTATCTGGATATCCCGGCCTGGGGCTATCACCTCTTTGAATTTGGCCAGGTTTAGGGCCACTGAGTCTTGGCAGAGTCCACAAATTTGAAAAGCTTTTTGCGTAAAGTTTGCCCAAGTTCTGACACCACCAGGCCCCGGGGAAAAAAGATAGTGCCCAAGACGATCAACAGCCCAAAAATCATTAATCGTCCCTCTTGGAGGAGTTGCTGCAACCATAAAGGTAGTCCGGGAATGCCTGCTAAGCCCCGTAATACTTCTGGTAAGGCTGTGAAGATCATGCCCCCAATCACGGGGCCAAGAAAGGTGCGATTGCCGCCAATGAGAACGGCCGTTAAATAAATCACCCCAGCATCAAATGTCCCCTGTCTGGCATTCCAAGTATTAAGGAAATGGGCACTGATGACCCCCACCAGGCCAGCCAAGATTGCCCCCAGGGTAAAGGCTAAAACCTTGTAATAGGTTGGGTTAATTCCCACAGTACTGGCGGCTAATTCATCGGCCCGAATCGCAATCAACGCCCGGCCGGGACGAATTTTTTCCAGGCGATAGAGAAAGACCATGCTTAAGACCAGTAGGGGCAATGTCAACCAAAGATATTCAATCGGGGTTTGAAAGGGTTGTGGAATGCCGAAAATCCCCACCGCCCCACCCGTAATCTCCAGGCCCAAGGCCAAAATCCGCAGGACTTCCACAAAGGCAATAGTGGCAATGGCTAGATAAATTCCTCGTAACCGTAAAGTCGGCATCCCAATGATAATTCCCAGGCCCCCACACATTAGACCACCGATAAGCAGTTCTAAACCCACCCAACCCAGTGGATACAGCCCCCCAGAACTTGGCAGGAGGCGGGTTGAAAAAATTGCCGCAATATAGCCCCCCAACGCATAAAAGCCAGGACTGGCTAAAGATAACTGCCCTGCCATGAGCGGGAAATAAAGGGATAAGCCCAGTAACGCCCCTAAGGTCATCGAAACGAATAAAAAGCCGTAGGTCTCTAAGAGCAATTTTTTGATTCCTAAATACTATGTCTTGCGGAAATGATATAAGATCTGGTTAAAAACCTGGCAGAGTTATTGGGATAATCCCACGGATAACTTGCTCTGGTGATTGCCCCTCTCCCTTGCTCTCCTGTAAGACTATTAGACTAGGATAACTCTGTGACCAAAACTAATTGGGATTACCTCCTTGCTTCAGATCCAGCGGTTACGGCAATTTTGGATCGGGAACTCCACCGCCAACAAAACCACTTGGAATTGATTGCCAGCGAAAACTTTACCTCTGCCGCCGTCATGGCCGCCCAAGGCTCAGTGTTAACCAATAAATATGCCGAAGGATTGCCGGAAAAACGCTATTACGGCGGTTGTGACTATATCGATCAAGTTGAGCAGTTGGCCATCGAGCGGGCGAAGGAACTGTTCGGGGCAACCCATGCCAACGTCCAACCCCACTCCGGGGCCCAGGCCAACTTTGCCGTCTTTTTGGCCCTCCTTAACCCTGGGGATACCATCTTGGGCATGGACTTATCCCACGGCGGACATTTAACCCACGGCTCTCCGGTCAATGTCTCTGGGAAATGGTTCAAAGTTGTCCAGTACGGGGTGAGTCCTGAAACTGAGCAATTGGATTTTGACCAAATTCGCAGTCTAGCCCTGGAGCACAAACCCAAGCTGATTATTTGCGGCTATTCGGCCTATCCTCGGGTCATTCCCTTTGAAAAATTCCGGGCCATTGCCGATGAAGTGGGAGCTTACCTCTTGGCAGATATGGCCCACATTGCTGGCCTGGTGGCCTCTGGACATCACCCCAATCCGGTGCCAATTTGCGATGTCGTCACTACTACCACCCACAAAACCCTGCGCGGGCCAAGGGGCGGGTTAATTTTGACTCAAGATGCGGAACTGGGGAAAAAATTTGATAAGGCCGTGTTTCCGGGCAGCCAAGGGGGCCCCCTCGAGCACGTTATTGCCGCAAAAGCCGTCACCTTTGGGGAAGCCCTCAAACCCGATTTCAAAGCCTATTCTGCCCAAGTGATCCGTAATGCCCAGGCCCTGGCCAGTGGTTTACAAGCCCGCAACTTACGCATTGTCTCTGGGGGTACAGATAATCACCTATTGTTAATTGATTTGCGCTCGGTCGGGTTAACCGGAAAAGTCGCGGATCAACTGATGGCTGAGATCAACATCACGACGAACAAAAACACAATTCCCTTTGATCCAGCCTCACCCTTTGTTACCAGTGGCTTACGCTTGGGTTCACCGGCCTTGACTACCAGGGGGATGACCGAAATTGAATTCCGGGAAATTGCCGAAATTATTGCGGATCGTTTACAACACCCTGAGGACAAAACCATTGCCCAGGCCTGTCGCGACCGGGTAGCCCAACTTTGTAGTAAATTTCCCCTCTATCCCCACTTGTCGAAACCACAACCAGTGTTAGCCTAAGAGGTGTTTACTGCTACCGACCGTCTTAATCCGCTCTCAAGCCTCTGAATCGGATGCCCTATCACCTGATTGCTTTTATTGCCGCTTGCCTGGTGGTTCTCTGGGTGACGCCTTTTGTGCAAACCTTGGGATTAAAAATTGGCTGTGTAGATAAACCGAATGCTCGCAAAGTCCATGCCCAGCCAATGGTGCGCTTAGGGGGGGTGGCCATTTTTCTGGGGAACCTCGTCGCGCTCCTCTTGGTTTGGAATGCCGGGGGGTTTGGTTGGCTGCCGACCTCGGAGGAATACCGAATTTGGGGGGTAACGGTTGGGGGAATTGTCTTTTTCCTCATTGGCCTGGCGGACGACCTCTTCACCTTACCCGCCTTAGTTCGGCTAGTGGCTCAATTCATAGCGGCCAGCTTGGTTTGGGCCGTGGGGGTGCGAATTGAAAACTTTTCAATGCCATTTTTAGGCACGGTTGCTTTAGGGGCCTTAAGTTTACCCCTGACGACCATCTGGCTAGTGGGTATGACCAACGCGATGAATTTTATCGATGGCTTAGATGGCCTGGCGGCGGGGGTAGCGGCCATTGCGGCGGCGGTAATGCTGTTTGTGAGCGTATTTCTGAATCAACCAGCAGCGGGCCTGTTAGCGGCGGCCTTGGCGGGAGGGGCTTTGGGTTTTCTGCGGTATAACTTTAATCCTGCCAAGATTTTTATGGGGGATGGTGGAGCCTACTTTATGGGCTTTACCCTGGCGGGAATTGGCGTGATTGGCCTGGTGAAGGGGGTGACAACGGTGGCGGTGGCTTTGCCCTTTTTAATCCTGGCAGTGCCGATTATTGATACCTCCACGGTGGTCATTGAACGACTACGGCGAGGGCTTTCTCCTTTTCAGCCCGATAAACGTCATCTACACCATCGGCTCTTAAAAGCAGGTCTATCCCAGCGGGGGACTGTTCTGTTTATTTATGCCTTAACCCTCTGGGTAGGGAGCTTAGCCTTGGGCTTTGCCGGAATTCCCAGTGGTTGGGGGTATGCCATTGGGGCTTCAATGTTAATGATTTATGCAATTTGGATGGTTTGGCAACGCACAAGGGGTCTGGGGGACGAATGACTGCATTGGGCTGGCAGCAAAGTGCGGAAATTATCTGTATTGGCACAGAACTGCTTTTAGGGGAAGTGGTCAATACCAATGCCAATTATCTTGCCGCTGAATTGGCCCGCTTGGGGATCCCCCACTACTATCAAACTGTAGTTGGCGATAACCCAACGCGGATTAAACAAGCCATTGCCATTGCCTGTGAACGGGCGCGATTGTTGATTTTTACCGGGGGATTGGGGCCGACCCCAGATGACTTAACGGCAGAAACCATCGCCGATTTTTTTGAAACACCCCTGATTGAACGCCCCGAAATTATTGCCGATTTAGACCAGAAATTCGCCCAGCGGGGTGGTTATAGCCCAAGTAATCGTAAACAAGCACTTTTGCCCATGGGGGCTGAGATTCTCCCCAATCCAACGGGGACGGCTCCTGGCCTAATCTGGCAACCCCGGCTGGGTTTAACCTTAATGACCTTTCCCGGCGTACCCTCGGAAATGAAAGCCATGTGGCAACAAACCGCCGTGCCCTTTCTCCAGGCCCAGGGGTGGGGAGAAGAGATGATCTACAGTCGGGTCTTACGGTTTTGGGGCATCCCGGAATCGGTCTTAGCGGAGAAGGTGGCATCCCAAATTGGGCTGGATAACCCCACCGTTGCCCCCTACGCTGGGGAGGGAGAAGCGCGTTTACGGATTACCACCAAAGCGAAATCTCAAGCTGAAGCCGAAGCAATCATTGCCCCCGTGGCCACAGAGATTCTCCAGATTACGGGCCTGGATTGTTATGGAGCCGATCAGGATACCCTGGCTAAGGTCGTGGGACAACTTTTGTTAGCGCATCATCAAACCTTGGGGATTGCCGAGTCTTGTACCGGTGGAGGCCTAGGGGCGATGTTAACTGCCATTCCAGGGAGTTCGACCTATTTTCTGGGTGGAGTTATCTCCTATGCCAATCCGATTAAAGTCAATGTTCTGGGTGTGGATGCCGATGCCCTAGAACAAGCAGGGGCTGTCAGTGCTATTGTGGCTGGCCAAATGGCCCAAGGGAGCAAGCAACTTCTCGGTAGTGATTGGGCCTTGAGTATTACCGGGATTGCTGGGCCAGGGGGCGGGTCAGAACTTAAGCCTGTGGGTTTGGTGTTTATTGGCCTGGCGGGGCCGCAGAATTTTCTCGAAACCTTTGAGTATCGGTTTAGTCCCCAACGTGGCCGTGATTGGATTCGTTCCCTCAGTAGTCGGGCTGCACTGGATAAGCTCCGCCGTCAGTTGTTAAGGGAGGCTTCCCCGATCTGATACAGCATACTTATCAAAAGCTGTGATAACTGCGGCCACGCCAGGATTTGGGTTGTTGCATTGAAGATTGGACAATTCGCGAGACTGCTAAGGAATCTGCTACAGGAGATAACCACAACAACCACTGGCCGGGGCCGGGAAGATAGGAACCGGAAACCGCAGCAACCATTCCCCAACGCATCGCCAGCAGCCCCAGATTCAGGGCTAAGAGAATATCCAAGGTGAACCATTCAACCCCACCTAGTTTTAGTCCCAGGCCCGCTAGGCTCAAAATTAAGGGGAGGCCCTGTACCGCTGTCAAAAACCAAATATCCCCCCAAACTTGCCCTCTTGGGGTTGCATCCTTTAAGTCCAGCGAACGGCCCCACTCTTGCCAGGTTTCCCCCAGGCCCTCATACATCCGCACTTGAATTAAGTTTTTCCCATCCCGAAATCCAACTCTGGCCCCTTTCATGACACATTCCCGCACAAGACTGACATCATCACAAAAGGACTGTTGGGCGCAGGTATAGCCCTTAATTTTGTCCAAAAGTGACCGCCGAATTAGTAAACATTGCCCATTGGTGAGGGCCCGCTCTGGCTGGGTTTCTACCTTAGCTCCGGCCCCAAAGCGATAAATTAGGGTCATCAACAGGGCCGGCTGCAACCACCATTCCCCAGGATATTTGAGGATAAAGCGCGGTGATAGGCCGATGACATCTAGGTTTTCAGCTCTGGCAGTTTGAACTAAACTCGCAACTAACCCGGCCTGGGGACGAATATCAGCATCAATCCCTAAAATCCATTCAGAATCAGGACTACTGAGCAAATAGCCGTTATGCAAGGCCCAGGGCCGTCCCACCCAATCAGCGGGTAAGGGGGGATCATGCTTGAGTCTGATGCGAGGATCCTTGGCTTGGGCTGCTTTGACCACCGCATCAGTGCCATCTTGGGAGTAACTGTCCACCACCAAAATTTCGCGGACTTCATAACTCTGGCGACTTAAGCCATTTAAACAAGGGCCAAGACGTAATGCCTCATTTAGGGTGGGGACAACAATACTAACTTGGGCTAAATCTTCGGGTTGGGATAATGCGGGCTTGAGCGGGGCTGGGCGGCGGATTCCTGGTAATAGGCGCGCCACAAGAATAAAAAAAGCAGGTACCTGGAGGAGTAAGACCACAACCAGGCCTGGGGTGAGTAAATTTAGTAAGTTGGGGTTGGGCAATGGTTTAACAAAATCTAAGTGTTATTTAGAGGCCAGGGTCACAGGTAAGCTGGGGGTAGATTCGTTTAAGGAACCTGACGGAACTGGCGCAGAACTAACTAAGGGAGCCTTAGCCCACAAGGCCATCACTGGCAGAACACCCACGACCAAGCCAATAACAGCAGGAATAATAAATCGCTGATCCAGAGATGTTAGGGTAATGACCGCCCCAAACGCAAAGTTAACGAGGTAAACAATGAGGGGAAGCATCAACTGGGCCTGGGTAATGATGATCGGCTTCGAGCGCCAAAAAAACATCCCCACAGCCATAAACACGGCTCCAGTGCCCGTCCAGCCCAAGATATTGCGATAGGGCATCCCAAAAAAAGCTCCGACCTCTTGAAACTGCCAGAAGGGGATAGAGGTTTGGCTCATGGCTGGGTCTAAAACAAAGTCCCAGGCCGTGAGGAGTACCGCCGCTAATCCAACTGTCCCAATTGTCGCCAATACCCCAGCCAATTTCCCTCGCATTAGGGGCCTCGAAATGAGACCAGAGTAGGCGAGGACAAAGGTGGCTAGGCCCATATAAAACCACGACAAGGGAATCGTAAAGGGGACTAAGCCCGCAATCTTATAGCCCAGGCCACTGAGATAGGCATAGTGACCAAAGGGAAAACCAGTGCTAGTGCCTAAGAGTTCACTACTCAGGGAAATGGCCACGGCTGGAATTAAAAAGCTCCAGAGTTTACTGGCCCCAAAATGTCGATAGGCGTGCAGGGCCACGGCTGCTGCCCCAAAAACAATGTAAACCACTCCCCCTGTGCCCATACTCAGTTGAAAAAGCTGCTGTCCCCAACTCGGTAAGGACAAAATAAATTCGGGATGGGGGACAACTAAGAGCAAACCCGCCAGGCCAAAGGTCATTGAGAGGACATGGGTGATCAGGCAAATCCGTTCAGCAATTACGAGGGGCTTCATAGGGCGAATTCCACAAAGGGCGGCAGGCAGTTAAGGGCCGCTGCCAGAAATTTTAGTCTCTCATTAGTGTAGCGGCAATGTTTACAAATGTTTATAACTATCCGTGCCAATCTGGCCAGGCTCAGGGAGCAAAGTTAGGGGGTTATAATTCCGGATCAGTCCCCAATGCCTGCCGTTTTGCCGCAAGTCATTCAGCCCGGAGATGTTCAGATTCCAAGGCCTGGGGCAGTTCGACAGTCTGGAGAAACCGTTGCCCAGCGGGAAAATGGACCCCTAGGGTGTCTGGCCTGATCACAAACCGAATCTTCAGTAAGGGACTCTGCCAAGCGTGGCTGCTCGGAATTGGCCGAAGGGTCGAGTCTCCTCGTTGCCAGCCTTGGAGGACATTATCGTCCGGATTGTCAGCCATTGGTTGTCCATCACTGTCGGGATAAATAATTTCGGCTGGGGTAGAAACGGTCATCAGCGGCCCCTAGGTTGGACTTAATTTTTATTCTATTGCCTGTCTCGCCTGTGCATGAGTGATGAGGCCATTGCCGTTAGATGGTTTGATAGAGGTGAGTTGGGAATTGTTGGGGAGCTTTTAGGAATGTGGACTGGATTGGGGATTGCCTTACTGGTCATTGGGGTAGTTGCAATTTTGATTGCCCTCGGCCTGGAATGGAAGTATCGGACGCGGGCCGCTAACCCCTTGGAAATTATTCCGACTACTTGGCAGTTAGAAATTTATGAACCCCATTATTACAAGCTCACGGGGGAAATTGGCCTGAGTAACCCCTCGGCGGGCATTGAGGTTATGGTGACGGATCTCCAGGCCACGGTTCTGCTTTTGTCCGGGGGCAGCCTCCAAGACATCAGGTCTGTGATCACCGTTACCCCCAACCATCCCGATGCCGAAGCCCGTCCCGATGGCTACTGGTTTGCCTATATTGTCAAATCCAAAAAACAAACCCAAGCCCAACTCACCCTCGATATTACGGGCCCTGACCTCACAGCTCTGACAGCGGCCTGGGTGAAAGTTCACTATGTGGTCTATGGCCCCCACGGTCGGGAAGAGCGCACCCACCATGATGTGATTCCCTTAGCCTTTCCCAGTAGTGAGGTTTCCCGGAACTGGCGGCCCGTAGCCCAAGGGGATGTTTTACCAATTCATACCCATTTACTCACCCCTCTGGATAACCCAACTGAAATTGTCAAACGCTATGTCATGCCCCACGCCCAGGCCGGAGATATTGTCACCATTGGCGAAACTCCGGTGGCGATCATGCAAAGTCGCTGGTTTGATCCGGCCCAGTTAAAACCCGGTTGGGTGGCCCGGCGGGTCTGTCAGTTTTTCTTGCCCACCTCTAGTTTGGCCTCGGCCTGTGGAATGCAAGCTTTAGTCGAAGTGGTGGGCCCAACCAGAGTCTTATTCGCCTTCTTAGGTGGCTCCATTGCCAAGGTCTTTGGCCATGCGGGCGGTTTTTATCAGTTAGCTGGAGACCAGGCCCGCCTGATTGATGATGTGACCGGAACGTTGCCTCCCTACGACCAATTTATTGTCCTTGGCCCCGCTCATCCCCAGGCCGTAGTTGAGCAAATTAAAGCGGAAACCGGACTAGACGCGGCGATTGTGGATGTCAATGATTTGCAGCGGGTAAAGGTACTGGCCAAAACTAGCGGGGCATCGGAGGAATTTTTACAATCAGCCTTGCGTTCCAATCCAGCCGGAAATGCTGATGAACAAACCCCAGTCGTGTTGTTACGGCCCACCGCCTCGGAAGCGCAACTTTAGCCTGCCCATGGAGCTTGTATCGGTTAAAGCCTACGCAAGTTCATTATCCTAAAACAGGGCTGGGAGAAATTATCAGAGGCTCCAATTAGGTCGCAATGGATTTCGATCATGTGCATTTTTATTTGAGGAGTCGGGCGCAGTCGTACCATTTTGCTCAACAACTCGGACTTCAGGTTTGTGGAACTTGGGCCAGGCCTGGGCAAGAAACCCTACTCTGGGGACGGGATGCGTTCTCAATCCTCATAACCTACCCCTGCAACTCCCCCAGGGAGGCTGAACCCCTCCTCATGAGCCACTTCCAGAATCATCCAGATGGGGTTGTGGATGTTGCCTTTCGGGTCACAGATGTCGGGGCGCAATTAAAAACTATCCCTGAGTCTGCCATTCTCAGCCCTCTAAAAACCAAAATAACGGCATCCGGTGGCTGGGCCTGGGGGGTGGTTCGGGGCTGGGGCGACCTACGCCATAGTTTAATTCAACGCTGGGGGGATGCGGCCGGTCATCCTGAATACCCTGGACTGTTACCAGAAGCCCAACACGTACCGACTGCGCCCCAATTATTAGGGGTTGATCATGCGGTTTTAAATGTCAGTGCCAGTGAGTTTGCGCAGGCCGTGGCCTGGTATCAAGAGGTCTTGGGCTTTGTGCCGGAACAACGGTTTGCGATTCAAACCCCCCATTCTGGCTTAATTAGTCGAGTGATGGTACATCCCTTGGGTGCGGCACAGTTGCCCATTAATGCCCCGACCTCGGATAACTCCCAGATTCAACGCTTTCTAGATGACTATGGTGGGAGTGGTATCCAGCACATTGCTTTGCGAACAGGCGATATTCTTAGCCTTGTAGAAGATCTGCATCAGCGGGGCCTGGAGTTTTTGCCTATTCCCGATACCTACTATCACCAGGCCAGCCAGAATCATCCCCAATGCTTTGCCAAACTGGACTTAGACCAACTCCGCCAGGCCCAGGTCTTAATTGAGCCACAAGATGAGACGGCCGAGCAGCTTTTACTGCAAATTTTTAGTCAGCCTGTTTTTGATCGGCCAACCTTCTTTTGGGAATTAATCGAACGCCGTCACCAGGCCTGGGGTTTTGGAGCCGGAAATTTTCAAGCCCTGTTTGAAGCCATTGAGCAACAGCAACGTTCAGAGTAAATACAACAGCATACCCTGACCTTGGGCGGCCGCATCTTGATAGTAACTGGCCACATTTTCATAACTCTCCCCCAGGCCTGGCCGATCCGCTTCTTCCCAATTCCCCGGATAAATATCTGCATCATTCAAACCGGCCGGATCAAATTTCCCCATCAATTCATCTGGAGATAACACCCTCAAAGCCTCGGCCACACCCCTGACTTGCTCGGGCAATAACAGACGGGCCGCCCCATAGCCTAAGTCTTCCCCCACTTCCTGACCGCCTAAGATCACCTGCCCTAAAACCCCTGGACTCTCCCAGGCCTGGCCTGTTAACAGATAATGCAAACCATGCCAGTCTTTATCAATGTCTAAGGCCACCGCCGCGGCTTCTGACAATTCCTTGATTTCAGGAGTTTCAGTTGCCTCCTCAATGAGTCCCTCAAGCAGGCCTGGTTCCGCTTGGATCGCCCCAACTAACTGGGGTGGAATTTGTTGCAGGTAGGCAATCATGGACATAATCCGTTTCTCCCAAAGAACTGGTGCAGTGATCCTAAGGTCATAGTCTGTAAGCCTCATTCCTTTGTAGCAGAACGCAGGGGGGAACAACTCGACTGATCTAGGGGCTAGAGAGGGGAGAGGGACTGGCTAAACTGGCATCGGGGACTCCACTGGGGTCTGAAGCGGCATAGATTTTCTCTTCAATGGCTCCAAACTCTCCCATGGCCTGGGCGGGATTGTTGTTAAAGGAAACCACGACGGCTCCGGCATTTCCAGTGCGGAGAACAATTTTTTCTTTGGCTGTCCAGGTTTTAGTGTCACCACTGATTAATATCCCCTCATAGACAACTTCTCCATCCACGAGAACTTCTAACCAGGCATCTTGGGTAATGTTCACGCCAACTTTGATAGGTTCAGCTTGGGGACTTGGGGTAGGCGTAGGCGAGGCGACAACTGGGCTAGGACTCGCGGGTGAATTTTGGGGACTGGCAGGGGCTAAAGTGGGGCTGGGGCGATTAGCAACAGTTGGGGGTGGGGCTGTGGGACTGGCCTGGGGTTGCACTCCATTGGGTCGGCTGGCCGGCTTCAAAAAGTAGGAGAGAGCGGCAATTGCACCAACGACTAAGACTACATACAAGAGATAGAGGTGAATCGGCCGAAATTGAAAGCTGGGCAACGCAAGTTTTTTATGTGCCTGGGGCTGCTCGACCATCGGACTCAAGGTATGGGCCGGAAATTGTTGGGCAATGGCTTGTCCGTCCAGGCCCAGGGTTTCGGCAAAGCGGCGAATAAAGCCTTGGGTATAGACGGGTTCAGGTAAGTATTCGGATTGTCCCGCTTCAATGGCCTCTAGGATTGACTGGCGGATCATGGTTTTAGCGGCCACTGCTTCCAGACTCAGGGATTTTTCCTGCCTGACTTGCTGGAGATACCTCCCAATTTCTGCTAGTTTTTCCGCTTGTTCCGGCGCAAAGGTCATAGTTCCCATAAACTCCCTACTCAAATCCCATTCGGCCTGCAACTATAGCGTTACACGGACTCGTCTGAACCAGTCGAAATCTGAGAGATAGTGTCTATATCCCTACGGGTGGCTGGGCCCACAACTACTATCTAAACTTGCTCTGAGCCGATCTGCCATTTAAAGCGTGAGACCTTGATTCACAATCCCTATTGAACAACTGGATGCCCTCCCTCAGGATTATATCGGTTCTGCAAAGCAGTGACTTCGGCAGGGGTAAGAATACGAACTGCACCTAAGGGGAGATGGGTAGCTGCTTGGGAATTTCCCAATTCAATCGGGCCAATGGCGGCGCGATGGAGTGAGATGACAGGATGCCCCAGTTGTTTGGCGACCCGGCGAATTTGACGGTTTCTACCTTCGCAAATCACGATTTCAAGCAGGGCTTCGGCCTGGGGCTGGTTTTTAGTCAGACACAGTTTGACCTGGGCCGGTAAAGTCATCTGCCCGGCTAAGTTGACCCCTGTTTGCCATTGGGTCAGAGTTTCTGGGGTGGGATGGCCCCGTACCCAGGCCTGGTAAGTTTTCGGGAAATGCTGGCTGGGGTGCGTTAACTTAAAGGTCAAATCCCCATCATTGGTCAAAATAAAAGCTCCAGTGGTGGAAAAATCTAACCGCCCGACCGGATGCAGCCCCGGCACGGATCGCCAAGGTTCTGGCAAAATATCCAACACCGTTGGCCGCCCTTGGGGATCTGCACAGGTAGAGACGACTCCGGCCGGTTTGTGTAAGAGGAGATAGACCAATTCCGGCGGGGTCTGGGGATTGAGACAACGCCCTTGATATTCAACCCGATCTTGCTCTGGATCCACCTGATCCCCCAGGGTTGCTATTTGTCCATTAATAGAGACCCGGCCCGCCCGGATTAAATCCTCTGCCCGCCGCCGTGACGCAATCCCCCACCGGGCGAGAAGTTTTTGCAATCGTTCAGCCATAGCTATTACAAAACAGTCTCAAGGTTAGGGTTTGGATAAGTGTAGGGGGGTTGGGGTGAGGGCCTGGGGTAGCCAAATCTCGACCGCCGCGCCTCCAGTCAGCGGATCGTTGCTGGCCGAAATCTGCCCTTGGTGGCAATCCACAATTTGCTGAGCAATGGCTAATCCCAGGCCACTGCCACTACTAATGGGTAAGATCAGCCCCGATGAATCTTGGCCCGTTGATGCACTGAGCGGCGGGGTGGAGCGAGATCGGGCCGGATCCGAACGAAAAAACCGATCAAAAATGTAGGGCAAATCTTGGGGGATAAAGCCCGGCCCATGATCAATAATTTCTAAGGTCAGACCGGCCAGTCGCTGCCCTGTGGGGGGGCTTAATTTCAAACGAGCCAGAATGGCCTGGGCCGGGGGACTGTATTTAATCCCATTGTCTAAAAGATTCATCAGTAACCGAAAGAGTTGCGCCTCATTGCCCCAATAAATCAGTTGACTGGGGCCAACGTAATCTAAGGTAATCTGACGCGGGCTGGCGAGGGGTTCTAAATTGCTCCAGGCCCGCCGTAATAGGGCGACCAAATCCAGGGATTGCCGTTCCAACTGCTCAACGGGGGCCAGGGACAGCCGGTTTAACTCCAATAGCTCCTGCACCAATAAACTCAGCCGCACGGTTTCTGCCAGTAGGCGATCCACCCAGGAGCGGAGGCTGGGATCCACTCGTTGTTGTAAGGTTTCTGCCACCAAGCGCAAGGAGGTTAAGGGGGTTTTCAGTTCATGGGCCACATCCGATGCCCAGCGATCTCGCTCATCCCGCAGAATCTTAACTTCCTGACGATTTTCTAAAAACACCCCCACATGGCCATGGGACAGGGGAATGCCGCGGCCGCGCAAGGGCAGGCGTTGGGTTTGCCCCGAGGGTTTGAGGACGCTGTGGAGCCATTCCCGCACGACAGGAACCTGGGTTGTTTGGACATCATCTACTAAGCAATCCAACTCATAGGAACGCACAACCTCAATCAAGAGCCGTCCGGGTTGTGGGGCCGTACCCAGCAAATTGGCCATAGACTGATTTGACCACTGACATAAACAATCTTGATCCACTTCAATGTAGGAAACTGGGGCCTGGTCAAGAATGTTTTGCCAGTAAAGGATTTTGGCTTCCAGGTGAGCGATTTGGGCTTGATAATTTTTCAGAATGGTGCGGAGGCGAACCGGGAGGGGGGAACGAACCGGAACAACATTAAATTCCTTCAGCACTCGCAGCCATTGTTGCCGTTGCCAAGCGGAGGCGATGCCATAGAACACCAGGCCTAGGCCTAGCCCCAAGAAAAATCCTAACTCGGCTGAAATGACCACCGTAGTTTGCCCCCAGGCCTGGATGTGACCGAACCCAACTCCTAACCAAACCGATAGCCAAAGCCCCGCACTGTAATGATGTAGGTGGGATGGGAGGCATCCGGTTCGATCTTTTCTCGCAACCATCGAATATGAACATCAACGGTCTTACTATCACCCACAAAATCTGGGCCCCAAATCCGATCTAAGAGTTGCTCGCGCGGCCACACTCGGCGCGGGTAGCTCATAAATAATTCGAGAATCCGGTATTCCTTGGGCGATAAGCTAATTTCTTTCGTCCCTAACATCACCCGGCATTCTTGGGGATAGAGAGTTAATTCTCCATATTTGAAGGACGGCCCATCCTCCTCATTGGTGGTTTGACTGGTGATGGCTCGCCGAATTAAGGCCCGACAGCGAGCAATCAACTCCCGCATCCCAAAGGGCTTGGTTAGATAATCATCGGCCCCCACCTCCAGGCCCACAACCCGATCAATTTCACTCCCCTTGGCACTGAGCATCAAGATAGGCACACTACAGCCTTCTCGGCGCAAAAACCGACAAATATCCAGGCCATTGACGAAGGGTAACATCAAGTCCAGGATGATCAAGTCAAAGCCCCGCACCCCCAGAACCGCTTCAGCAGCCAGGTTATTATCCAAAAGTTGGCTATTGATCCGATCCAAGGCCTGGCGACCATCGCTGGCTGTCACCACCGCATAACCCTCATCCTGTAAGGCCAAGGCAATGGTGTCCCGAATCAAGTCTTCATCTTCAACTAAAAAAATCGTAGCTGGGCGGCGTTTTCCTAAGTCTAGAGTATCGGTCGCATCAGTGAGCGTTAGCATAACAATCTGGCCCATCAGGCATTTAGGAAGGATTTTATCACTTTCCTTTCGGAGGTTCCCAGACCATGCTCTATTTCACCTGTCCACCCCTAACCCGCCTGAGTCAACTGCGGGGCGCGCTGGGATTTGGTTTGGGGGCCGCTGCTTGGGGACAATGGCAAACCGAGACGGCTCAACCCTTGCCAGAAAACTTGTACTACCTCCCGTTACCCGCTGCCGCCGATACCCTAATGGCTCAGTATTTCCAGGCCTGGGGGAAGCCGCAACAATTTTTGCAGATCACTCCCGGAAATTTATCCCTGGATCAGTTATTACTGTGGGGACTCGGTAGTTCCGACCAGACCTGGGCTAAGGCTGGTTTTCTCTCTCCAAGACCGTCACACCCCAATGCCCCAAGTTCATCACCCCTTCCCAACCTGAGTGAGATATTTCTGGGGGATTTACGCCAGGCCCTGCATGGACATCTAGCAATTTCACCCAGTCTGAATCACGGGTTAAGGGCCGGCCTGAATTCAATCCCAACCCAACCGGCCTGGGCTTCACTCTCGAGAGAGTTACGGGGCTTACTCTGGGGCAGTTTGTACGGGGCTAGGTATGGCTGGAGTTGTTTACCTCCCCTCTGGATTGTCAAAATGCCGCCGGAATTAGAGACACTGGCTAATCAGCTTTTGGCGGCCTGGGCTGGACAATTAGGGAATCTTGCCCCCAAGCAGTCCGGCTCGATTACAACTGCTGGTTATCTTTATCCGCGCTAAAAGTTCGAGCGGGAAAGCCTTGGCCTAAAATAGAAGATCGCCCTCGTCCGTTGTTTTGCTGTTTTACGCCCCCATTCCCCCTCATTGTTCGTTGATAACCTCCTATGAAACATACTCTTTCTGTTTTGGTTGAAGATGAAGCAGGTGTGTTAACCCGGATTGCGGGGTTGTTTGCCCGGCGGGGTTTTAACATTGAAAGTCTGGCGGTTGGCCCGGCCGAACAACTGGGAATCTCCCGAATCACGATGGTCGTGCCTGGGGACGATACCGTCATTGAGCAAATCACCAAGCAACTCTACAAGTTAATCAACGTCCTCAAGGTGCAAGACATTACCACCACCCCCTGTGTTGAGCGAGAATTAATGCTCCTGAAGCTGAACGCCACGCCGGCTAACCGCTCTGAAGTTTTGGAGTTGGTACAAATTTTCCGGGCCAAGGTGGTGGATGTGTCCGATGATTCCGTCACGATTGAGGTTGCAGGAGACCCCGGCAAGATGGTGGCGATTGTCCAGATGGTCAATAAGTTTGGCATCCGGGAAATTGCCCGCACCGGAAAAATTGCCCTCGTTCGGGAATCTGGAGTCAATACGGAATACCTCAAGTCTTTGGAAGCCCGTCTTTAAGGAACCTGACCCTGTGGCAGTTTTTGCAGGAAGCATGATTCTAGACCCATACTCTGCTTCAGCAGGCCCCGGCGAACTGACCTCAAACATATTGGTGAACGCCCTCCACTCATGTCCAACCAACTTCAGGCCTTGTCCTTCAAATAGCTAGATAAAATCCCTAGGGTTAGCTTAGAGTTTGAGAACTTGACAGGATTGGAGCAACGAATTAACTCAGTGGATTCCAATCACAACAGACATTTTACGGAAGAGTTATTTTTTGCCAATTAGTTACTAGACTTGAATCTTTGCACGATCAGCCCATATTTAGGAGCCAGTACCATGGTCAGGACAAATAAAAGGGTTTGAAAGACAACAATACATCCCCCGGTTGATGCATCTAGATGATAACTAATATAGGTTCCGGCCACACTGGATAAAACCCCCGATCCGGCTGCAATCCACACCATCTGATCAAAGCGATCCGAGAGGAGATAGCCAATGGCTCCAGGGGTGACTAACATGGCAACGACTAGGATAATCCCTACAGTTTGCAGAGCAGCGACAATCGTGAGAGAGAGTAGGATTAAAAATGTGTAGTAAAGAGCCGTAATATTCAGACCAATGGATTGAGCATGAATCGGATCAAAGCAAAAGAGAAGTAGGTCTTTTCGGAGACAGAGAATGACCATTAAGGTGATTGCACTCACAACAGCCGTTTGGATAATGTCAGCTTGAGATATCCCCAACACATTGCCAAAAAGAATATGTTGTAAATCAATATTACTGGGACTTTTAGAAACCAAGACCAGGCCAAGGGCAAAGAATCCCGTAAAGACTAAACCAATGACCGTATCTTCCTTGACGCGGGTATGAGCTTTAATAAAACCAATGGATAAAACAGCCATTAAACCAAAGATAAACGCACCAATGGCAAAGGGAATATTTAATAAATAGGCCACGACTACACCGGGCATGACGGCATGGGACACCGCATCTCCCATTAAGGCCCAACCCTTTAAGGTCATATAACAGGACAACACGGCACAGACCAGGCCAACTAAGGCACTGACCACCACCGCCTTAACCATAAACTCGTATTGCAGCGGGGCAATAAACCAATCCCAAATCAGAGTCATAGATTACCGGTCACTGAGGTAAACCTACTATTCATGCTGATGCGCCAATCCAACTCAACAGAAACGGCGTTATTTTTTAATTTGATGAGGCAAGACCCCCCCAAAGGTACGGGTTAAATTCTCTTCGGTAAAAACATCAGCCGTGTCACCATAGGCCAAAATCGTTTTATTCACCAAAACAACTTGATCACAAAAGGTGGCAATGGAGCTTAAGTCGTGGGTGGAAATCAAAATCGTATAGCCCTGTTGCCGCAACTCTAACAGCAAATCAATCATCGCTTTTTCAGTCCGAACATCCACCCCCGCAAAGGGTTCATCTAGAAGTAAAATCCCACTGTTCTGAGCTAAGGCCCTGGCTAAAAATGTCCGTTTCTTCTGTCCGCCCGAAAGTTCGCCAATTTGTCGCTCGCGAAATTCTCCCATCTGCACCCGCTCTAAACTGGCCGCGACCACCGCCCGATCCTGATCTGTGGGGATCCGCAACCAATTCAAATAGCCATGTCGCCCCATCATCACCACATCGGCAACATTGACCGGGAACTGCCAATCCACTTCTTCAGCCTGGGGAACATAGGCAATCTGATGGCGCTTTTGGGCCTGGCGCACGGGCAAGCCGTTAATTAAAACCCGACCGGACTGGGGCTTGATAAATCCCATAATGGCCTTGAATAAGGTAGATTTTCCACTGCCATTCATCCCGACTAAGCCACTAATGGAACCGGGAGCGAGTTTAACACTGGCCTGGTGGAGCGCAACTTTACCGTGATATTTAACCGTGACATTTTCAACATCAATGCTGGCGCGATTCATGGTTTAGCTCCTGGTGGTTGAGGGGAAACTTGAAAGCCTTTTTGAATGGTTTTCAGGTTGGTGGTCAGTAAGTCCAAATAGGTTGGGGCTGGCCCATTGCTGTCCGTGAGGGAATCTACATAAAAAACACCCCCAAATTTGCTGTTGGTTTCCTGGGCAACTTGGTGCTGGGCTTTGTCGTTGACCGTACTTTCACAAAACACAACGGGGATCTTGTTGGCTCGCACCGCATCCACGACTTGGCGAATTTGTTGGGGTGTACCGTCTTGATCGGAGTTAACTGGCCAGAGATAAAGCTCCTGTAACCCATAATCTCGCGTCAGGTAGGAAAATGCGCCTTCACAGGTGACTAAGGTGCGTTGATTGGGGGCCAGTTGGGCCAGGGCTACCCAGAGTTTTTTATCCAAAGCCTTGATTTTCTGACTGTAGGTGGCGGCGTTTTGGTTGTAGGTGGGGGCATGATTGGGGTCAAGATCCACGAGGGCCTGGCGAATGTTCTCGACATAGATCAAGGCATTTTGGGGCGACATCCAGGCATGGGGATTGGGTTGATTGGCATAGACACCTTCAGTCAGAGGAATGATTTCTACACCCTGACTAATCGTAATGTGGGGGACACCCTGGAGATTGCCGTAAAACTTTTGGGCCCAACGTTCCAGGCCCAGGCCATTGTCCAGAATTAAATCTGCCTGTTGAGCCCGAATCATGTCGCTCGGAGTAGGTTCATAGGTGTGAATCTGTGTCCCCGGTTTTGTGAGGGATTCAACAACCGCTTTATCTCCTGCAACGTTTTGGGCCATATCGGCTAAGACCGTAAAAGTGGTCAAAATAACTTTTTTGCTGTCAGCCAGACCGGGAGAAGCAGATGTCCCAGCGGTTGGTGATTGCTCCGGTAATAGGGCTTGACAACCGGCTAACAGGGGACTCCAAAGCAATGCCACCAGGCCCAGACCCAAAACCTGACCTAGCTTTGATCCGTACATTGGGGCAGTGGTCAGGAACGAACGTTGCATTTCATAATCTTTTCACTTTCCTTAGTGTACTGTAATCCGATGATTATGAAAGAACTATGAAACAAATCTGGCCTGGAATGGGTGAACCTGGACCTGATCATTGGCGGCCAGGCAATACTTGATGGAATAGAGGTTTGCATCTTTACCGCCCGGCTTGGAGTTCGGTTATAACCCTAGCGAGATCCTTTTTTGTCCCTTAAGGTCAAAGACAGAAGCCCAGGCCATTGTTGTGATGAATTGGTTCCTGTCCCCCCCTCTTGATCCAGATGCCAAGCCAGTTGTTAGGGTGGGTGAGGATTTGAGTTGGCAATGGTCAGCCGCGATCCAAGCTTTAGAAGAACTCTCGATCCTCTCTTGGCCGGTTGAAGCGGGATTTCTCTTGGCTGGGCCGGCCCCGATTTTTGCCCACCCCCAACTCACCCCCTGGATTTTTGCTCCCTTAGCCAACCACCAGGCCTGTTTACCGCCCACTTTCGCCACCACCTCCCCAGAACCCATTACCCTGATTCCCATTAGTCCAGCAGATCCCTTAGCGACCCACCCCTTTTGCCTCCTCCTCAGCCCGGCCTGGAACTTAGTTTTAAGCTTCGATGGAGAGTTGGGGCTAAAATTTTCTTTTGATCCGGCTGATATTCTCCAGGCCTGGCAACAGTTAGAACTCCGCCTCAAGATGACCGCGCCCCACTGCCTGTCTGTCATGGCGGATTGGTTACTAGCCCACCCACCCCAGCCCCCGGATTATCACTTGGTGACAGACTTCAGCCAGGCCCTCCTGCGGGAACTGATAGCGCCCCAACCCCGGACTTTTGGGGAATTAAATCTATCGAGTCCCGCTCCGGAGCTATCCCCAGGCCTGGAGACGGAAGAAGAGCAGTTTCTGGATATTGAATTGCTCCAGGCTCTCACCCATGAAGTCCGCACTCCCCTGACTACGATCCAAACCCTGATTCAACTCCTCCTCAAACGGGCCGACCTACCCGCCGATGTTCATCACCGTCTCCAGGCCATTGCCCAAGAATGTCACGACCAAGTGAATCGCTTTAGTTTGCTCTTTCATGCCGCAGAACTGATGGCCGATCCAGCCCCCTCCCCACTGACCGGGTTAAGTTCTGTCTCGGTGGAAGAAATTCTTCAGGATAATATTCCTCGCTGGCAAAAGCAAGCCCAACGCCGCCACCTCGCCTTAGACATGCAATATCCGGCCAAGCTCCCCGCCGTTACCAGTGATCCCAATCTCCTCGATCAAGTTCTGACGGGCCTGGTGGAGCATTTTAGCCAGACCTTGCCGCCCCGAAGTACCCTGGAAATGCGCTTTAGTTTGGCTGGTTCTCAACTCAAAGTCCAACTGAAATCCAGTGAAAAACATCGCAGTCAAACCCTGGCCGCAGTCGGAAAAATGCTGATGTGGCAACCGGAAACCGGACATTTAAGCCTGAACCTGTCGGTGACAAAAACCCTCTTTCACGCCCTTGGCGGCAAACTCACCGTCCGTCATGATCACCGTTGGGGCGACATTTTAACGTTATATTTACCGCTAAACCAAGAGCATCAGGCATACTAGGGAAAGTATTTCAGGCAACTATGACTCTGGCTGTGACAGTTCCTCCCTTGGCAGATTTGCGGTTAATTCCCTATTTAACGGTGACGGGACTGGTGGATACCTCTCCCACAGGACAAATTGGGGTCTATGCCATCTTTGATCAATCAGACCAAGTGCAGTATATTGGCTTTTCTCGGGATATTTATCTCAGTCTGCGGCAACATTTAGTCCGCCAACCCCAGGCCTGCTATGGTTTTAAGTTCTATGCCATTGACCGGCCCAACCGCACCCAGCTAGACGCAATCCGGCAGCAGTGGCTCAATGAGTTGGGGACTATCCCCCCCGGTAATGACACACAACAGGGGGCCTGGGAAAATGCCATTGATGTTAAAACCCGGATGTCCCCAGCGATGCAGCAGGAATGGGCTGGCCTGGATGAGGTTGGGCAAATTAAATATCTTAAGGACTTAGCCCGCCAAGCCGAACAGGAAATTTTCCAAGTCCTAGAAGCTCGCCATGTCACTGAACCCCTTAGATTTAACCCTAAACTCAAAGAGAACGGCCTCCTGGACTTGAAATGACTCCCGTATCCTTGGCACAACTCACCCACATTAACCAGGCCCTCCGGGATGCGGGACAACTGGCCCAAACCCTCGCCACTCAACCCTTTGAAATTATTGAAAAAGGCAAGAATGATTTTGCCACGAGTATTGATTGCCAACTGGATGAGCAACTCAGTCAACAATTCCAGGCCTGGTTTCCAGCCGATGGGATCATTACTGAAGAAAATCCCGACTCTCGAATCCAATTTCATCAAAACTATGAACGGCTCTGGTTAATTGATCCCCTCGATGGCACCGATGATTTAATCCGGATCCAAAAAAACTATGCGGTTATGGTTGGTCTCTGGCAAGAGGGCGCGCCCCGGGCAGGTTGGGTTTATGATCCGGCTGCCGATCAACTCTTTTATGGCGGGCCAAGCTGGGGCCTGTGGCAAAGTAACGGCAACGATCCTGCTTTTCCCTTAAAACCTAGTCCCCCACCCCACCCCACCCCCGACCAGGCCCCGTTGATGATTGGTTACAAAGATTTCCAGGCCTATGGGGCAGCCATTCAACACGCCATTCCCGAAACCCAATTTCATTTCCTCGGCAGCTTTGGTCTCAAGGTCTTACAGGTCATTACCGGACAAGTGGGTTTATACCTCTATCTCAATAAGCGAGTCAAACTCTGGGATACAACCGCGCCCCTGGCGTTGGCCCAAGCCGCTGGACTGATTTGCTGTGACTTGACGGGAGAACCCTTGCGATTTAGTGCCGATAGCCTGGAACATGAGACTCTCACCCATGATCAAACCATTCTGGTGGGATGGCCCAACTATATTAATTGTTTCCGGGAACGCCTCCAACTAGCCATTGAATCTGTCTAAGGGAGTATGAATTGGATGAGTGAACCTGAACCTCTACAAACGAGCCTCTTTGATCTGGTTGCCCCTTCCCCAGAAATTGCCGCTCAAAGACCAATTGCGCCGATCCCCCCCCCTAGCCCCAAGGAATCACACCTGTCCCCAGCGGACTACGCCCAGATTCCCACATCCGCAACCGTCCCCATTCCCCCTGGCACCTATCCGACTTTGACAGAACTAACGGAACATTGCCAGGCCTGTCAGCGATGCGAGCTCAGCCAAACCCGTACCCATGTGGTCATTAGTCGGGGTAACCCAGAGGCAGATTTAATGATCATTGGCGAGGGGCCTGGGCAAACGGAAGATGAAACCGGACTCCCCTTTGTCGGCCGGGCGGGACAACTCTTAGAAAAAATCCTCGCATCCGTGAATCTAGACAGCGACAAAGATGTGTATATCTGCAATATCGTCAAATGTCGTCCGCCGGGAAATCGGGTTCCCACCCTGGCCGAGTCCAACGCTTGCCGCCCCTACCTTTTAGAGCAAATTCGCCTCGTGGATCCCAAAATTATTTTGCTGACTGGAGCCACTGCGGTTAAGGGAGTGACCGGGGATACTCGCGGGATTACCAAGATTCGCGGCACCTGGATTGAATGGGAGGGCCGTCTCTGTATGCCGATTCTTCACCCTGCCTATCTGTTGCGAAACCCCAGCCGAGAGGTGGGCGGGCCCAAATGGTTGATGTGGCAAGATATCCAAGCAGTCCAGGCCAAGTTACAATCCCTCAGCCCAGACCACTCTGTTAATCACTGAGACATCCAAGCATTACTTGCGGCTTTTTGAGGACTTTTCAAAAGTGCTTTCATCTTGGAGATAGGTCAACCAGAGTTTGGCTAGATCTTTGGCTAACTCGTCTTTTTCTGGAACCACATGATACATCCGCCGCGGCCGCCCCCGCCCTTCAACTTTTTTCCAGTAGCCGCTGATAATCCCGTCATCCTCCAGAAACTTTAAGGCACTGTATAGCACCGTGTCAGATAGACGATAGAGGGGATAGTCAGTTTCGATGGATTGAATCAGGGCTGTGCCGTAGGAGTCACCTTTTTCCACCAAGGTGTAAAGCACATAACAGACCGCGACTTCCTTGCTCAAATACACCGGCGGCGGTTGCTTAAAAAACTGATAAATGTCATCCAGTTTCATGATCTGTATTCCAAGTAGGTGTTAAGGACAAAAACAGATGGAACTACAATCTACCACTACCATGAAATCCAAGGAAAAAACACATAATTCCAAAATAACTGCCGTAATGGTAGCGATCTTTCGTATGTCTTAGTATAGCTCTTAGAAAAATCACCAACTGCTCTTGTTTCAGTCTCGTTTACGAGTTTTTACAAATTGTTTCAGTTTGGCTACAGAAACTAAGAAAAAATTCATGATATCCCCTAAAGCCTTATTTTTCATGGTTTTGCCATCACTCAAGGCAGTTAAGACAGATTCGATATGACTTGAATTTAGCATTACATCCCACCGCTATATAAGTCAGGTGAGTCAGTCTTTATTAATATTCGATTGTTACAATTTATCACAACTCTCAATTTACCTACTCCATAGGTTATCGGTCTGGGTAATATCTCTGGGATTATCAGTTAAATCTAAAATTAGAATTCTCGATGTCTGCAACATATCCGCCAGAGACCCCAGCAACCCGAGGGGAATCCGGGGCGGCTCTAGCATTTCCTAGATGCAACCCATTGGCGGGAAAGGGTCACTGAGCGATTAAAAATAGGGCTGGGCTTATTTACTGCGTTGTGCGCGAATCTGTTGACTCAGGCGAATGAGTTTACGATCAAGGGAAAACCCCCGATAGGCGACCACGATCTCTGTCTGTGAAATTAAGTCGTGGAGAGTATTATGACGGGGATTAATCCAGGCCCAGCTACAGTCCACAATCACCGGCGCGACCAACAACAGGATGGCAAACCCCAGGCCACTGTCCAGTGCCACCAAGGCTAATAAAACCAGCCCGCCTAAGATTCCCTCCCGTTGGGTCAAGCGTTGCAGCAGAGGCGTGCGTCCCCGTTGATCAATGACCCGCAGATCCATCAACCAATGCCCCAAGCTCTGGCCCTTATTGCGGGAAACCACAGCTACCCGTAAGACCCACCAGGCTAGGAGAAAGACCAAGATTTGCCCCCATTGAATCGCCTGGCCTGGAACCGCCGCAACCGCACTTAAGACCCAGACCATCGCCCCATCAATCCCGGTGGCAATCACCCGCTTCCAGGGCCGGGCGGGAAAATAATCTGGATATTGGCGGGCAAGTTCACTCATCAGTAAAATCAAACCTTTTTTCCAACAGATGGCCCCTTGGTTTGCCCCATGACCACCTTGGCGCGACTTTAATTCCACCCTATCAATTTTCAATCCTGATCGGGCTTAGCCCCAGGCCTAATTGATGTGGCGTTGGGAAAATTTTTGTGAATGTCTAAGTCAACAGAGATGATTGGTGCAATTTTTAAAGCCTGCCCCCATCTACTCAGGATCTGTCACCCATGACATCATGTTGCGATCTGATCACTGATTAAGATTCCAGAAATTGTTGAATCCAAACTCCTTAACCAATTGGGCTGCCGACAAGTCGCTCTTCATTGCAGCCGTCAGGAGAAGAGGAGAGTGATTTTAATCTGTAATATCAAATATCTGCCACGCAGGGCTAATTTATCTTGAAATGTTAAGTTACGCAGAAAAATTTACTGCGATTGGGTCATAGCCCAACTGTTGGGTTAGGCGTTGGCGGGCTAATTCTCGATAGTCCCAAAAATGTTCCCCAGCGGCACAGAGGCCAAGATAGAGATGCAATACTTCTGGCTTTTGGGAGATAATAATCCAAAGTTGCACCCAAAACTGCCCCCGAATTTCCGACCGGCGTAGCCCTTGATGCCAAATAAGTTGCAGGATCAGTCGCAGGCCTTGACTCAGGGAAAATTGCATCACCTGTTTCCGATTTTGGGGGGAATGAATCTGGAGGCACTGGTATAAACAGCGTCTGAGGTAATGCCTGGGTTCGTACATCGCCCAAAAACCAGAAACATATTCCCGAGCAATATCCGCTACGGGGCGAGTCGGGATAAAGTTCATCAGAGTATTTTGATCCCCGGTCAGAGGGCTATTGCTTTCGACTAAGCGATGCTCTTGTTTGAGGCGATCCCAGAGGGCTGTGTTGGGTAAGGCCTGGAGAATCCCTAACATTGGCTGGGGAATATTGGTTTGGGCAACAAAGGCCTGAATTCTCTCACCGGCCCCGCTGCGTTCCCCATCAAACCCCAAAATAAATCCGGCATAAATCAACAAACCTGCCTCGTTAATTTTTTGGCAAGCTGCAATCAGAGGGTTACGGGTATTTTGGACTTTACGCGCGACCTGTAAACTGTCTTGATCTGGGGTTTCAATGCCGAGAAAAACCGCATAGAATCCGGCTTCCCGCATCAGTTGGAGTAGTTCATCATCTTCGGCCAGATTAACCGATGCTTCAGTAATAAAGGCAAAGGGATAGTGGTGTGACTTCATCCACGGAATCAAGGTGCGGAGAAATTGTTTGACATTTCGTTGATTGCCAATAAAATTATCATCCACCACAAATAACGAGCCCCGCCAACCCAAGTCATACAGAGATTGCAATTCCGCCAGAGCCTGTTCCGGTTCTTTGGTGCGCGGTTTACGGCCATAGAGGGAGATAATATCGCAAAATTCACAGTTAAAGGGGCAACCGCGGGAAAACTGGATTGCCATCATTAAATAGGCATCTCGTTGCAGCAGATCAAAACGGGGCTGGGGACTTTGGCTAACATCCGGTTTTTCCAGAGAACGAAACACCCCCCGCGTCTCTCCCCGATCCAAGGCTGCCAGAAACTGAGGTATGGTCATTTCCCCTTCATCTAAAACGAGGAAATTAGCTCCAGCCTCTAACGCATCTTGAGGGACAGAGGTGGGGTAAGGGCCACCCACGGCAACGGGTTTTCCCAACTGCACTGCCTTACGAATCAAGGCCTGGAAATCGGGCTTTTGCACCAACATGGCCGAAAGAATGACTAAATCACACCAGGCCCAGTCAGCCTCCGATTCACAGCCAACATTCCGATCAAAAAATCGAATCTCCCAGTCTTCAGGTAAGAGCGCGGCAACGGTAATAATTCCCAAGGGTGGAATCACAGCCTTCAAGCCCGCCAATTTCATAAATCGGTCGTATGACCAGAAGGACTGGGGAAATTGCGGATAGAGTAACAGAGCGTTCATGCATTCCCTCCCACAGAGCTATTGCTGTTGATCAACAAGGAAGGATGATCATTACTCAATGATGAGTGAATGACAAAGTTAATCTAATTTCTAAGTTGTGTCTCGTACTCCAAATTATAGCTAGGCCAGCATAGGAACGGAGACACAATAATCTGACTTAAATAGCATTTATTTATTGAAATCAATGGGCAATAAATTGACTGGACAAACCTGGGCCATCGTATCGTTTGGGGTCTTTTTTGGGCTTTTTAGGGCCATCTGTTGGTGCTTTAGGCTTCTTGGTTTCTTTATTTCCCTTTGTTTTTTTTGACATGATACTCCTCCAATAAATACGTTATTCCTGATCTGATACAGAGTTCCACAGCTATAAAAGTTGATACCCTCTAGATATCAGCACTAACATGAGACTACCATTCTATTCCCTTTTAGAGCGTAACAACCTGATTAATTGGGTGACCGATGTTGTGTAACAGGTCATGGGCCTGAATAATCTCCGCCTCACTTCCAACAACTAGAACCACAAACTTTCCCTCTTTGACATCATCCTCATACTGGGTCGCTTGGCTGGTGGTAATGCCCAATTCAACTAAGGCAATAGCTAACCCGCCAGATTCATAAATATGTGGCCAATTTAGGACACCTATACCCGCATCAGGGAATTGGTAGTTCCGACTAATAATGGCAATTTTTTCGGCAGTTAAACCAGCCAATCTCATCTGTGAACTCATCTGTTCAGCATCTACGAGTGACGGAAAAACATCCACAATAGTGTAGGTATTAGTCATGGTTGAACTATTGCAGCTTGCTGGGAGATCACCGGGTGTTTCGGCATACATTTCTGGTTCCGAGGCATAGTTGTTGATTAGCCCTTCATTATCAACGGTATAACCACCGGTCGTATTAATGCTATCCGGGCGTTCAGGGTTCTCAGGAATATGTTTATAGATGTCACCTCCCCGAGCCTTGCGAGCCGCAGTTTCTGCCGGAATTAAATGAGCATCATAGGAATCAGCGGTGGATTCATGAAGGGGGAGATTGCTAGCTTTAGGACTCATGGGTTTTCTCCGTTAGGTGGAAGCTTAAATGTTGTTCAAATCAACCGAATTAAAAACTCATCAAAATATTTTCATTCGTTACATGAACTTTAGAGAGATAGATACTTAATTCATCTCTATTTGGGGAATTATTGTCATTTCTGCCAAAAGTGAGACACTATCCCTCCGGGAGGCTCCACCAACAAAAGTACAACGGGGAGTGGTTTCAAGCATTTCTGTATTTCATTCCTAAGCAAAATGAATATATTTAAGATTTGGAGTCATCCTAAACAATGTTTTTAACTTTACTGACAACTCACACAAACTCTGGCATCGGGCTGATGACATTAACACTCGATGGAATGTTGTGAATGGAATGGATGATTTAAAGATGAGTGTGACAGCCGCTTGTTTTAAATCGAGTTGATGTTACTGTTTGAATTCAGGAACTAGGCTGAATTTAGATAATATATTTCCACAGAAGTTAGCACTTGTTCAGAGAAAGTTATTTTATTTGCTATACATTGATCTTTAGCAGTGCTGACTGTTTACCCTGAGTCTGAGCCTATGAGTAATTCTCCCCCTGTCCCCCCTAAAACTGCCTGGATTAGCCGAGTCTGGACAACGGCCCAACCGATTTTGGTGCAGGAAAGTATTGTTATTCTCCAGAGTGTGATGAAAGGTGGTGCCATCCTCCTCAGTCGTTTGGAAACCCGCTCCGGTCAACTCCAATTACCGGCCCCTAGCCCTGAATCCTCCTATCTCCTCAAGGCTCAACCCTGGTTCCAAACCCTCGGGGCAAAGTGGTGGCAACTGATGAGTTGGTTACGGGGCAAACTCCCCCCGGCCTGGCAGGCAAAACTGACGGAAATGGGTTTAACCATAATCTTTATGGGTGTCCTGTTAATCTTTCTCTGGTCGGGCCCGAGTCAAGCCCCCGCTACATCACCAGCCTCTAAAACTCGTCCCAGTCCAACCCTATCGCCGCCGCCGTCCCAAACTACGGTTTTGGTTAAACCCCGCCCTGCTCCTACCCCTTACCTTCCAGTCCCATCGCCCTCGTCACCGCCGGAGTTGGCCCCCACTTCAGAAAGCATGGATTCTACAGACACTCAAGAGGTTAACTTGCGTCCTGTTGCTGCACCTGAGACTCGTGACGATCAAATCTCTGAAATTCCAGCAGAGTCAGTCCTGCCCACTGCACTGGGTGATGTAGCTGTACCAGCCGAGAGTCTACCCCCGATAGAAGCAGAACTAGGAGCATCTAAGTCGCCAGCGGAGATTGAGGATATTCCGGTAGTTCCCATGCTTAGCCCTGAGGAAGCGGCCTTAGCTGATGCCCGCAACCAATTCTTGGGAATTACTAACCAGTATCAACCTGGCCTGGTAGAGGATTTAGCCTTGGATCAAAACACAGGGGCAGCTAGATTTACCTTGAACCCGGCCTGGTATGCGCTAACGTCCCAAGCCCAGGATGGCCTGGCCCAAGACCTCTGGCAGCGGAGCCATCAACTGGAATTTTCTCAGGTGCTCATTACCGATACATCAGGACGGATGCTGGTGCGCTCCCCGATTATTGGGCAAAAACCAGTGATCGTGCATCGCGTGGCCAGCGTTCCCTAGAATAGAGACATTCCATCGCTTCAGGAGGACATTATGGCCCGGACAGAATCAACCATGCTGGAACTCAGTACCCCAGCCCCGGATTTTGCCTTGCCAGATGTCGTGACTGGAAACATCATCAGCCTGAGCAGCTTTGCTGATGAAAAAGCTCTCTTAGTCATGTTCATTTGCCGCCATTGCCCCTACGTCAAGCACGTTGAAAGGGAATTGGCCAACATTGGCCTGGATTACAAGGGCCAGGGCCTCGGAATTGTGGCTATCAGCGCCAATGATGCGGCGGCCTATCCCGATGATAGTCCTGAGTCTCTTAAAGAAATGGCTGAGACCTTGGGCTTTGTTTTCCCCCTCTGCTATGACGAAACCCAAAAAGTTGCCCAGGCCTACACCGCGGCCTGTACTCCCGATTTCTTTTTGTTTGATTCTGACCGGAAATTAGTCTATCGGGGGCAACTAGACGAGAGCCGGCCGCGCAATGATCTGCCAGTGACTGGGAAAGACTTACGGGCTGCGATTGATCTGGTCTTAGCGGATAAGCCCCCCGATCCCCACCAAATTCCCAGCCTGGGTTGCAATATTAAATGGATTCCGGGCAACGAACCTGATTACTACGGTTAAACCCGAAACCGCTAGACTAAGCAAAACAAGAGGATACAGAAGCACTATGTTTAATTTGGGTTGGCCCGAGGTGGCGATTGCGGTGGTGGTGGCGATTATTATCTTTGGGCCGCAGAAGCTTCCTGAACTGGGGCGAGCCTTAGCAAAGTCGTTATTAGGCTTTAAATCAGAAATTCAACCAGGCCCCACCAGTAAACCTGATGATCCCGCCTAATGGTCCTAGTAATTGATGGCGATGGGTAATCCAGATACATTGCGCGAGTTACTCACGGCTGTAGCCCAAGGATGGGTGTCTCCAGACCAGGCCTGGGATAAGCTGAAATATTTAGCCTACGAACCAGTGGGAAATTTTGCCAAGCTGGATCATCATCGGGCCATCCGTACAGGCTTTCCCGAAGTGATTTGGGGGCCGGGTAAAACAACTGCCCAACTGATTGAGATTTTCCAGGCCATGCGCGCCCATCATCCCTGTGTCATGGCGACGCGAATTACGGCTGAGGTTTTTGCGGAACTCAATACGACCTTACGCGATCTTTATTATTTTCCGGCAGCTCGGATTTGTAGTACCACAGATGTAGCTATGCCTAGATTTCCGGGAACTATTGGCCTGTTAGCTGCCGGAACCGCAGATTTATCTGTAGCCGAGGAAGCCGCCATCACTGCTGGTTTACATGGGTTTGCCATTCAGCGGTTTTGGGATGTAGGGGTGGCCGGAATTCACCGCCTCTTGAGTATTCGGGAGCAGTTAAACCAGGCCCAGGTGTTGATTGTGGTGGCGGGGATGGAGGGGGCCTTAGCCAGTGTTGTAGCTGGATTGGTGGATGTGCCAGTGATTGCGGTACCAACCAGTATTGGCTATGGGGCCAGTTTTGGCGGGTTGGCCCCGTTATTGACGATGTTAAACTCCTGTGCGCCAGGGATTGGGGTTGTCAATATTGACAATGGCTTTGGGGCAGCGGTCTTGGCGGGACAAATTATCCGAGCGGCAACGAAGCTCCCTCATTGATGATGCTCTTGATTTCCGAGGGAGAGCAATTGTTATTGATGTGCCAGAAGCGGACACAACCGCGATATATGATACTGGGAAGATTCTGGCCATGGTTATTGACCGGGCCAAGCACATTAGTGATCCTCTGGGTCAGGCTTGTTTATTAGGTGTTGATTACGTTGAAATGCTCCATTAAGTCTTAACGTCCATGTGGCCCAAACGTACCGAACTACAAAAGGCATGGCGTTATTTCCAGGCTCAACGCTGGCAGGACGCTGAACAAATTGCCCAAAAAGCACTCAAAGAACGCCCCCAGGCCGAAGCCTATTATTTGTTGGGGTTAATTGCCAGCAAAGCTGAAGATTGGTTAAATGCCCGTCGTCAGTTTCAAAAAGCGGTGGATTTAGATCCCTGGTATGCCCCGGCCCAATACTCGTTGGGATTACTCCTCCATCAGTTGGGTCTGACCGTAGCGGCGATTCCCCATTACACCAAGGCAGTCGAAATTAAACCCGATTGGGCCGAGGCCCAGATCAATTTGGGAAATGCCCATTTAGATTTGGCCCAGTTAGACCAGGCCATTGCCAGTTATCGAGCGGCCTTAACGGCTCAACCCGATGCAGCCACGGCTATCTTTAACATGGGAACTGCCTTTCAGGCCAAAGGGTTATTGACGGAAGCCCTGGCCTGTTATGAGCAAGCCCTGCAATTTAATCCCCAAGATAGTGATGCCCATAACAACCTGGGCAGTTTGTACTTGGAAATGAATCGCTATCAAGAAGCTCTGTATCACTTTGACCAGGCCTTGACCGTTGATCCCCACCATGTCAAAGCAGCCTTTAATCGCGGGCGGATTTTCCAGCAACAGCAACAGATGGATCACGCCGCCCAGATCTATCAACAGGTCTTAGAGCTTGAACCGGATTTGGTGGCGGCCCGTTTAGAATTAGCCCATATTTACCTCGGACAAGGTCGCTATGAGTTGGCGATGGGGGCCTATCAAACCTGCTTAAAATATGACCGCAACTTAGCAATGGCCCACAATGGCCTGGGAACCACCCTCCTAGAACAGGGACATTTAGAACCCGCCCTGCAAGCCTTTGACCAGGCCTGTCAACTCAGTCCCCACGATGCGGATATTCGCTTGAACCGGGCCATGACCTTACTGCTGAAAGGGGATTACAAACGGGGCTGGGCAGAATACGAATGGCGCGCGGCCCAACAGCCGGCCACGGGGCGCGCCTTTGCAGAACCGGCCTGGGATGGGCAACCCCTAGAAGGACGCACCTTACTGATTTATGCTGAACAGGGCCTGGGGGATGTGATTCAATTTAGTCGCTACTTGCCCTTGCTGAAAAACTTGGGTGGCCCCATTCTCTTTGAAACTCCCTTACCCCTCTATCGCCTTTTGCAGCCCTTAAGTACTCACGTTACCCGGATTCCCCAGGGGCAGCCCCTGCCAAAATTTGACTGTCACGCGCCCCTATTAAGCCTGCCGTTTCTGTTGGGATTAGAAACCATTCCCCCGCCCCTTTCTTGCTTGGCAACTTCTGGTTTAGCGGTCAGTCAGGTTACGGGTTATCCCCCAGACGCGGCTCAGACTCTCCGGGTTGGCCTGGTCTGGAAGAGTAGTGCCTACAGTCAAACAGCCAAGAAACGTTCCTGTCCCCTAGAATTGCTGCTGCCTCTAGCCTCAATTTCAGATGTCACTCTGTTCAGCTTGCAAAAAGAGATTTCACCGGAACACGCGACCCAACTCGCCCAAGCCGGAATCTTTGATTGTCGTCCCCATCTGGCGGATTTTGCGGATACAGCGGCCTGGCTGACCCATCTAGATTTAGTTATTACCGTAGATACAGCCGTTGCCCACTTGTCCGGCTCTTTGGGGATTCCCACTGCGATTTTGCTGCCCTTTGTCCCCGATTGGCGCTGGCAATTAAAACGTCCAGATTCTCCTTGGTATCCGACTGTCCAACTCCTGCGCCAAAGCCAGATTAATGATTGGCAGATCCTTGTCCCGCAGATCAAAGACTTAGTGGTCAGGAACATTTCTATGAAAAAATCGAGAATGACTGAGCTTTAATGTCTAAAACATTTTTCTAGAACCCCATGCTAACGGCTTTCACTGCGGGACTTTTGCTGATTACGGTTTCCGAAATTGGTGATAAGACCTTTTTTATTGGGGTTATTTTAGCGACCCGCCATCCCAAACGCTGGGTGTTTCTCGGGGCCTGGTCAGCTTTATCCCTGATGACAATCCTTTCCGTCTTGATGGGACGGGTTTTAGCCTTGTTACCCCCCATCTATACCCGTTATGGGGCGATTGCGTTATTTTTGTTTTTTGGTGTGCGCTTGATCTACCAGGCCGGGAAGATGCCTGCCCAAGGAGCGGCGACAGAAACAGCGGAAGCGGCGGAAGTGGTTGAAAAGGCGGAAAAAGAAATGAATGCACTTCAGACCAATTCTGCCTGGGTAATTCTGATGGAGGCCTTCACCCTGACATTCTTGGCGGAATGGGGCGACCGAACCCAAATTGCCACCCTAACCTTGGCGGCGGCCCAAAATCCCTGGGGCGTTACCCTAGGGGCCATTACCGGGCATGGGATTTCCAGCTTGATTGCGGTCGTGGGTGGCGGTTTACTGGCCGGACGCATTTCAGAGCGGAACATTACCCTCTTGGGGGGCATCCTATTTCTTATCTTTGCTATGGTGATGTGGGTTGAGGGTATTTAGGTGTTGAGGTTTTCGTTGCCATCCTACGATTGGGGCCGTTTGGTACAGATGTTACCCGGCCCCTTACAGGCTCCCCATCGGCTGGGATTAATCGCTTCCTTGGGGTTTCATGGTCTGCTGTTTTTAACGGTTTTGATTCCTGCACCCCCTGAACCAACTTCAGAAATTGCTGAAACCGTAGATATTGTCACGCTCTCTCCAGAGCAAACAGCCCTGCTCCCCTCCCTCACGCCCTTAGTCCCCGATGAATTACCCAGCCTGAGCCAAACCATTGCGGGCCTGGGGGAAGAGTTTGCTCTACCACCTGTAAGCTTTGATACATTGCCCCCACTGCCGCCGTTACCGGCCTTGACTCCCTTACCCAATTTTAGTCAACTCCCACCCCCCATCTATGCCCCCTTTCCGCCTCTGGTGACACCGCCCCGACTCAGCCAATCTCCCTCCTTGCCCCCAACCATTCGTACCCTCCCTGATGGCCCCAGTGATGTGGCCGTTGCCCCTGATTTAGTCGCCCCCAGTCCTAACGAAACTCCAAACGCCGTCACCTCGCCCACAGATGATCAGCAGGCCCTCTCCGGTTTGTCTCGGTGGATTTCCCAGGCCCGTAGCAGCATTAATGGGGCTGTGATTGGCCTAAACTTTACTGCCAAGCTAGAGCCGCCCTATCCTGCCGGGGCCTGTGGGGATCAGTTACAAGGTCGAGTGGCCGTGGCTGTTCTGGTCACGCCAGAAGGTCGGTTGGCCAGTACCTCCGCAGCCTCTGGGTTCAGTCAAAACCCCCAGTTAATTCGCTCCAGTGGCCATGCCTTGCTGGATCAAGTGGCGGTGCGGACTGTGGCGGCCCAGACATTTTCGGGCGGGAACCAATACCAGGCCATGCTTTACACCCTGGATTTTGTCTATAACCCAGCCGTTTGTGGACAACCGCCCCGCCCGGAAACCTCGCCAACCCCGGAGAACTCCCCCACACCTACCGCATCTCCAACTGGATCAACTCCAACACCATCCCCAATCCTCAGTCCTGAATCTTCGCCAACCCCGCAAAACATCCAGCCAAGCCCAGAGGCAACTCCTACACCCACAGAAACGCCACAGCCGCCCACTCCTAGTCCTAGTCCGGAAAATAGTGGCGTTTAGGGTTAACTTTTGAGGTTTTTTGAGCCTGATTAGTCTGATTCAACCCGATACCCCAGTTCTGCTAAATGAATTTTCGATTGTCGCCAGCGAGTGCGGACTTTGACAAATAGTTCTAAATAGACTGGCCCTAAAATGAGTTTTTGCATCTGTATCCGGGCCTCTGTGCCAATGGTCTTCAACATCAGTCCGCCTTTGCCAATGATGATCGCTTTTTGAGAGGGACGTTCAACATAGATACTGGCCAGGACTTTAGTGATCTTGGTTTCCTCTACGACTTGCTCAATGGTCACAGCGACGGAATGGGGAACTTCATCACGGGTTTGGGTCAGGATTTGCTCCCGAATCAGTTCGCCCATAATGAATCGCTCGGGTTGATCGGTGACTAGATCGGGGGGATAGTAGTAGGGGCCTGGGGGTAAGAGAGCAACCAACTGCTGCTGTAATTCCGGTAAGCCAGTCTCTGTCAAGGCTGAAAATGCGGAGGATTGCCAACCATAGGTTTCTGCTAGTTCGTGATAGGTGGCAGCAACGGGGCCGGGATCCGTCAGTAGGTCGGTTTTGTTTTGGCCTAAAATCACCGGGATTGTCGCCGTTTTGAGCAACTCAGCAATATAGCGATCCCCATTACCAGCCTTCACAGAACCATCCACAACAAATAAAATCACATCCACCGCGTTGATGGCGAGTTTGGCATTACTGACGAGGACTTGCCCAAGGGAATGGTGGGGTTTGTGAATCCCTGGGGTATCGACAAAAATCAACTGGGCGGCCTCAGTGGTTAAAATTCCTCGGAGCCGATTCCGAGTTGTTTGGGCCACAGGTGAGGTGATAGCAACTTTTTGACCAATGAGTTGGTTCATGAGAGTGGATTTCCCGACATTGGGCCGGCCGATAATGGCGATAAACCCGGATCGGTAGTCAGGCGGGGCCTGGGGGATTAACACAGGGATATCAGCCCTTGACTGTTGACGATCACGATCACGATAGACGACCTAATTGGAGTTAGTTACGACAATCCCTATCCTAAGATTCAACGAGAGACTTGGCATAGTATGATCACATAATGTTTTATCCCAGTTTCGCTAAAACCCTACCTGCCCATCTCAGTCTGCTACATGCCTTAGTTAAACGAGAACTGGAAAGCTACTATAAAGGTTCTGTCTTAGGCAATCTTTGGTCACTGCTGAAGCAATTATCCCAACTGTTAATCTATACCTATGTTTTTGGGATAGTTCTGAAGGTTAAGCTGACTTTAGCAAATTTGCCGGAAAACAATTTTATCTTTGGTCTCTGGCTTTTTGCCGGTTTAATTCCCTGGACAGCTTTTGTAACAGGTGTTTCCCAGGCCAGTACATCTGTAATTAACCAGCCAAACCTAGTTAAAAAAGTATTATTTCCCTTAACCCTATTGCCACTAGTCCCGATTTTGGCTGCCTTTATAGAAAGTAGTTTGGGGTTAATTGTCTTAATTATTTTGACTGGTTTTGCATTACACAATGTTGCCTGGACATTAATTTTATTACCCCTAGTCTGGCTCCCACAGTTGTTGTTTACTGCCGGCCTGGGTTACTGGTGTGCTGGATTAACGGTGTTTATTCGCGACATCCCCCAAAGCTTAAGCGTTATTCTCAATGCTTGGTTTTACCTGACCCCCCTAGTTTATCCAGCCGCAGTCATTCCAGCTTCAATCCGACCCTGGGTCTTTCGACTTAACCCTTTGGCCGCTATTGCTGAGAGCTATCGAGATATGGTACTAGGGGGAAATGTTGATCATTGGCGTGACCTTGGCCTGGCGACAATCATTTCAGTCGTTGTTTTTTCCACGGGTTTATGGGTGTATCGGCGGTTACGTCCTGCATTTGCCGATGTCCTTTAGGGGTGAGTGATGTCCAGAGATAGCCTAATTTCCTTAGAAAGGGTTTCCAAATGTTATCGCCGCTATGATCATCCAGGGGATCGCTTAAAGGAAATCTTCTGGAAACAGGCCAGTAAAGCTCAGGAATTTTGGGCCCTAAGGGATATCAGTCTAACGGTTCAACGGGGTGAAACACTGGGAATTATTGGCAGAAATGGCTCAGGTAAGAGTACCCTTCTCCAAATTATTGCCGGTACACTAGCTCCAAGCAGCGGCACACTGAAGGTTCAAGGACGGATTGCGGCTCTGTTGGAGTTAGGCAGTGGGTTTAATATTGAGTTTACTGGTAGAGAAAATGTTTATTTTAATGGACAAGTTCTCGGCTTAAAACCAGTTGAAATTGAGGAAAAATTTGCAGAGATTACGGCATTTGCTGACATTGGAGACTTTATTGATCAGCCAGTCAAAACCTATTCGAGTGGGATGATGGTGCGGTTGGCCTTTGCCGTTGCAACGAGCGTAGAACCCGATATTCTCATTGTTGATGAAGCTTTAGCCGTTGGGGATATTCACTTCCAGGCCAAGTGCTTTAAACGGATGCGAAACATGATGGATCGGGGAATTACGGTCTTATTTGTTTCCCATGACACCAGTACCATGACCGGCCTGTGTGATCGTTGCCTTTGGCTTAAACATGGGCAAATTGCGATGGAGGGCAAGCCCAAAGATGTTACCCAGGCCTATCGGCAGGAGGTTTGGGAAGATCAAGGGTTTTTAGCCGCCACCTCGATGACATCAGCGGTTGAGTTGGATAATCAAAGTTCATCTGGGTTTGAAGGTGATGTGACTCAATCTTCAGCAATTCCAATTAACCAAATTACAGAAAGTGAACGAATTGGTAACGGTGATATCCAAATCATTGACTTTCAGCTTCTGGATGCTCGCGGCCGCTTTCGGCAGGATATTGATCACGATGAGTTAGTGACTGCGGAATATACCTTAAAAGCTCATCGAGATGTTGCTGTTTATGACATAGGATTAATTGTTAAAGACTTGAAAGGTAATGAGGTATTTTCAATTTTAGATCTACAACCTCAAAACTACCCAGTTCTCAACGCTGGCCAAGTGATTCAGGCTAAAGTGAACCTCTGTTTTCCTCTCCGGGCAGGGGCTTACTACATGACCTTAGGGGTAATTGGGTATCAAGACAATCAACGGTATGATTTGCAACGGGTGATTATCTACGACCATCTAGAATATGGCTATTTCTTTAATGTTAATCTTTACTCTAAGCGTGTTATCCATGGCCCTGTCCATTTTGACGTTAAGTTTACTGTCAATGTGCTGGAGGCCGCTTATCCTGAGCCATTGGTCAAACCCTAAGATGAGGAGTTAATTTACGGATGGGTGTATCTCTACCTAACCAGAAACAACAGTCCTGGGAGGAGTTAATGCGACTTGTAAAACCTTACACCCTCTCAGATGCTCAACGATTAGGCTCTCTTTATCATTTAGCAGAAACATTGAAAACTCAGGCAATTTCTGGGGATTTTGTTGAATGTGGAGTGTATAAGGGGGGTAGTGCCGCAATCTTGGCTCGATCCCTCAGTGAAAATACTAAAATTTGGTTATTTGATAGCTTCCAAGGAATGCCAGAAACCACAGAAAGAGACGGAAGTGAGGCGGCTGAATGGGTTGGGGCTTGTGTTGGCCAAATTGATGATGTCAACGCTGTCATGAAAGCCTTAAATATTTCCAAAGACCAATATATCATTCGGCCGGGTTGGTTTGAGGAGACCTTTCAAGATGCGCTTCCTGAACAGGTTTCTCTCCTTCATTGCGATGCTGATTGGTATGATTCAGTAACATTAGTTTTAGAAACATTCTATCCCCGGATTCCCGTGGGGGGATGTGTTGTTTTAGATGATTTTGGCTACTGGGAAGGCTGTCGGGAAGCGTTTTATGATTTTTGCTTTAGACATCATGAAAAACCGATTTTAGAGCGTGTGGGTACAACCCAAGCCTATTGGATTAAAGGTAAAACTCATACACGGCATGGCTAATGATTTATAGTCCTTTAACGGGTTCTGATCAAGTTAGGCGACTCCAAACATTTCAGGTCGAAGAACTCATCCAGGCCTGGCAAGACACCTTTCAAATTGATATCTCTCTTGAGTTTAAAAGTTATCAAAATATTTATTTATATGAATGCTTAGAAACAAAGCTACAGTTCTTCTATCCTTTTGACATTGAAGGATCAGGAAAGCTTTATGCTCAGTTAATGGGTTTTACCTGGTATTACATGAGTGACAAATGGGAGTATCAGTTGGCATTCCAAGATATCCAACGACAGCAACGAATCTTAGAGGTGGGTAGTGGCTTTGGTCGTTTTATCCAGGCCGCTCAGGATCAAAGATTTAATATTCAAGGCATTGAACTTAATCCTGATGCAATTCAATCAGCCCAGGCCCAAGGACTCCCGATCAGTTCGGCTACACTTGCAGAGTTGTTAGAGCAAGGAGAAATGTTTGATTGCATTTGTAGTTTTCAAGTGTTAGAACATATTGCTAATGCCAAAAAATTCTTGACAGAGTGTTTGTCGCTTTTGCATCCCGATGGCACTCTTCTGTTGGGATTACCGAATCGTGAAAGCTTTCTCCAGTATCAATATAATCTTTTAGATATGCCTCCTCATCATATGTCGCGCTGGTCACTAACCAGTTGTCAGGCCTTAGAACATCTATTTCCGCTCAGACTAGAACGAGTTGAGTTTGAACCACTAGCAGCATATCATGTAGAAGGATATTTAGAAAGTTACACTAATTACTATCAGGCTTCAAATCATATTGGCAAGTGGTGGCTTAACTCTTGGACTCAATCAATAGCAGCTAAAATCCTCAAGGTTGGTTTAAGACATCGATTAAAAGGACAAAGTTTTTATGTCAAATATCGTAAATTAGCCACTCCCCAGGCTGATGATCCTTCATCAATTGAAATGAGAAATTAATCATGGTGAACTGTCTTAACTTGGGATGTGGCTATAACTTTCATCCAGACTGGGTAAATGTTGATTTTACAGTCACTGGGACGGGAGTAATTGCCCATGATTTGAAACAAGGAATTCCCTTTGCTGATCAAAGCTTTGACTTAGTTTATCATTCCCATGTTTTAGAGCATTTTCCGAAGGCTTTGGCCGACAATTTTATCAAGGAATGCTATCGTGTTCTCCGGCCTGGTGGCGTTATTCGAATTGTTGTTCCAGACCTCGAACAAATTACTCGTCAATACTTAAACTGTTTGGAATTAGGCCTCAATACAGTTGCTGCTGCTCATGGGGCAGAATCAGAAATTATTGCGGCTGAATATGATTGGGTCATGCTAGAGCTATTGGATCAAGCGGTTCGTCATTATTCTGGAGGAGACATGATTTCCTACCTCACTAATTTAAGCCCTGAAGGAGAACAATTTGTTTTAAGCCGAATTGGGAGGGAAGGCCAAGAATTAATTAACCAGATCAAAAAGGGGAAACCTGTCGTTGAATTAAATGATCCTAGCTCTCCTTTGGATGTAGGTCAATTTCGGTTAGGGGGCGAACCGCATCTTTGGATGTATGATCAATACTCATTAGGGCGATTACTTAGGCAGGCTCAGTTTGAGTCCGTCTGTCAAAAATCCGCAAATGATTCATATTTTCAAAATTTCAAGGAATATCACCTAGACATTGAAATAAATGGTGAAGTAAAAAAGCCGGACTCTTTATTTATGGAAGCTATTAAGCCACGGCAAAATGGATGGGAGCAAATTATATTTAACGCGCAGGAAAATTCTCCGAAGATTATTCACCTGAGTACTTTCGACATTCAAGGTGGTGCAGCCAAGGCTGGTTATCGTTTACACCAGGCCCTACTTGGTTCAGGACATCGTTCTTTAATGATTGTGAAGGAAAAGCTGTCTGATGATCCAACTGTCTTGCAGATTAATCAGCCCTCGGACTTAGATTGCTATACTCAAAGCTTACTAGCAATTCAAACACACGGGATTAATACACACCGCACTTCAATTTCAAACACATTGTTTTCCCTTCCCTACCCAGGCCTAGATCTGAGTCAACTGCCAGAGATTCAAGATGCTGATGTGATTAACCTGCATTGGGTTTCCTATGGTTTCTTATCTCTAACATCTATTAATCAATTACTTCAACTCAACAAGCCAATCATTTGGACGTTGCATGATATGTCAGCGTTTACTGGTGGATGCCACTATAGTGCTGGATGTCGGGGCTATGAGGAAACCTGCAGCAATTGTCCTCAACTGAGTTCCGAATGGTCTGAATTGGCAACTTTAACTCTTCAAGACAAGATTGAACTCCTGAATTCAAAAAATCTCACGATTATTACCCCCAGTCAATGGCTATATCAATGTGCAACTGCTAGTCAGGTCTTCAGGCATCAAACTATTAAGCAAATACCTTATTCTATTTCCATAGATATTTTTAAACCAGAGAAAAAATCTATTGCTAAGCAAAAACTAGGTATTCGTCCAGAAGTCTGTACCCTTCTCTTTGTTGCGCACAATCGAGATGAAATTCGTAAGGGCTTTGCTCATCTCATCCAGGCTCTAAAATATTGTTTAGATGATGATTTATTTTGGACTAAATACAATCAACAAGAAATAAAGTTAGTTTGCCTAGGAGCTGGTGAATCTGATTGGCAAGTACCCGGCTTGGAAATAACTTTTTTAAAATATGAAGAAGATGAAAATACTATAAGCCAAGTGTATAGTGCAAGTGATCTATTACTTCTTTCTTCCCTAGAGGACAACTTGCCTAATACAGTTCTAGAGGCCATGGGCTGTGGTACACCTGTGTTGGCCTATGAGGTCGGTGGTATCCCTGATATGGTTGAGCACACAACCAATGGATATCTAGTGACCCTTGGCAACACCAGGGAATTTGCTGAAACGATTATAGACTTTATTAACACATTTTTCTTTAATACTAATTCTATTGTAACAATGGGACTGAATGCTCGAAAAACAATTGAAGATAAATTTACAGCATCTTTACAAGCAAAACAATATCTAAAGGTGTATCAAGAATTGTTAAATAACAATAGTTCTAAAAATAATATATGTGAGAGTAAAAATAAGAAAAGCTCATTATCCCTGCATATCCCAAGATTTGAACAGACTCTAGGAAATAATTTTCAAGCGGCTTTCAATCAATTCTCAGTCCAGTCTCTACATACAAAATTAATGGAAATAGAGATAAAAACAGAGTTAAACCTTAAATCTACTCAAAACAATCTGGAACAGGCACAGATTGCACTCTCTCATCTACAAACAGCGCATAACATTTGCCAGGCTGATCTAAGCGCAACTCAAGCAGCAATGATAAAACTAGAATCCGACTTAAATCAGACCAATCTAGAACTAGAGCATCTGAAAATTCTCATCGCTGAGATGGAAACAAGTAAATTTTGGAAGGCTAGGATAGCTTGGTTTAAACTTAAAGAGATTTTTAAGATCAATTAAGGAATTAGGAGAAACTGCTAGAAGATAGACTTTATATTTTTTTGTAAATTTAATCATGGAATTCACTTTATGGCTTTACAAATAGCAGACGTTATTATTACTGGTTCTGAAGTCAATAATAGGCATGGTACTGGAATTTTCTTAAAGAGAATTTTTCAGGATGACTCTCAGATTATCTCCATTCGCTCTAGCAATGGCTACAAGGGGGAGCAAGATTTCGGCAAATTAAACTTCTGCTATAAAAGCAATCAAAACAATTTACTGAGTTACTTTGAGGGTGTTCAGGTTAGGCGCATTTTGTGCATTCCCTATAATTCTGATGATGTACTAACTGCCCTGGAGCTAAAGCGTGTCTTCGCAGCTCCTCTTTGTACCTATGTTATGGATGATCAAAATATTTTAGCAACAGGTATTTCAGATACATTAATGCATGATCTGTTAATCAAATCCGAGCTAAGACTAGCAATCTCTCAGGAAATGCGAGATATGTATCATGCAAAATACCAGGTTCCCTTGACATTTGTGCCTCCACTTGTCGAGTCGAAACTATTTGGTGGCTCAATTGAGATGCTGAATACAAGTCAAGCTCAAAATAAAGTTGGTATTTTGATTGGTAATATTTGGAGTCAGAAGGCGTTTCAACTCCTGTACTCAACTTTAGAAACTTCAAAACAACAAATTCATTGGTACGGCCAAGCGAGTTTAGAAGCCTTTTCTTACGCATCTCAAAGCAACAATTTAGATGAGTCAGCAATTAAACTATTTGGATTCTTGCCAACTGAGCAAGATTTAGTTCAGAATATGCGCCAATACCCCTATGCAGTTATTCCTTCGGGAACTATTGACCAACAGGATGATCGACCCGAAATTTCTCAATTTAGCTTGCCTAGTCGAATTCCATTTATCATTGCAACATCCCATACGCCAATCATTGTCTTAGGTAATCAGCGCGGTGCAGCGGCTCGTTTTGTGACTCGTTTTAATGTCGGTGTTGTCTGTGAGTATGAAGACAGTAAGTTTATCGAGACGGTTCACTATATTTGTCAACCTCATATACAGAGAATCATGCGACAAAATGCTGCTAACATTACGTCTTGTTTTAGTGTTGACGGCTTTTCCGAATGGCTTTGGCAATCCTTGGAACTACACCGGCCATGCGATACAACCTTTGAAAACTTGAGTGATCATCCCGATATTGAAGCTCTGATGCCAACTCTCTTTTTTTACGCAAAGCAGGCCTTTGACTCTAAAAATTATCAAGACCTACTCGACCAAATTTCTAATTTACGTTTGGAAAGAGATAAAATGCATTGGGAACTTGTCAATGCCCAGGCCACTGTCAAGCACGTTGAAATTTTCCGAGATATCGCTGAAAGGGAAATTCTTGCCATGAAAACTAGTAAATTTTGGCAGTTGCGAGAAGCTTGGTTTAAGCTCAAAGGCCGAATTAAACGTGGGTGATTGCTCAGGCGGTATCGGGAGAACGTTGATCGGGCTAGGATGCTTTTCTTGTCCGTGCATGCTTTATACCCCAGGCTTGGAAGCAACTGTTACAATAAATTAAGCTATACAGTCCCCCGGAAATCTCAAAACTTTTCAATTAGCTAGAGGTGGTTATGGCATTGTTTGGTCTTGGTAAGAAATTAACTCTCCCCACTCTAGAGGAAGCCTTTCCCGGCCGGAGTCAGCCCATCCCGATTCCCGCAACTCATTATGTCAACGGCAACCCCCTGGCTCCCCCTTATCCCCCAGAGATGGAGATTGCTCTGTTTGGCCTGGGATGCTTTTGGGGCGCAGAGCGCAAATTCTGGCAAATTCCGGGAGTTTATGTTACAGCGGTCGGCTATGCAGCTGGGGTCACCCCTAATCCCACCTATCAAGAAGTCTGTACGGGGATGACGGGCCATAATGAAGTCGTGCAAGTGGTCTATGATCCAGGCCAAGTCTCTTACCAAACTCTTCTGAAAGTGTTTTGGGAAAGTCACAACCCGACCCAAGGAATGCGCCAAGGAAATGATGTTGGCACCCAGTATCGCTCAGGAATTTATATCTTCAATGAATCCCAACGCCAGGTTGCGGAACAGTCTTTGCAACAGTATCAACGTGCTTTAGATGCCACTCGCAAAGGCAAAATTACCACCGAAATTTTGGCTGCCCCTACTTTTTACTTTGCCGAAGCCTATCATCAACAATACCTGGCCAAAAATCCTAATGGCTACTGCGGCTTGGGCGGAACGGGGGTGTGTTATGAAGAAGCCTAACTCTGTGGATTTAGCCCAACGGACGCTGATCGGAATGGTCATTGGCATTTTCATTGTCTCTATCCCTATCTCCTTAAGTGATTTGAGTCAACTGAATGTCTCACATTTCATCGTTGCAGGCATGGTCGTTTTTTCAATAATGATGATGTATCAGCTTTGGGGTAGTCGCTTTCTTGATACCCTCAGCAAAATCCTGAATGGCTTTGGTGGATAATTGCTCAACAACGCTCGTTGCTCTGCTTCGGTCTATTCCTTTTTGGACTAATCAACCGGGATACGCGGTAGACGATGTTTAAACCCGCAAAGAATTTCCCAGGAAATTGTCCCCAGGGTATCAGCCCAGCTATCCACAGTAATTTCTTCGTGACCATCCTCACCTAACAGAGTCACAACTTCTCCCTCTTGAACATCCGGCAAGTTGGAAATATCGATCATTAACTGATCCATCGTAATCGCCCCAATCTGCTGCACTCGTTGTCCACGAACAATCACGGTCATTTGATTCGACAGGCGGCGTGGGACTCCATCGGCATAACCAATGGCTACGACTGCGATCCGCATGGGCTGGGGAGCAATAAATTGATGGCCGTAACTGACTCCGGCTCCGGCGGCTAGAGATTTAATCAAGGTAATGCGGGCCCGGACTTGTAAGACGGGTCGTAGTTTAAGCTGATGGGCCAGATGCGGGGCTGGATAAAGTCCATACAAGGCCAGGCCAACTCGGACTAAATCGTAATGAACGGTCTGATCCCGCAAGGTGGCGGCGGAGTTGGCCAAGTGGAGGCGGGGAATAGGAATACCATTAACCTGGGCCTGGTGAATGACGCTCTGAAATTGGTGATGCTGAACTTGCATCAACGTGGGGTCTAGGGCATCGGCACCGGCAAAGTGGGAGTAAATACTGGCAACTTGGAGATTCGGTAAACCCCGGACAAATTGAATAAACTCCAGGCCCTGCTCCCAGGGGCAACCCAAACGGGCCATCCCAGTATCCAACATTAAATGGACTGGCAAGGGATGGGGGGCATCATCCAAATGTCGGGAAAAGATCAGAGCTTGCTTAGGAGAGGACAAAGTGGGCTGTAATTGCCATTGGGCAATAGCTCGAACTAGGGCTGGGGTATTAACCGCTCCAAGAACCAAAATAGGGACTTGAATACCCTGTTTGCGTAATTCAATTCCCTCGGGCACAGTGGCCACTCCTAACCAATCCACCCCATTGTCTAATAAGGTGGGGGTGACTAAACTCGCACCATGACCATAGGCATCGGCTTTAACAACCGCCATTAACTCAGTTGGGGCTTGCAATAACCGCTTAATTCGGCGGGCATTATGGGCAAGGGCCGTTAAATCAACCTCAACCCAGGCCCGTTGGCATTCTTGGGCAACAGATAATCGTTCTTGGCTCAACATCTCCCAACATCCTCACCCACACCGCTTGCAAGCCAATGCCAGACTCAACATCATTCTTGAGTTAGATTAGACATTGCTAGGATTACGGTACACTAGGTTGTCCCATGCAGCCTAATTACTAGATTTCCTGGCTTGCTATGTTAGCATTTGTGGGAATCCCTGCTCTACAGCCATATGGGGAAAGTTCTGGTTCTAAATGCATCCTATGAGCCGCTCAATATTACGAGCTGGCAGCGGGCGATTGTGCTTTTGATCAAGGGCAAAGCAGAACAGGTAGAGCATAATGGCAAGTTGATCTATAACGATTTCCCCCTCCCGACCGTCATTCGGCTGCGTCATTACGTCACGATGCCCTACAAGGAAATTCCCCTAACGAGGCGTAACATCCTTCACCGAGATGGTCATGCCTGCCAATATTGTGGCTATAGCGGCGATGAGTTGACCTTGGATCACATTATTCCGCGCTCTCGCGGGGGGGGAGACACCTGGGAAAACATTGTCACGGCCTGTGTTCGCTGTAATGTGCGCAAAGGTAGCCGGACTCCTCGGGAAGCCAATATGCCTCTTAACCAAACTCCACGCCGTCCCTTTAGTAGCCTTTATTTTGAAGTGACTAAGCATTTACGGAGTGGCACCCATCAAGAGTGGCGTAAATATGTGATTGGGATGTAAGTGGGGCTGTCATAATCCGCCGATTGCGACCCGACCTGATCCCTTCAGTTGACCTGTTTTAATTCGGCAATATTCCAAAGCGTCCCCCCCAGCCCAGTGGGTTCAGCACCTTCAATCGTATTGCGAAAAGCGGCCAGTGTGAGGGGATTAACGAGATAGATAAACGGGACATTGGCCTGGGTAATTTGTTGAGTTTCAAAGTAAATTTCTTTACGGCGGTCTTCATTCAGTTCCTGCGCCCCTTGAATGTATAAGTCTCCAATCCGTTGCTCCCAGGCCTGGACTTCTCGCCCCCTTAAAGCCGCATCTGCCTGATTAAAAACGTGCAATCGCCCACTGGGAGACCAGATGCTAAAGCCATTATTGGGTTCTACCCCCCCCGTAAATCCGCCAATGTAAGCGTCCCAATCGTAACTGTTGGATAGTTTTTCAACCAAGGTGCTAAAGCTGATAAAAGTGAGGTCGGCCTGGATACCAATCGCAGCCAGATTTTGTTTAATTTGAGCACTGATCGCCTCACGCACCGGACTGCCCGTGGTTGAAAGCAGCGTAAACTGGACGCGGTGTCCCTTGGGATCTAGTAATTGGTTTTGACGATTCCAACTAAAACCCGCTTCTGCCAAAAGTTTTCTAGATTGGTCTGGGTCGAAATCATAGACCTTCAGGCCCGCTTTGGGAGAGAGATAGTAGGGACTTTGGACAGATAGGGGAGAATTTTGAGTCGCGCCCAGGCCCCGATAGAGGTTATTGATCATGGTTTGGCGGTCAATGGCATAGGCCACGGCCTGGCGGAAGGGAATTGAGTTAAACCAGGCGGACTTAATCGGATCCACAAGGGGTTGACCGTTACGGCGGCCTTTATTTTGATTGAATGATAAAAATGTCACCCCGGAAGCTGGGCCGCCGTTATAGATGCGAAAATTACCGCTCGTCTCTTCCCGTTTAAGGAGCGAAAAATTCATGGGAGCGACCTCTAAGACATCCAGGCCCCGCGAGCGAAATTGAATGAGTGCCGTATCCGTAGAATCCACAATTTGCCAAACGAACCGCTCTAGATAGGGTTGGGGTTGATGCCAATAGTAGGGATTACGCCGGAAAATGATCCGTTGATTGGTGGTGTAGCTCTCAATCGTAAACGGGCCATTAGTAATAATTAGTTTGGGATCGGTTTGCGTTCCCCACATGGACAAAAATTTGGGATGGCCGGCCCGATCCAGGGTTCTCACTCCCTCGGCCAAACTGTGCTCCGGCAAGATTGGCAGGCCAGATGTCCGAAAAAAGGGAGCAAAAGGTTCCGGCAAACTAAACTTGACCCGCCGCGCATCCAAGGCCTGGACTGTTGGTAATTGTTTATTTTGACCAACCCGAAGAATATCTATCGTACTACTGGGAATTTTCGGATTAAGATAAATTTCGTTATAGGTAAAAACAACGTCCGCAGTGCTTAAGGGGGTGCCATCTGACCATTTCAGGTTTGGGCGGAGGGTGTAAATAATGCTTAGATTATCGGGAGTTAATTCCCAAGATTCTGCCAAGGCGGGCTCCAGTTCACCAGTAACACCATTTTCAGTAATCAACCCTTCATAGATAAACCCAAAAACGTTGGGGGACTCCTCATTCAGGGGATAGTTAAACGTCTTAGGGTCAACCGTGATACTGGCAATGAGTTGGGGAACTTGTGCTGTTTGGTTCCTGAGTCCATCTAGGTTACATCCTGTCAATCCCAGACCTACCCAAAAACTCAGAATCACAGCCCACACACGCATGGGGATAACCACGAATCAAGACAAGCCCATTATATTCCCCAGAGATGCGAGACTCGAATGAGTATGGGGGGGGCAATCAAGCCAAGTTGACAAGGTACTGAGTTGTCGATCACCTGAATGGTTTTGATCGAAGTGTTTAGCTCTAACCCCTCAGAGATGGATAGATAGAGATTTGATATTCACTCCATACGGCCTTTAATCCTATTAGATACAGCTTTCCGACCAATACAGCAATCCTAAATAATTTCTGAAGTACAAAACCTTGACGGTACGGGATTTACGGCTTCATAGAGTTCTAAAATCAGCTGCAATTGCTATAGATGATCAAGTCATCCTGAAGCGGTTTTCTAAGCACCGTTAATTCAATCTCCAGGGAATACTGAGGATGGGGCCGAGATTAAGGTTAAGTCCCGACCCTAGCTGTTTTGCTGCTGTCGGTAAGCCAGATAAACCGCCTCAATAAACTCTTCGGCATTAGCCTGAGCCAGTTCAAAAGGTATATCTTCCTGAACAAAAAGAAGTTCTTGGAGACTGCGGTGTAAGCGTTGACTCGTTTCAAAGCGGCCGGCTGGCTTAAGCTGTTGGCGGTTCAGCAAAAAGTTACGAACGAGCAGATAGTGATCCGGTTGGAGTTCCCCCAGGCCTGGTAAATTCTGGATGAGCGGGGCCAATTCCCTTGCAACGAGTGAAACTGTTTGTCCAGTGGGAGCATTCCGAGTGGCCTGTTCATCCTGAATCACGAGGGTGCCGGCCACCATATCCCCCAAGCGCTTTTCTGCAGGGGTCAGAGCCACCAAAAACACGCCAATTCCGAAGAAAGGAATATCTATAGTTTGTAAAAAACTTCGCAGGGCCGCTTCTCGCAGGCTAATGGGTTTGCCATTATCCTGAACAACCCGAATCTCTGCTAAACGTTTTCCGGGGGTTTGTCCCTGCCAGGCCGATTCAAAATAAATGTAATAGCCGTTGTAAATAAAGTAATTAATTAGTAAATAAAGTCCCAAGGCCCAGAGGTTATAGGACTGATCACCGTTGGGAAATTGCTCCAGTAAAAACGGATAAATCCCATAGAAATAGAGATAGCCGACAACAATGGCTAAGATAGATAACCCCACATAGAGAATAACCTGATCCACCACCCAGGCCAGGGCCCGACTGCCAATTCCGGCTAGGGCAAAATCCAACTCAATACTTTCGGGGGTTTGTAAAATCACTCGCCGCATAAAGCGCATTGGGGAGGGGATTGTTTCCTGGAGGCGAAAACTCAGGCCTTCATTTCGGACGCGCAAGTCGTAATACATGACAGCTTTAATCCCTTGCCAAATGGGCAGTAATAACACCGCCGCAAAGAAGCCAGCAACGGGGATGACTATGACCGCATTGATAAGACTGGCGGCCAAGTTGGCGGGGATGACCAAAATGGAGGCAATAAAAAACACAGTCAGGGTATGCCAGGCCTGGCCCTGGGTTAATCGCCAACTGCGCTGAATGGCCTGTATTGTGGTGAGTTCCGGTTCAATGGCTAAAATGGCATCCACTAAGGACAACCGAGCCGCCACATAGGAGACCGTCACCATGGCGACTAGAATAACCCCCAACACTAGTAAAAGAATGATCAGGATTAAGGCCGTCCGCCAGGCCTCGCTCATATTGCCCCAATCGAGGCTGTTGATCAGGGGCCAGAAGCCTAAGTAGAGCAAATAACCAAACGCCCCCCAGGCCAGGTAAATGAACAAGAGAATCAAGCCTGTCCCCAAGACCGTCCAGAGATAAGACCAGAGCCGGGGATAAATAGATCGCCGCACCTCTGCTTCATCTTCGGTGGAGTCCCGGAGGACATTGAACATCAACCGCGACAAAAGACCTCCACTGGCAGTAAAGCGAGCGAGGCCAAAGCCAAACAAAGGCAACCCCAATCCCAACAGCAAAATCAATAGCCCCAAGACTGGGCCGAAGTTACCCTGAGTACTCCCAATCAACACGGCTCCGACAACGCCCAACAGGAGTCCCCCCACCACCAGGCCAAGGCCAATCAGGAAAAACCAAGCATGGGCAATCAAACTAATGAGAAAATAGCGATTCCCGGCCTGGCGGTAGATTTGCAAGGCAATGGTGATGATAGTCCCACTGGCAAGGGAGCGGGCTGGACGAGATTGAGGACGCATCATGACCCAAACAAATTAGGGCAGTTTCGGCGGTGTGAGTCCACCTGGCAGGTTCAGATTAGTCCCCCCGGTATCATTGCTGGGCGGGGGCGGGGTCAAACCATCGGGTAAGCTTAAGCCTTGGGGTAAGGGAGTTCTCAGGACAGCCGACTCAGCTTGAATCGCCACGGCATTGGCAGGAGGGGTAAACTGGAATAACTGGGCGGGCTGACTGGGGGGAAACTGCCAACGGGTAAATTCAGCCGTATATTGGGGTGCGCCCGGTAAGGTTTTGTAGGTAATCGCAACTTTTTGGACGAGGGGTTGATCACTGGTGCTAACCCAAATTTGCCAGTTTGACTCTGGCCCAGTGACTAAGATGTTATGGCAGGGTTGGCCATTGACCGTACTCAACCCCAAATAGCGACTGGTAAAATTCTGGGGATCGTAGGCCGAAAAAGCATCGGAAGTGACAAAGGCTGCCATCGGTATCGGGCTACTGCTGCGGGTTGTCAGGCTGGCGACGAGATCATCCAAATTATTGGGAGCCGGGGCCTGGTAATACATCTTTTGATCCACATCCAACCAGGTGAACATGGTGCCGTTGTAGAAAATCTCCGTCCTTTGGAAATCCCCATCATAACTAGCCCGGAGTCGGTTATTGCGTTGGACAGAGACCGTCTGGGTGGCGTGATAGGTAACCTTATCCCCCCCAGAAAGAACATTATCGTAGGTAATTTGATTGGTAAAGGTAAAGGCAGGCTTGGTTTTCAAATAGTCAGCAGCAGCCCGGAGAATCCCTGCGGGAGAAGTTTGACTGGTACTGGGGGGCGGGGCGGCCTGGGTTTGAGCCAAAGATGGAGCTAAGGAGACTCCCCAGCAACCCAGACAGAGGGCAAAGGCAAACCCAATCGGGCGATTCATAGCAGGCATAGCGGAGATTTCTACGATCACGACAATCATGACACAATCCCCTGAATATGGGACTCACCAGGCCTGGCCGTTTAAAATGCTTAATTTTTCTGCACTGTTCCTAAACCGATTCAATCGAACTGAACTACAAAGCCCCCCAACAAGCGAGTTAAGTCGGACTTATATCACATAAACATTATTTATATCTTTGATCTCTTTGAATTGCCTGAGCTTATCGTTAACCTAAATATATCCCCCTGAATGATGCGAGGCTTTCCTATGCCAACGATCTTCACCCTGATCTATTTCCTATTGATTCGGACCGGCCAATCGGTACAGACATCCCTAACGACTCTCAATCCGTTACAACCTATTCGCCAATGGTTGAATACCATCACGATTCAGCATCCCGGCCAGGCCCATTTATTGTGCCAATTGATTCCGGCCCAATGTCCATTTGCACGGGATATTCATCTATTTGGACGACTCTGGATTCATATTCCTCCCCTGTGTAAACTCAATCCTTTCTATGAAGAAGTCATTAGCTTAAGGTTGCGGGCCCTATGCTATCTTGCAGATGTGTGTGATCAAGATATTCATCGCTACTGTTAAGCTCAACCCACAACGGTTTTGGAATTGCCCTTCTCCCCTCTGTCCAGGCACGCCTTCTATGCACAAAGTCAATCAGCAACCGGCAAATCTTGATTTAGGTTGGTCTATCCAGATTTACAGTGGTCAGCGGCGATTGCTTTGTGTTTTAGATGCGTCCCATGCTTGGAGCTTAATCACAGGCATTGGCTTTGGCTTCCTCTGCGCCCTCCTGACCATCCATGCCCCGATGAATCAAGCCCAGTCACCATCCCTGGGGAATCAGCCCGTTAAGTCCCAAGATTTTGATTACTCCCATTGGCCGGGTTGATTGACTACCCCCTGACCCATGACTGATCATCCAATTTTATCAAATTTTTCGTCCCCGGTAGCGCATTTGATAGCGATAGGCATTTTGTTGGAGGAACAGTCGAATTTCCTCCTTCCGGCCAACTGTAATTAATGTATCTTCTGGCCCCAAGCGATCATCAGGTTTGAGGTGGGTTTGCATCTCATCATTACGATGGCGAAGGGCAATCACTAACATCATTCCCTTGGCCTTAGCTTCCAAATCTTCTAAGGCGAGGCCAACTAGGGGGGAATCAGGTGGTAAGGTAAATTCTTCAATTTCCACTTCTAATTGAGTTAATAATTCAATCAAATGACTGCGTTCAGCCCGTGCTTCTAAAAAGTTTAAAATTGTTGGGCGGGTAATCAGTTGTACCATCCGGTGGGCACTAATGGTGGCCGGTAAAATCACATGATCTGCACCAGCTAGTCGGAGTTTGGCCTCAGTTTCTGGTAAGTCTCCCCGCGCTAAAATTTGCAACTGGGGATTTAAGCCACGGGCTGTAAGGGTAATAAAGACATTACTGGCATCATTGGGTAAAACCGTCGCTAAGGTACTGGCCCGATTGATGCCCACTGCCAATAGTTCAGTTTCATCCATCACATCATCGCCCACATAGGTGAGAAACCCCATTTCTGCGGCAATTTCTAAGTTCGCGACACTGGCATCAATCACCACAAAGGGGATCTGGGCCTGGGCCAACTGCTCGGCTAAACTGCGGCCAAGATAGCCAAAGCCACAGAGGATCACATGATTGTTCAGTTCCGCAAGATCGGCAGGCAAGGTCTCCATTGTTAACTATGCACGCCTCGATAGTGGAGTTTGCTCTTGATGGAAACTTCCCGCACATATTGGGGGGTATCACCGTTATGCCCCAGAACAATCAGCGTATCGCCCAAAATTAAAACCGGATTATGACTAAGTTTGGTCAAGAGTCGTCCATCGGGTCGGCGCACCGCCACAATAATAAAACTCCCCACCCCCCTGACTTCCAGATCATTAATGGCCCGCCCAGTATGGGGACAGTCCGAGGTAATCAATAATTCTTCCAGTTGAATATCAATTTGTCTAAGGAGTTGGTTAATGCCCCCCCGGTCATGGGTTTGTTCGACAAAATTTAAGCCCTTGGGCCGCAAAATTAGGTTGGCCATCTGGGCCGCACCAATGGCAGTGGGCAGGAGGACATGATCAGCTCCGGCTAGGCGCAGCTTCGCTTCAGTACTCGGATATTCGGCCCGAGCAATGATTTGAATGGCCTGGTTAATATTGCGGGCTGTCAGGGTAATAAACACATTCATCGTATCGTTGGGCAAAACTGTTGCCAGGGCTTTGGCCCGTTCAATACCGACAATTTTGAGGGAGTCTTCCTCGGCCGCACTGCCTAAGCTGGCGAGATAGCCCAAACCATCTGCTAAGTTAATCCGCTCGACATCCGTATCTAGAATCACAAAGGGCTGTTGAAGTTCCTTGAGTTGTTTGGCTATGACCTGCCCTAACCGCCCAAACCCACAGATAATGACATGCTGTTGTAGGTTACTGATTTCCCGAGAAGTTCGGTGAATGTCCAGGGCCCGATTAATTTCTCCCTCCGTAAACATCTGCACAACGCCACCAATGGTATAAACCGCTGAAGATGTCCCGGCGACAATCACAAAGATGTTAAATACCCGTTGATAGTTTGCGGTGAGCGGCCTTACTTCTCCATAACCCACCCCAAAAATGGTGATCACATACATATAAACTGCATCAAGGAGTGTCCAACCAAAACTGAGATAGCCGAGAATAGCCACGATCATTGTCAGAAAGAAAAAACTGACCCCAATCATGATCCGTTGGAGAGAACTCAGTTGAAAGTATTTTTTACCAGGCCTGGGCATAGGGGGTGCAAGGGGCAATTAGTGGGACTGAATCAAGTCTTGCCTAGGACTATAGCACTAGGGTTCATATTTGCGAAAAGATTTTCATATCGTCTTTAAGAGCAAGAATCTTTGTGAATTTATTATGTCTTATCTGTTTTGTCTATTATCCCAACTAGAGCTTTAACCTGAACTGAGTGTATGGCATCCCTACTCTTAAATTTGCTACCTAGAAAACACTTCAATTAAAAAGTCATAATTAGAGGTATGTAGAGTAGGGTAGATTGTGGCGTTTCCTATGGCCATCAAGATTGCAGATTTACGGCAGGACTACCGATTGCGGCGATTACTCGAATCTGAAGCCCTCGCGGATCCAATTCACCAATTCCAGGCCTGGTTTGAGGAAGCCGTTCAAGCTGAGTTACCTGAACCCAATGCCATGACCTTAGCAACCGTCACCGCCGGACATACCCCCGCTGCCCGGATGGTTTTGCTTAAGCATGTTGATCAGCAAGGCTTTGTATTTTTCACGAATTATCTCAGTCGCAAAGGCCAAGAACTTGCCGGTAATCCTCACGCTGCGTTGGTTTTTTGGTGGGCAGAATTAGAACGACAAGTCCGCATTGAGGGAGTTGTGAGCCAAATTGCGCCTCAGGAATCCGATCACTATTTCCAAAGTCGCCCGCTTGGGAGTCAGTGGGGGGCCTGGGCTTCTGAGCAAAGTGCACCAATTCAAAGTTATGCTAGCCTTGAAGCCGCCCTACAACAGATTCAAGCTCAGTATCCCCAGCCGCCAATTCCCCGCCCCGATCATTGGGGTGGTTATTGCCTCAGCCCAACCTTAATCGAGTTTTGGCAAGGACGGCCCAATCGGCTCCACGATCGGCTGTGCTATCAACGGCGGGCAGAGACGACCACTTGGGATATCCTCAGACTCTGTCCTTGAACGATAGCTAACTAGCAGATCAGAAAGCGGCCAAACTTAATGTATTGAGTTCTATTCAAAGCATACAGCCCATGGGATTACCCATTAAGGGTTGGCTAGGGGCGGGTTAAAAACATCTGGCTGGCGGAGTTTCTCGGATTTTGATGAGGCGGATTGACCTGGTGTAAATAACGACTGGGCCGAGTATGGAGATATAGGCTCAATCATTGCGGTAGCCGACCCAAGTTCCATCCATCTATCTGATAGGATTGAGGGGCCATAATCCAAAAGAAATGTTAATCTGTACTACGCATCATTATTAAGATTTTGGTACTATTGCTCAATTTAGGATCAGGGCAGATCTAGCCGTGGCTATGTACATATCCCTTGACTGCTATCAAATTCTCGGACTCCCGATCCAGGCCACACCGGATCAACTAGAACAGGCCCATCACGATCGGCAACAGCAACAGCCCCATCATCACTTTTCCACAACGACCCTGAGTACTAGAGAAGAAATCATTACCCAGGCCTATCAAACTCTTCGTAATCCCATTAGTCGGAGCCATTACGATCAAGCAGTGATCAGCTATGCCCAAAGCCTCAAGTCCCAGCCTCAGCCCGAAGAACCACCTCCAGGGATTCAGATCGAAGATAGTCAATTTGCGGGCGCCTTACTGCTGCTTTATGAACTAGGAGCCTATAGTCAGGTTGTGGAACTGGGAGAACCCCATGTTGGCGGGGGCAGATTTGACTTACGCCGACCCTATATGGGATCAGCCCTAGCAGAGTCAGATATTTTGCTAACGGTAGCTCTGTCTTACCTAGAACTGGGCCGAGAACAATGGCAACAGGGACATTATGAGCCAGCCGCCTACTATCTTCAGGGTGGGCTGAATATCCTAGTTTCGGAAAACCAATTTACAGATGTGCAAACCCAACTGAAAACCGAGCTTTATCGGTTGCGTCCCTACCGAGTCTTAGAATTGGTTGCCCACCCAGACATAGAGAGCAATGAGCGGCAGCGGGGGTTAATGCTTCTCAAGGATATGTTGTTGGAGCGGGAGGGAATTGATGGCAATCGCAATGATCACTCCGGCCTGGGTATTGATGACTTCCTCAAATTCATTCAGCAGTTACGGGCCTATTTAAGCACCGCTGAACAACAGGAATTATTTGAGGCAGAAGCACGCCGTCCCTCCGCCGTAGGCACCTATTTAGCCAGTTATGCCCTGATTGCCCGTGGGGTTAGCCAACATCAACCTGCCTTAATTCGCCGGGCCAAGTCCATGCTGAAGCGGCTACTTCCCCATCAAGATGTCTATTTAGAAATTGCCAGTGCGGCCTTGTTACTGGGGCAAACCCATGAAGCTTTGCAAACCCTCAGTTTGACCCAAGATGTTGATGCCCTGAGCTTTATCAAGGACTATTCCCTTAGTTCTCCCGATCTCCTCCCAGGTCTGTATCACTACACGGATCAATGGTTAACGGAGGAGGTTTATCCAGCCTTTCGGGATTTGGTCGGGCAACCTGTGGGCCTGGAGGCCTATTTCGCAGATGATCAAATTCAAGCCTATGCAGATGCCTTAGCCGCAGAAACGGCCACCCGTCCACAGCCAGCAACGGTGACTACAGCCCTTAGCCCCCCTAGCACCGATCCCATCTTTAGTGTTCCACCCTTGCCTGCACCATCTCCAGCAGTTGATCCCCTCACACCCCCAACTGTGACCTCTCCTCCGCTCAAACCCGACTATGCTTGGCCGAGTTTACCCACATTCTCGACAGACTCTGAAACCACACTGAGTCCCTCACCACTTTCAACCCCAACTTCCTCCTTTCCCTCCCTCAGTGCCCCGACTCTCCCCTATGAACCCATAGCTAACCTGCCTAGCAGTCTGACATCTCCCCGCCCTACCCATCATCTCAACCAGCCTGACTTTGCCAGTCCCTCAGATGGGCCACCCCTAGGGCCGGAAGATCGCCCCTCCCCCAATCACAAGGCTGTTCAAATTCTCCCCCAGCCCGCCCAGGCCAGTCCTCGCCGTCTTCGTCATGGCTTACGAATTGCCCAGCCTGGCCGCTTCGCCTCAGTTTGTCTGCTGCTGGGCCTGGGTGTCGTTGGAATTGGGTTTGCTGTCCGGGGCCTGTGGTTAGACAGGAGTAGCCCCCCCATTTTGACCCGTGAAACACCCCCAACTCCCCTGAGTCCTCCCGCCAGTATGAGTCCCAGCCCAAATCCGGTCGCCCTTGACTCTCCTATGAGTGAAGTAACCACATCTCCTACTGCTCCAACCACCAGGCCAGCCCCGATCAATGCTTCAATTCCTAGCCCAAGTAATGAAATTCTGACTACGGAAATGGCCCAGGCCCGGATCGCGGATTGGCAAAAAGCAAAAGCAAGTGCCCTCGGTCAAGAATATAAAATTTCCTACTTAGAAGAAATACTGGCTGAGCCGGCCCTCTCTCGCTGGAAAAGTACGGCCCAAACCAGCCAATTTGAACAGTCCCATTGGCAATTTGAACTTGGCTCCATTGAAATTGATAGCCTCCGTCCCCTAGGGGTTGATCGTTTTGAAGTGATGGCCCGGATTCGAGAGGCAGCCAAACTCTATCAAGGCGACCAACTGCAAACCAAAGAATCCTATGAAGATGACTATCAGGTGCGGTATGTCTTTATTCGCCAAGGCAATACCTGGTTGATTCGCGAAATGAAAGTGGTGTCTTAAGTACTTCCCATCCAGCCCCCACCCAGAATGTCAGATCAAACGTTAGGCTGAAAAGGGAGACTCAGCAATTCCTAGAGATTGGTAATGCCCCACTATTCAACATTTTGGCCCCAACCCGATCTTTCTCAGACTGCCTTTGTTGCCGACACTGCGACTGTCATTGGCCAGATTGAATTGGATACAGGCAGTAGTATCTGGTACGGGGCTGTTCTGCGTGCTGATGTTGAAAGGATTAAAATTGGTGCTCACACTAATGTCCAAGATGGGGCCGTTCTCCACGGTGATCCCGGCCAGCCCACGATATTAGAAGATTATGTGACCGTTGGGCATCGCGCTGTTGTTCATGGAGCCTATATTGAGCGGGGCTGCTTGATTGGGATTGGGGCTATAGTCCTGAATGGCGTGAGGATAGGTGCAGGCAGCATTATTGGAGCCGGGGCAGTGGTGACTCAGAATATTCCAGCCGGTTCTCTAGTGGTTGGTGTTCCCGGAAAAGTAGTCCGAGCCGTTTCAGAAACCGACCAGGCCGAGTTAATTACCCATGCCCAAAAGTACGAAAAACTAGCCCAAGTTCACAATAACCAAGGGACAGATTTAGGGTTTTATCTCACAACCTAAGTTGCCATTGAAAAGAATCAAATTACAAAGGTCGTTCTAGACCGGTATGAAGTTCCAGTAATTGGGCTAAAACGTCCTATGCAGGTTACGACTAGCTGTAGTCTGACTCAATTAAGACTGAAAGATCGGTTAGATAGCATCATCAAGATTGGGAATTGGAGAGGAGCAAGTTAAAACGCGTCTTGCCAGCAGAAATTTTAAGATTTTATGCGTCAGAAGAGCCTTTTTCACTCTAGAGTCCCAGATTGCTCAGGTCGGATCAGGTTAGGGCAACTACCTTTTCATGGCTCTGGTCTTTACGGGCCGATAAAAAGCTGTTTTCTGCCAAGGTTTGCCGATGCCCCAGTTCCCGCAGGACAACAATTTGCCCATTCACCAGGCCTTGGAGGAGTTTTTCTAAAATTTGCCGATCCGCTGGGGTGAGTTCACTGTCCCAAAGAGCCTGGTTCAACTGATACTCCTGGGCAGGGGTCACGAGGCGAGTGGCGAGGATGCGTCTGACTAAGTGGGATAGGGAAAAATTGGCGGGCAAGGTTAACACGGGGGGTAATTCCTCAAATTAAATACCTTTAGTCAAGGGGTGTTTAACATCCATCTTGGCGACTGAGTTTAGTATCGCAACCCCCCAACTTCCAAGCGGTGATCTGATCAAAGGCAGGGTTGTAATCCTGATCACAGGGAACCATTGCCAGGCCCAAATCGACATATCTGCGGTCAGTCTTTGCGTAAAATAGAACATCAGTTCACAATCCTGGCTCCTATGAGTGCTTTTGCCTAGTGAGTAACGAAGCTGACAGTGGGCTTAACGGTTAGAGATTAATTTTTGTGATTTGAGGAGAATCAGCCATGCTTAAACAACGGTTGCACAGCCTAGGATTACTCACGCTTACCTGCATCAGCTTGGGTATTGGCTCAGGCCCGGCCTGGGGAAGTCAGTTTGGGCAAAAGGATGTGGATCAGACGAAATATGCTGTGGTGGCTATGCCCATTGCTCGGGGCGGATACAAACTCCTGGTCGTTGAGCAGGTCAGTAATAAGCGGCCATGTTGGGCTGAAAATGGTGTCCAACCTACTGTCATTGATCCCCTCTTAGCCACCTTTGACTTCACCGGAATTTGCGGTCGCAGCATGGATAGTAATGGCTACTCCATCCGGGTTGAACAACAAGATTTAGGGATGGAATATCGGTTGAGCGTAGAGCAGCAGGAGAATGAACTGTATCTGGTGGGAGTCAGGAATCGGGGTGGGGTAGAAGCCAAAATGGTGATCGGCCGTACCAATGGCCTGGTTCCGGGAGCTTTCCTGAAAATTAATTTAGAACCCAATTGGCGGATCACTCGCCGTACCTTTGAAGAGCGCACCCTTGGCCACGTATATTTCACCTCGGATTCCATACAAGCGGCCTTTACTCCGGCAGCAATCCAAGCTAACCCAGCCCCCCCTGCAACCCCTGTGGTTTCCCAAACAGATGCCCCCGTCAGCCCAAACACCCCTACTCTCCCAAAACCCCAGGCCCCACAACCCATTACCAACTAACCCTGCCTCCCTGGCCGAGCCAACTGACGGAATATGATGGGAACAAGTGGCAAAGGTACAGACATGGTAGTGCGGTTCCAAGATTATGATCCCGGAGAATTCTATGACGAGTGGTTCATTGCCCCAGGCCAGGCCCGTCCTTTAGTTCAGCCCCTGATTGAACGGGTTGAATCTCTGCCCCCTGGGGAAATGACTCGCCGCCAACAAACCGCCCAAACGGCCATGCTCAATCTTGGTGCCACGTTCAATGTCTATGGGGATGATCAGGGGGTTGAGCGGGCCATGCCCTTTGATATTATTCCCCGCGTTGTTTCTGCCACGGATTGGGCTAACTTAGAGCGTGGGCTAAAGCAACGGATCTATGCCTTAAATTGCTTTTTAACCGATGTTTATAGCGAACAGAAGATTATCAAAGACGGGATCATTCCACGGGAGTTGATTGAATCCGCTAAGGGATTTCTGTCTCCCTGCATGGGACTCCTGCCCCCCCAAGGTATTTGGTGTCATGTGACGGGAACCGACCTAGTCCGCGATCGGGCAGGAAAATGGTATGTCCTAGAGGATAATCTTCGGTGTCCCTCAGGGATTTCCTACGTCCTTGAAAACCGGCGGGTGATGAAAAGCACCTTTCCCCTCGTCTTTAAGCAAATGGCCATCCAACCCGTGGATGAATATCCCGGCCATTTATTAGAAACTCTCCTCAACTTAGCCCCAGCCAACCTCCCAGATCCAACGGTGGTGGTTTTAACCCCAGGAATTTATAACTCTGCCTATTTTGAACACTCTTTCTTGGCCCAACAGATGGGTGTCACCCTTGTGGAAGGGAGAGACTTAGTCGTGGCGGATGGATATGTGCAAATGCGGACAACGAAGGGACTCAAACGGGTAGATGTGATCTATCGGCGGATTGATGATGACTTTATTGATCCGGCCACATTTCGACCCGATTCCATGCTGGGAGTGAAAGGCATTACGGAGGTCTATCGGCGGGGACGGGTAGCGTTGGCTAATGCCTTGGGAACTGGTGTGGCCGATGACAAGGTGATCTATGCCTATGTCCCACAAATGATTAAGTACTATCTGGATGAAGAAATTCTCTTGGATAATGTCCCCACCTACCTATGTTGGCAACCCCAAGACCTCAAGTATGTTTTGGAAAATTTAGCTCAATTAGTCGTCAAAGCTGCGAATGAATCCGGTGGCTATGGAATGCTCATTGGCACCCAATCCACCCAGGCCCAACGGGAGGAATTTGCGGCACGGATTACGGCTAACCCCCGGAATTACATTGCTCAGCCGACCTTGGCCCTATCCCGTGTTCCGACCATGATTGGTGGAGAACTCACCGGTTGCCATGTGGATTTACGTCCCTACATTCTCTATGGAGAAGAAATTTATGTGCATCCAGGGGGATTGACGCGGGTAGCGATGCGGAAAGGTTCCTTAGTCGTCAATTCATCCCAAGGGGGTGGGAGTAAAGATACTTGGGTTCTATGTGAGTAATGTTTAGCGGCCGGCCGGACTCATGGCCTGATTTAGCAAATCTACAGAAATCATATTGCACTCTAGAAGTCGGTTAATTAAGGGCGTACCGAGTTTACTGACTAAAATACCTTGGAGGTTAGGGCTGTTTTTGACAGAAATCATCACTTGCCCGAGAAGTGAACTGGGGTCGGGGGGAGTTTGGGGCGTACTGCCAATTTGCTGAATCAGGGTGGCTAAGTCTTGACAGGAGCTAGTGGATATTCTATTAGCGAGGGAATCACTCAGTTGTGTCACCATTGGGGTCAAACTGCTTTCAGAAAATCCGGGTTGGGCCAGGCCTGGGGCGGTGATTCCTAAACTCAGGCCCAAAGCAGTCAAATAACCCAAGTAGGGTAAAGGATAAGCACGCATAGAGAAATGTAGGGAAGAATTTGAGATTGCCCTTATTTTACACATAGCCTAGGGGCTTTCCCGCACTGGCTTCTCGGAGAGTTGGCTCCAGGCCTCTGCTCTAGGTACAGTCTCCAAATTGTCCGGCGGCCGGATGGGCAACTGTCACAGTTTTGCATGGGTCTTAGGGTTTTGGCGTAGAGCATTTGGTTCTAAATTTTACTGCTGTTGACCCAAGATCAAGCTGGTGATTATCCTATGCCTACCTCTGTGCCATTGTCTTTCCCTTTACGCCTGACGTTATCCCCAGCCCTGTTAGGACTAGGTTTAGGATTTGGGCTTTGGACAGTCGTGGTTCCCCAGGCCTGGAGTCAAACTACATTGCCAGGTATCGATCAACGGGTTTCTGGAGAAGCGACCCTGACGTTGCCGGATGGCACAACCTACAAAGGAGAGGTCTTTAACGGTCGTTTTAATGGCCAGGGTGTCTTGAGTATGTCCAATGGAACGCGTTACGAAGGCAATTTCAAGGATGGGAAATATCAAGGCAACGGTATCCTAACCCAGGCCGATGGCACCCGCTATGAAGGGGAATTTGCCGATGGGGCTTATAACGGAAAAGGAGTTTTAACCAACAGCGATGGCAGCCGCTACGAAGGGATGTTTAGCAAAGGGGTTTACAGTGGCCCTGGAATTTTAACCCTTCCCGATGGCACCCGCTATGAGGGTAACTTTGCCGCTGGTGAATTTAATGGCAAAGGGGTGATTAGCTATCCGGGTGGTGTGAGCTATCGCGGGGACTTTAGTAATGGCAAGTTCGAGGGGCCGGGGGTCTTATCCTTGCCCGATGGTTCACGGGTTATCGCCACTTGGCGCAATGGTCAACGTTTGCCTAAATAATTCGGATTCAACGCTTGGGTATGAACAAGTTAGGCCCTATTGGATTAAATTCTCTCAAACCAAGTTGTATTAACTTCTACCGACTCAATCATTTTGAGCTTGACACCAAACCCCAACTCTTTAACTTTGTCGAAGTAAGTCTAATGCTTCTAACCGCTCAGATTGCTCTGCCACGCCATGGGTGAGGTGTTAGCAGACTAATGCACAGAGATCAAAGATCAGCGGATCTACCACCGAATAATAGACATTTACCCCTTGAGGTTTGACGCTGAATAATCCCGGCCTGGGGCGGTCATAATTTCACTAACATTCATTGGCCCAGATTTCAATATACAGAGTACTAGGCGACTGAGTTCAGATAAGACCTTATAGTATTCAGCAACTTGGTTAAGTGCCGTAATCGGGCTAGCCGCGACACCTTGCATTTATAGGCATTTGATTATATGGCATATCCGAATGCGCCGGGACAATTTTGACAACTCGGGGATATAGCTTGCTGCGTCAATGATTGCACTGGCCTGGAGTTGTCCCCTCAAATAATTTTATGAATAAGCAAGGACTAGAATTTGTTGCTTCTTTTAACAAGTGGTTTAAGGTCTTTTGAGTTGAAGATAAGAATAAAAAGAAGTATTACAACTTGCATGGGTCTCAAAGGTTAATGCTAGGATTAAAAGCCGTTATAAAATAATGAGCTTCCCGAACATCCATGGCATCCCTATCCCGGTTATTTAAGCCATATTCCCAACTTTTCAGTAAATTTCGCCTGTTCTTAATCTGCCTAGTCTTACTTCTTATTGGAAGCTCTTGTTGGCTCTTGCCGGCCCTCTCTCAATCGAGTCAATGGCACTCCCTCTCAGGGGTGGTCTGGGGCAAAGATTTACCCGCCTTCAGTTACCCATTTCATCAAACCCCCCTCACCCTCTATGACGGCGGTACCACCAAGCAGGTCGGGACCTATAACTTTCCGGTGAGCAAGGGCATGGCGGGGGTTTACATGACTCTGGAACCAGGCGCAATTCGGGAACTTCACTGGCATGCTAATGCGGCCGAATGGGCCTATGTTATCTCTGGCCGGACTCGGATTACCTTGACGAGTCCCGATGGTAATGTCCAAATTGCGGATGTAGATCAAGGAGGGTTATGGTACTTTCCGCGAGGGTGGGGGCATAGCATTGAGGGCCTGGGGCCTGGGACTGCCAAATTCATTCTGGTCTTTAATGACGGCACATTTTCAGAAGGGGCTACGTTCAGCATTACGGATTGGGTCTCCCATATGCCCATTTCCTGGGTACAAGACGCGCTCGGTTTAACGGCGACCCAAGTTCAAGGCTTACCGAATAAACAAGTCTATATCTCTCGTCGTCCGCCAGCCCCAGGCCCCCTTGCGACTACCCAACCCCGCAATCCCAACATCCCCCGTTTGGAAGTCACTCACGTTCACGACTTAGCGGCCCAACCCTTCTTTGCAGTTGAAGATCAAAATACAATTTTGCTGGCCAGTAATAAGGAGTTTCCAGCTAGTTTCAATATGGCTGGGGGAATTATTCATTTAGAACCGGGAGCTATTCGCCAACCCCACTGGCATCCTAACGCCGATGAATGGCAATACATTCTAGATGGAGAAATGGAACTGACTGTTTTTGCCTCTGAGGGTAAAGCCAGTATCAGCACGCTCAAAACCGGAGATGTGGGTTACATTCCCAAAGGCTATGGCCATGCGCTCCGTAATCCAAGTCATAAACCGATGGATGTGCTGCTAGTCTTTGATGCTGGGGAGTACGAAAGTATTGAACTGACGGGTTGGATTGCTAGTAATCCTGATTCAGTGGTTGGGAATACGTTTCAAGTCCCAGCTAATTTATTGTCACGGTTACCACGGCAGAAAAAACTCTTTGCCAGGCCTGGGAAGTAAAAGAGATTGGACTTACTCTCTTGCGAGATGTGATTTTAGAAGGAACCAAACAACTTATAAAAAATACGATTTTAGGATGTCTCCGACTAAATTTGTCCCTTAGTTCAATTTCCCATCGTTTCCGCAGAGAGTCCGGGCAAATCACCAGTCAGTTTCGCCGCCGTTTCGCCCAATCTTGACACAAGACCAGGCCCACCTCGATTGTTTTTCTAAGGCAACTTCATCGGCCACCAAGGTTCCCTGGGATAATGGTGAACGCAAGGTGAAGCGGGCCGCTTCAAATAGTTTTTTCCGTCGTAATTCGTCATCATCCTGGTTATCCCCTGGTCTGGCCAAGAGAAAAAGTAACCTTGCCCTGGGGATAGGCTTATATTTCTTTAGAGAATCCATTTTCCCAGACTGAAAACTACTGCCCCTTGTCCTCCAGACAGAACCCAGTAGTGCGGACATTTTGGGGAGGTTCAGACTCAGTCACCCAATCCTGGGAAAAATTGATCTGAAATATCTAGACAATCCAGGCCTGGATCATTTATAGTTAATGATTGCGGCCGAAATTAGATACTGAGTCATAACTTAGTCTTAATTTTATGGTTCAAGTCTAGGCTGCCCCTCTCTTCAAGCACGGTTAGTCTCTACTATTTTGATGGTTTTCGCCTCCCGTGTTTGGAAATAGCTTGATCACATAACTTTGGTCTCTAGGGCCTGGTTAACCGCCACCCTACCAAGTTGGCTCCGCAAAACAGACTCCTTAGACGCTTCCAGGTTCAAATTCCTTGGAAATGCCTATTCCTGTCTAAAAATTGCACCTGTGGTCATGAGTCGGGTAAACGGTAGCTGATAGAACGAGGTAAGGACAGTGGCCATTGGCATTTTAGGGACAAAACTGGGGATGACCCAAATATTTGATGACAGCGGCAAAGCCGTGCCAATCACGGTTGTCCAAGCTGGCCCCTGCCCTGTTACCCAAATTAAAACTAAAGCCACCGATGGTTACACCGCGATTCAATTGGGCTATGGCGAAACCAAGGAAAAAGCCCTCAGTAAACCAGAAATGGGGCATTTGTCCAAAAGTGAGTCGAATCCCCTCCGCCATCTCCAAGAGTATCGTCTCGAGGATGTTAGCTCTTATCAACTGGGGCAACCCATCACCGTGGATATTTTTGAAGCTGGAAAATTGGTGGATGTGGTTGGTACAAGCATCGGACGTGGTTTTGCGGGTTATCAAAAACGTCACAACTTCAAACGGGGGCCAATGGCACATGGTTCTAAAAACCACCGCCTTCCGGGTTCAACTGGGGCCGGTACAACCCCCGGTCGCGTCTATCCCGGCAAGCGGATGGCAGGGCAACTGGGGAACTGCCGAGTTACCGTTCGCAAACTCCAAATTGTTCGAGTTGATGCTGAACGTAATCTCTTGTTAATCAAAGGGGCCTTACCTGGCAAACCTGGAGCTTTAGTTAACATCCTTCCCGCTACTATCGTTGGACAGAAATAGGCAGGCAGAATAATGGTTTCATGTGTTGTTAAAGACTGGCAAGGTACTTCAGCGGGAGCGGCAGAACTGGAACTAGCCGTAGCCAAAGAAACCACCGCAAGCCACATTCTCCATCGAGCAGTCGTACGGCAGCTAGCCAATGCCCGCCAAGGAACTGTCTCGACCAAAACCAGGGCCGAGGTTAGTGGGGGTGGTCGCAAGCCCTGGAAGCAAAAAGGGACAGGTCGGGCCAGGGCAGGCTCAAATCGTTCTCCCCTCTGGCGCGGGGGTGGTGTCATTTTTGGTCCAAAACCGCGGGACTACTCCCAAAAAATGAATCGGAAAGAGCGGCGGTTGGCCCTACGCACGGCCTTAATGAGTCGCAGTGAGGCTTTAATTGTCGTCCAAGATTTTGCCGAACAACTGCCTCGCCCCAAGACCAAAGAACTGATCAATGCCCTTACACGATGGGGTGTTGAGACCGGGAGCAAGGTTCTCCTCATTACTGCGGAGCGGCAGGAAAACATTTATCTTTCTGCCCGCAATGTCCCCCGTTTGAAACTGATTGCTGCGGATCAACTTAATGTTTTTGATCTGCTCCATGCCGACAGTATTGTGGCCACCAGTGAAGCCATCGCCAAAATTCAGGAGGTTTATGGTGAGTAGAATTAACAACCCTCGCTCATTAGCAGATCTGGTTCGCCGCCCAATTGTCACGGAAAAGGCCACCATTGCCCTCGAAAACAATCAATACACCTTTGATGTAGATCCACGGGCCAACAAAATTCAAATCAAAGATGCCATTGAAGAGCTTTTTTCAGTCAAGGTAACAGCGGTTAATACCTATAACCCTCCCAAGAAAGCACGGCGTGTGGGTAAATTTGCTGGCTTTCGGCCTCAGTACAAGCGCGCCATTGTTACCTTAGCCGCTGGCGACACCATTACCCTCTTCCCCGACGTTTAGGAGCGTAACAATTCATGGGCATTCGAGCTTACCGACCCTATACTCCCAGTACTCGCCAAAAGTCTGTCTCTGATTTTGCTGAAATTACGACAGACTCGCCGGAGAAGTCTCTAACGGGTAGCAAACATCGCAAAAAAGGGCGCAATAACCGGGGGGTTATTACCAGCCGGCGGCGGGGTGGTGGCCACAAACGTCGCTATCGGGATGTGGACTTTCGCCGGAATAAAGTGGACGTCCCCGGCAAGGTGGCGACAGTGGAATATGACCCCAACCGGAATGCCCGGATTGCCTTAATTAACTATGAAGATGGAGAAAAACGTTACATCCTCCATCCTCGCAACTTGACCCCTGGCACCAAAATTATTGCCAGTGCTGAAGCCCCCATCGAGATTGGTAACGCCATGCCCTTAGGCAAAATTCCTTTGGGAACTTCTGTCCATAACGTGGAAATCACCCCAGGCCGGGGGGCGCAGATGGTACGGGCGGCCGGGGCCATGGCCCAAGTGGTTGCGAAGGAAGGGGATATGGTGACGCTGAAGTTGCCCTCAGGGGAAGTGCGCCTATTCCGGAAAGAATGCTTTGCCACCATTGGTCAGGTTGGGAATGTCGATCACAGCAACCTCAGCATGGGGAAAGCGGGCCGGAATCGTTGGAAAGGCCGTCGTCCCAAGGTTCGCGGTTCAGTAATGAATCCGGTGGATCACCCCCATGGTGGTGGTGAAGGGCGTGCCCCCATTGGTCGCAGTGGCCCCGTCACTCCTTGGGGTAAACCCACTCTCGGTTATAAGACCCGCAAAAAGAAAAAACTCAGCAATGCTTTAATTGTCCGGCGGCGGCGGAAGTCCTCGAAACGGGGTCGCGGTGGGCGGCAATCCTAACGGATGGTAACGATGACACAGGGAAATGCTTAGGGAGTAAAGATTATGGGACGTTCACTCAAAAAAGGGCCATTTGTTGCCGACCATCTCTTGCGGAAAGTCGAGGCTCTCAATGCTCGCAATGATAAGCAAGTGATTAAAACCTGGTCACGGGCCTCCACGATTTTGCCGGAGATGATTGGTCACACAATTGCGGTTCATAACGGCCGTCAACATGTTCCCGTTTTTGTCACCGAGCAAATGGTCGGTCATAAATTGGGTGAATTTGCCCCAACCCGCACCTTCCGCAGCCATGTCAAAGGCGATAAAAAAGCCCGTTACTAATGCCCTCCAGATTTGCAAGGAATTGAGTCCCAGAGATAACTACTATGGCAACACCAACCATCACTAGAATTGGCAGCAAGGCGACAGCCCGGTATGTGCGGATGTCTCCCCATAAAGTCCGGCGGGTCTTAGACCAATTGCGGGGTCGCTCCTATCGGGAAGCCCTGATTATCTTGCGGTTTATGCCGTACCGGGCCTGTGATCCGATCACTAAGGTTTTACGCTCGGCGGCGGCCAACTCTGAGCATAATCAGGGGATCAATCCGGCTGACTTGATTGTTTACGAAGCTTTCGCCGATCAAGGTCCTAGCTTGAAACGGTTCAGGCCACGGGCGCAGGGGCGGGCTTATCAAATCCGTAAACCAACTTGCCACATCACCATTTCTGTGGCCGAAGCAAAGTCTGAAGAGTAATTCATCTTAGGTATTGAGTAGGTAATAAATCGTGGGACAAAAAATCAACCCTATTGGCTTTCGCCTCGGCATTACTCAGGATCACCGCTCTCGTTGGTATGCGGATGCGAGTCGCTATCCCGAACTTCTCCAAGAGGATCACCGTATTCGCCAGTACATTGAAAAAACCTTAGCGGGTGCGAGTATTGCCGATGTGCGAATCGAACGCAAAGCAGATCAAGTAGAGTTGCAGGTCCGTACCGCCCGGCCTGGTGTAGTTGTTGGTAAGGGTGGGGCTGGAATTGAAAATCTGCGTTTGAGCCTAAAAAAACTCTTACCCCCAGGCCGCAGCGTCAAGGTCAATGTGGTAGAGGTCACTCGGGTTGATGCCGAAGCGGGCTTACTAGCTGAGTATATTACCCAGCAGTTGGAACGGCGTGTGGCGTTTCGGCGGGCGGTTCGGCAAGCGATTCAACGGGCCCAGCGTGCAGGTGTGGAGGGGATCAAAATCCAAGTTGCGGGTCGCCTGAACGGGGCAGAAATTGCTCGGACGGAATGGACTCGGGAGGGGCGCGTTCCTTTGCACACCCTACGGGCCGATATTGACTACGCCTATCGGACGGCCAAGACGATTTACGGAATCCTCGGGGTAAAAGTTTGGATATTCAAAGGTGAAGTCCTCCCTGGCCAGCAGCCCGACCCCGATTTCGGACGGGAACAACCCCGTCAACGTCCCCCACGGCAACGACGTAACTTTGAAGATCGTTCTTCCCGTAATGAATCTTAAGGTCTCCTCCAGAATATTTAACCGTCAAGGATTGGAATCATGTTAAGTCCTAAGCGTACTAAATTTCGCAAGCAACAACGGGGTCGGATGGCAGGCCTGGCAACTCGGGGCAGTGATATCAGCTTCGGTAAATTTGCCTTGCAAGCCCTCGAGCCGGCCTGGATTACCTCTCGCCAAATCGAAGCTGGACGGCGCGCTATGACGCGCTACATCCGCCGGGGGGGCAAAATTTGGATTCGCGTTTTCCCCGATAAGCCAGTCACAATGAGAGCTGCAGAAACTCGGATGGGTTCCGGTAAAGGCTCTCCTGAGTTCTGGGTAGCGGTGGTTAAACCCGGCCGGATCATGTACGAAATTGATGGGGTTCCGGAAGCAACGGCTCGAGAAGCTATGCGCCTAGCAGCCTTCAAAATGCCGATTAAAACCCGCTTTATTGTTCGCCCAGAGGTGGAGGCTTAAGAGATGGCACTAACTAAAATGTCAGAATTTGTGGATTTAAGTGACCAATCCCTAGATGAAAAAATTGCAGAAATAAAAAAGCAACTCTTTGATCTGCGGTTTGCCCAGGCCACCCGTCGGGAAGTCAAGCCCCACCAGTATAAACACTTGCGTCATACTCTGGCCCAACTCATGACCCTCGAACGTCAGCGGCAACTGGGTATCACTCATTCCAGCACAGGAGAAGGTTAATCATGGCAGTTAAAGAACGGGTTGGCGTTGTTGTCAGCGACAAAATGGAAAAAACTGTTGTGGTAGCGGTGGAAAATCGCTCCTCTCACCCCAAGTACGGCAAAATCGTGGTCAAAACCAACCGCTATAAAGCCCACGACGAAGAAAACCGCTGCAAAGTGGGTGATCGAGTCCGTATTCAAGAAACTCGTCCCTTAAGCCGTACTAAGCGGTGGACGGTGATCGAGATCCTGACAGCGACAATATCGGCTTAGGAGACAGTCATGATTCAACAGGAAACCTATCTCAACGTGGCGGACAACAGCGGGGCGAAAAAACTCCTCTGTATCCGTGTTCTTGGTGGTGGTAACCGTCGCTATGGCAGCGTCGGGGATGTAATTATCGCAACGGTTAAAGATGCCACACCTAACATGGCCGTCAAAAAATCTGATGTCGTCCGAGCCGTCATTGTCCGAACCCGCAAAACTATTCGTCGTGACAGTGGCATGAGTATTCGTTTTGATGATAATGCTGCTGTCTTAATCAATGCAGAAGGCAACCCCCGGGGAACTCGGGTGTTTGGCCCAGTTGCTCGGGAACTGCGGGATAAAAACTTTACTAAAATCGTTTCTCTGGCTCCGGAGGTACTCTAAATGGCTACGACAAAACCACCGATCCGTTATCGGATGCATGTCAAAAAAGGGGATACCGTTCAAGTCATTGCCGGTGACGACAAGGCTAAGGTCGGAGAAGTGCTAGCAGTTTTCCCTAAGAAAAGCCAAGTCGTTGTCAAGGGTGTAAACATTAAAACCAAGCATGTCAAACCCCAACAAGAAGGTGAAGCAGGACAGATTGTCAACAAAGAATTTCCCATCCACAGTTCTAACGTCATGCTCTACTCCAACAAGCAGAACGTGGCCAGTCGGATTTGTTATACCTATACCGAAGCTGGCAAGAAGGTACGGATGCTAAAGAAAACCGGGGAAATTATTGATTAGTCTTTTGATTGAAATCTAAGTCTCTGACCCAGCCCAGAGCCTATAAGGAGAGCCAGCTATGAGTTCACGCATGAAAACCCTATATCAAGAAACTGCTGTCCCCCAACTTCAGCAGCAATTTAAGTACAGCAATGTTCATCAAGTTCCCAAAGTGGTCAAAGTAACGGTCAACCGGGGCCTGGGGGAAGCCGCTCAAAACGCCAAATCCCTAGAAGCAACCCTAGCCGAAGTTGCCAGAATTACGGGGCAAAAGCCGGTTGTAACTCGGGCTAAAAAAGCAATTGCTGGCTTTAAGATTCGTCAAGGTATGCCGGTTGGCGTGATGGTTACACTGCGTGCTGATCGGATGTACGCCTTTTTAGATCGGCTGATAAACTTGGCTTTACCTCGAATTCGTGACTTTCGAGGCATCAATCCCAAAAGCTTTGACGGCCGCGGTAACTTTACTCTCGGACTGCGGGAGCAACTCATCTTCCCAGAAGTTAATTATGACGATATCGATCAGATTCGCGGGATGGACATCTCGATCATCACTACCGCTAAAACTGATGAGGAAGGGAGAGCCTTACTTAAGGCGTTGGGTATGCCCTTTCGTGAGAATTAATCACCCCCAGGAGGTCAGAATCTTTTAGGAGTACCTATGGCAGTAAACGACACCATCAGCGATATGCTTACCCGGATCCGCAACGCGAACCTGGCCCGGCATCAAACGACAACTATCCCCGCCACTCGGATGACCCGTAACATTGCTCAAGTCCTCAAGGCTGAAGGCTTTATAGAAGACTTCAAAGTCGAAGGGGAAGGAATCAAACAACAACTTGTGGTTGGACTCAAGTACCGTGGTAAGCAGCGGCAACCGATCATCACAGCCCTAAAACGAGTCAGCAAACCAGGCCTGCGTGTTTATGCTAACCGTCAGGAACTGCCCCGGGTTTTAGGTGGGATTGGCATTGCCATTATCTCTACTTCTAGCGGGATTATGACCGACCGAGAGGCTCGGAAGCAGGGCATCGGCGGTGAAGTCCTTTGTTATGTCTGGTAAACCTGGGAGTTAATTTATGTCTCGTATTGGTAAACGGCCCATTCCTCTCCCCGACAAGGTCTCACTGGCATTAGCTGGGCAAGAGGTAACGGTCAAAGGCCCTAAAGGTCAACTTAGCCGTGTGTTACCTGCTGAAGTTGAGGTCTTACAAGAGGGCAGCACAATTCTTGTCAGTCGCCGCAATGAATCTCGGCCAGCTCGTCAGCGTCATGGTCTGTGTCGCACCCTAGTCGCTAATATGGTCGAGGGAGTTGCCCAAGGCTTTAGTAAGCGCTTAGAAATTCAAGGGATTGGTTACCGGGCCAACCTTCAAGGGACAAAGCTGGTCTTAAGTGTTGGCTACAGTCACCCGGTGGAGATTGATCCCCCAACTGGCATTACCTTTGAGTTAGAAGACAACCAAGGTAAAAAAGTCACCCAAGGTACTCTGATCTTGGTGTCGGGTATTGACAAAGAGCAAGTCGGCAACTTGGCCGCCCAAATCCGAGCTGTGCGCCCTCCTGAACCCTACAAGGGCAAAGGAATTCGCTATGCCGGTGAAGCAGTTCGTCGTAAGGTCGGGAAGACAGGGAAAAAATAGATGAAACAGTCACGCACAGAAGCAACCCAAAGTCGGCATCGGCGGATTCGGCGCAAAGTTTCTGGAACAGCCGCCCGTCCGCGTTTAGCTGTTTTTCGTTCTCATCAGCATATTTATGCTCAAGTGATTGACGATAATCAACAGCACACTCTTGTTGCTGCTTCTACGGTTGAACCTGAACTCAAGGAACAATTTAGTCATGGTCGGAGTTGTCAAGCGGCGGTGGCCGTAGGCCAATCCCTCGCCAAACGGGCTTTAGCTGCTGGTATTAAGGAAGTCGTATTTGATCGGGGTGGCAATCTGTATCACGGACGGGTTCAGGCCCTAGCGGATGCAGCAAGGGAAGCAGGTCTGGAATTTTAGAGGATAAGTTGATGGCAAGTCGTCGCAAAGGTTCACGCAAAGCAGAGAAAGAAACAGACTGGCAAGAGCGGGTTGTCCAAATTCGCCGTGTCTCTAAGGTCGTTAAAGGCGGTAAAAAGCTTAGTTTCCGAGCCATTGTTGTTGTTGGCAATGAACGGGGACAAGTTGGTGTGGGCGTGGGTAAAGCCGCTGATGTGATTGGGGCTGTCAAGAAAGGCGTGGCCGATGGTAAAAAGCACCTAGTAGAAATTCCAATTACTAAAGCCAATTCAATTCCCCACCCAACAACGGGGGAAGGGGGTGCAGCCCGTGTTTTGATTCGCCCAGCAGCCCCAGGAACAGGGGTAATTGCCGGTGGGGCCGTTCGTACTGTTTTAGAATTGGCTGGGGTGCGGAACGTGCTTGCCAAACAACTCGGCTCCAGCAACCCTCTCAATAATGCCCGGGCTGCGATTGAAGCCTTAGCATCCCTGCGGACTTTGGCAGAAGTTGCTGAAGAGCGGGAAATTTCCATCCAACAACTCTATAGCCAATAACTTCGAGGAAAATCAACCATGCGACTTACGGATATTCAACCGCAAGCTGGCTCTCGGAAACGGGGCAGACGAATTGGGCGGGGAATTGCAGCTGGACAAGGGGCTAGCGGGGGCTTTGGCATGCGGGGGCAAAAATCTCGCTCCGGACGGCCGACTCGCCCAGGTTTTGAAGGGGGGCAAAATCCTCTCTATCGGCGGGTTCCAAAACTGAAGCACTTTACGGTTGTCAATCGCCAGTCCTACACTACAATCAATGTCGGTCGCCTGAATGATTTAGCTGCTAACAGTGTGATCACCCTTGATTCCCTAATGGAAGTTGGGATTGTCACTACCAACGACGGCCCCCTCAAGCTTTTGGGAGACGGTGAATTGTCTGTAGCCCTCCAGGTCACAGCGGCAGCCTTTACTCAATCTGCTCAGGCCAAGATCGAGCAAGCAGGTGGTTCTTGTACGGTGACTGGATAATCCAAAGCAAAGCAAGTTAGGTGCAGAGGTATCAGGTATGGTTGTCAGTCGCGGTAAAACGCCATCAGCCCAAGAAACATTCATGCAAATGGCCCAGGCCGCAGGATTACGCAGTCGGGTCTTAGTCACATTAGGACTGTTAATTCTAGTCAGACTAGGAATTTATTTACCTGTTCCTGGCATTGATCGCCAAGTCTTTGCGGCGGCGGTTCAAAATAATTCTGTCATCCGCTTTTTAGATATTTTTTCTGGGGGTGGTATCTCAGCTTTAGGTATTTTTGCCCTGGGGATTCTGCCCTATATCAATGCTTCGATCATCATGCAGTTGATGACTGCGGCTTTACCATCCTTAGAGCGATTACAAAAGGATGAAGGGGAAGCCGGACGGCGAAAAATTTCCCAAATCACCCGCTACGTGGCCTTGGGTTGGGCCATCATTCAAAGCACGGGGATTGCCATTTTTGTTAACTCCATTCCAGGCGCAGCCCTGACACCAGGTTCTCTATTCTTAGCGGAAACGGCCTTAGCCCTAACGGCTGGTTCCATGTTTGTGATGTGGGTTTCGGAATTAATCACCGAACGTGGCATTGGTAACGGGGCTTCCTTGCTGATTTTCTTGAGCATTGTTGCTTACCTCCCCAGTTCTGTGGGACAAACCATTGCCTTGGCTGAAAGTGGGGGCAGCATTGGCGGAATTATTGTACTGGCCCTTGTCTTTCTGGTCATGATTGTCGGGATTGTTTTTGTTCAGGAAGGCACACGCCGGATTCCGATTGTTTCTGCCCGGCGACAAGTCGGACGGCGATTGTACCGCGAGCAAACTAGCTATTTACCCCTGCGCCTGAATCAAGGTGGGGTGATGCCGATTATTTTTGCTTCGGCAATGTTGATTTTACCCTCCACTCTGGCTCAATTTAGTCAAAATGCCGTTGTTGCCCAAGTTGCCGCCTATCTTTCTCCCGGGGGGCCAACGCCTTGGGTCTATGTCATGTTCTATCTGGTTTTAATCCTTTTCTTTAGTTACTTCTACGCCTCCCTAGTGGTGAATCCCGTGGATATGTCCCAAAACTTGAAAAAAATGGGTGCCAGTATTCCGGGAATTCGCCCCGGAAAAGCCACATCAGATTACATCGAAAAAGTCTTAAATCGCTTGACATTGCTGGGGGCTATTTTCTTAGGGCTAGTGGCCATTGTGCCAACGGCTGTCGAAAGTGCAACGCGGGTGACAACCTTCCAAGGCCTGGGGGCAACCTCTTTGCTGATCTTGGTGGGTGTGGCTATTGATACGGCTAAACAGATTCAAACCTATGTGATCTCCCAACGCTATGAAGGGATGGTGAAACAGTAATGCGGTTGATTTTGTTTGGCGGTCCAGGTTCCGGGAAGGGAACACAGGCAGCTTTTTTAGTGGATCACTTCCATATTCCTCATATCTCCACAGGGGACATTCTTCGAGCCGAGCGGGCTAAAAAGAGTGAACTTGGTCAGCAGGCCCAAGTCTATATGGACAGCGGCCAACTGGTTCCCGATCAACTGGTGGTTGATATGGTGGAAAAACGCTTGGCCCAGGCGGATGCTCAGTCGGGTTGGCTCTTGGATGGATTCCCCCGTAATGCCAACCAGGCCAAGGTTTTGGAAGAGATGCTTCAACGCACCAAGCAAGGCTATGACTATCTCTTATTCCTGGAAGTCCAGCCGGAGATTCTCAGCCAGCGCCTCCTCGGTCGTCAGCGTCAGGACGACGATCCGAAGGTCATTCAGGATCGTTTACGGGTCTATGCCGAAGAAACCTTGCCGATGATTCTCAGCTATCAGGATCATCCAAGGTTTGTCCGCATTGATGGTATGGAATCCATTGCAACCGTATCAACGGCAATTAAAACAGCGATAACCTCATGATCATCAAAAGGAGCTTGCTTGTCTAAACAGGATGCGATTGAAATTGAAGGCACGGTGACTGAGTCTTTACCCAATGCCATGTTTCGGGTGGACTTAGATAACGGGTTTAATGTCTTAGCCCATATTTCCGGCAAAATTCGTCGTAACTATATCAAAATTCTCCCCGGTGACCGAGTCAAGGTGGAACTCACCCCCTATGACCTCACAAAAGGGCGAATTACCTATCGTTTACGGAAAAAATAATTGGAATTGGGTTCACTGTTGATCAGAATATTGCTGCTGTGTTGGCAGGTAGCCGCCCAATTCCCAAAAACTCTTGATATGACCTGTAATCTTTGCTACAATCCTATATTTGCGACTATATAAGCGATCATTATGAAAGTTAGAGCCTCTGTCCGCAAAATTTGTGAAAAATGCCGTGTTATTCGCCGCCGCGGACGCGTCATGGTGATTTGCACCAACCCCAAGCATAAGCAACGGCAAGGTTAATTTTGTTTATTCATTCAGTTTAGGGAGAACGACTTGTGGCCCGGATTGCTGGCGTAGATTTGCCCCGTGACAAGCGGGTAGAAATTGCCCTCACTTATATTTATGGCATTGGCCTAACCCGTTCCCAGGAAATCTTGGCAAAGACGGGGGTCAATCCTGACACGCGGGTAAAAGACCTAGTAGATGGCGATGTTTTGTCTCTCCGGCAAACGATTGACGAATACGATGTCGAGGGAGACTTACGTCGTATTGAAGCCATGAACATCAAACGATTGATGGATATTGGCACCTATCGAGGCCGTCGGCATCGGATGGGCTTACCTGTGCGAGGTCAGCGGACACGCACCAATGCGCGCACAAGGCGGGGGGCCAGACGGACTGTGGCCGGCAAGAAAAAAGCTGCGGCTAAGAAATAGGGCTTGGGAGTTTTTGATGCCTCCCTGTCACAGTTTGATCTCCCTTTTTGACTGTCAATTCCTTCACATGATTCAGGTTTAAGTTATGGCTCCATCCCCCAAACGTTCTGGCCCTCGCAAACAAAAGCGCAATGTCCCTAGCGGCGTGGCCCACATCCAATCCACTTTTAACAACACGATTATCTCGATTACAGACACCAACGGGGAGGTCATTTCTTGGGCCTCTGCCGGTTCCAGTGGCTTTAAGGGGGCCAAAAAAGGAACTCCCTTTGCGGCTCAAACTGCTGCCGATAGTGCGGCCCGGCGGGCGATTGATCAAGGAATGCGGCAGATTGAGGTAATGGTCAGCGGCCCAGGTTCGGGACGGGAAACCGCTATTCGCGCCCTCCAAGGTTCAGGCCTGGAAATCACCTTGATTCGGGATGTCACCCCCATTCCCCACAACGGTTGCCGGCCCCCCAAACGGCGGCGAGTTTAGAGCTAACAGCAGGAGAATTTGGCTCAATGTCTTATCAGATTGAATGTGTAGAAACTCGGGTTAATCCCGACTCCAGCCACTATGGTCGCTTTATCCTTCAACCCTTAGAACGGGGGCAGGGGATGACAGTTGGGAATGCCTTACGGCGCATCCTCTTATCGAGTTTGGTGGGAACGGCAGTAACGGCGGTACGAATTGCGGGTGTCACCCATGAATTTATGACCATTCCGGGGGTACGGGAAGATGTCATGGATATCCTCCTGCAGATGAAGCAGCTTGTTTTGCGCAGCTATACCAACGAATCTCAAATTGGTCGTCTCCATATCCAAGGGCCTGCGACCGTAACGGCCGATGATATTCAACTGTCTTCCGATGTCGAGGTGATTAATCCAGGCCACTACATTGCCACCTTAATGCCGGAAGCTACCTTGGAAATGGAATTTAAGATTGAGCGGGGGACTGGCTATCGGAGCATTGATCGCAGTCGAGACGATCGCTTAGCTCTCGACTATTTGCAACTAGATGCGGTGTTTATGCCTGTACAGAAGGTGAACTACACCGTTGATGATATTCGGGTTGGTGGGCCTGGGGAGGATGATCGACCCTTCAAGGATCGTTTGACCCTGGAAATTTGGACGAATGGCAGTATCAGCCCCCAAGAAGCATTGAGCCAATCGGCAAGCATTTTGGTGGAATTATTTAATCCCCTCAAGGAAGCTCCCCTCCATACGGCGGAACTCACCCGTGGGGATGACAATGATGAAGCCGGTCAAATCCAAATTGAAAGTTTGAATTTATCGGTGCGGGCCTACAACTGCTTGAAGCGGGCCCAAATTAATTCGGTGGCCGATCTCCTGGAATATTCCCAGGAAGACTTGCTTGAAATTAAGAACTTTGGGCAAAAGTCAGCGGAAGAAGTCATCGAAGCTTTGCAAAAGCATTTGGGGATTACTTTACCGCCCCAGAAACCAGCCCGTAATTAATGAAGTCGTGGAGGTACTGTTATGCGTCACCGTTGTCGTGTCCCCCAATTAAGTTTGCCTGCGGATCAGCGTAAGGCCCTGTTGCGGAGTTTGACCACCGAGTTAATTCGTCATGGTCGGATCACCACCACCAAAGTTCGGGCCAAGGCCGTCCAGGCTCATGCGGACAAAATGATCACCCTGGCTAAGGATGGATCACTAGCAGCGCGGCGGCAGGCCTTGGGATACATTTTTGACAAGAACTTAGTCCATTCCCTCTTTGCCCAGGCCCCTGAACGCTATGGCCAACGACCTGGTGGTTATACCCGGATTATCCGCACCGTCCGTCGGCGGGGTGATAATGCGGAAATGGCTGTGATTGAGTTAGTTTAACGAGCAACTATCATGGCAGGCCTGGTCGGAGATACACAACAGCGAATCGCCTTGGTTATTCAGTACCTGGGGACTCACTATCATGGCTGGCAATGGCAACCCCGACAACGGAGCATCCAGTCCGAAATTGAGTCGGCTATTAGTGGAGTGCTTGGTGAACCGGTTCGTTTACACGGGGCCGGTCGCACTGATACTGGGGTACACGCCGCTGCCCAAGTGGCCCATTTTGATACCAATGCTGTAATTCCTGCCCATCGCTGGCCAGCCATCCTCAATGGTCGGTTACCCAAGGACATTTTAGTTCGGGGGGCAGTGGCGGTTCCTTTGGCCTGGCACGCCCGGTTTTCCGCCATCTGGCGGCGCTATCGTTACACTCTCTATACTGATCCTTGTCCAAACCTGTTTATTGCTCCCTTAGCCTGGCATTACTACCATCACAGCTTAGATGTAGAGCAGATGCAGGCTGCCCTAGTCCCCCTCTTAGGGCAGCAGAACTTGGCCGCTTTTGAACGGGCTGGATCAAGTCGTCCCCATACTTGGGTGGAAGTTCAAGAAGTCTCCTGTCAACGGCGGGGGGCAGTGGTAGAAATTGAAGTCCAGGCCAGTGGCTTTCTTTACGGGATGATGCGGCTGTTGGTTGGCCTGCTGGTACAGGTTGGCTCTGGGCAGTGTTCTAGTTTGGACTTTACCCGGATTTGGCAGCAAAATTGTCGCAATGAAGTAAAGTATTCGGCTCCGGCCAAGGGGCTTTGCCTATTGCGGGTTGGCTATCCAGATTTTCCTCTGTCCCAGGAGGTGTGGTTTGATACCTTGCCTCGCTGGTGTCTATCCCCGGCTGATTCAGATTTGTCCATTGCTTGATCCCTTGCTTGATCACTGCCTAATCACCATGAGAATAATCCTATGACCACAACGAATCTAAATAAAACCTATTTACCCCCTGTCACGGAACTCGATCCCCAATGGTACGTCATTGATGCGGCCGATCAGCGGTTAGGGCGTTTGGCGACCGAAGCAGCCCGCGTGTTACGGGGAAAAAATAAACCCACCTATACCCCCCACATGGACGCAGGTGACTTTTTAGTGATTATCAACGCGGAGAAAGTGGCGGTTACGGGGAAAAAACGGAGCCAAAAAGTCTATCGCCGCCATTCGGGTCGGCCCGGCGGGATGAAAACGGAGACCTTTACCCAACTCCAGGCCCGGATTCCTGAGCGGATTATTGAGCAAGCGATCAAAGGGATGCTGCCCAAAAATTCCTTGGGACGGAAACTGTTCACTAAGCTGAAAGTCTATGCTGGCCCCAATCATCCCCACGCGGCCCAAAAGCCAGAAACCCTAACCATTTCTACGATCCCAGGAGTGTAATTCCATGCAAATTGCCGAATCTAAGCGCGCTGTTTATCTTGGTACGGGCCGGCGGAAGTCTTCGATTGCCAGGGTGCGTCTTGTCCCCGGTACGGGTCAACTGATCATCAATGATCGCCCTGGTGAGCAGTATCTCAATTTCAACCCTGGTTATATTGCCCTCGCCAAAGCTCCCTTAGAAACCTTGGGCCTGGAAAGTAGCTACGATATTTTGGTCAATGCCCACGGCGGTGGTTTAACCGGCCAGGCCGACTCCATTCGCTTAGGTGTTGCCCGGGCCTTATGCCAGTTGGATGGGGAAAATCGTAAACCCCTGAAAGTAGAAGGCTATCTGACTCGGGATCCACGGGCTAAGGAACGGAAAAAATATGGGTTGCGCAAAGCCCGCAAAGCCCCGCAATATTCCAAACGTTAATTTGGCAATTCGCAGCCTTTTAAAAATCAGCCAATCTTTTCTTGAAGCACATCGGAGCCTAACTATGCCCAAAGCAAATATTCATCCTGAGTGGTATCCCGAAGCCAAAGTTTACTGCAACGGCGAACTCGTCATGACCGTTGGCTCAACCAAACCGGAACTCCATGTGGATGTCTGGTCAGGGAATCATCCCTTCTTTACTGGAACTCAGAAAATTCTCGATGCTGAAGGTCGGGTCGAGCGATTCCGCCGGAAATATAGTCGGGAAGGGGCGGTCAAGGGCAATCGGCCGACCAAAGCCAAAGCGAGTAAAGACAAAAAATAAGCCTTGCCAAAAACCTAAATTCCACTGTGGCCATCTTTAGGGATGAATTTGTTCGAGAATTCCCCGGAGGCGGTCATAGTCTTCTTTGAGGAGAGTATTTAAGTTACGGCCGGCTTGGATTAACCAGGCCTGGTCATAGTTTTGCTGCTGATACATTTGCCGTAAAGTGGCCGCGATGACTGCATCCACTGGGCCGCCCCCGAAATGCAGAATTGTCCGTAAAAAGAGGGGATTTTGGGCAAACGGGCTGAGTTCCAAGCTAGTGCAGGGATAGACGGCTTGGTGGATCTGGGGGGGTTGAGGTGGGAGATGCTGATAAGTTTGTCCATTGCCTTGAAAGCCCATAATTGCCGTCCGAAATTCAGCTTTGATCATCGCAAAAATTTGGGGCTGCTCTAGGCGCAATTGCTGGAGGCTAAGTCCCAAGGCCTGGGCCCGATGAATAGAGTCCATCGGAGCAGCAGCAGCATAACAGACAATGGCATAAACCGCTTGCCCGCTCAGTTCATCAATGGTCTTAACCCAACTGCCTAGGGCTGGTAAAACCGGAAAATCTAAATTTGGACTCTCTAGACATTGGGCCGTAAACTCAGCTGTACTGGTAGCAATCACCTCCGCAAAGGGGGATATGGGTGTATCCTTTTTTTTCAAGTTCATGGATGAGTTGCCATACCAAGGTATTTAGGGAAGATCAGGGCACTGGCCATTATAGTGTTACTCAGATTTTTTCAAGAGAATATGAGGTTCAAAAGGATTGCTCATAAAATATTTCCCACCCCATCTCTGCCTAGTCCTAAATGAGCCATGTCCACTATCTAGATTAACCGTCAGTAAACCTGTTTATTGAACAAAGCCCAGGTAGCATTTCTCTTTGTTGCCTCGTCTCACATATCTAAGTTCTCAGTTAATAGTTCTATTCCTTAAGGTAATTTATGCTTGCCGCCAATCCATTCTGTTAAGCTGTGGCGGTCGGCGGAGTTAAATTTCGGACTAAACTAGAGGAAGCTGTTAAAGGTCATTGCCTATTGCATAACTGATGGGCATCCTCAGCTTTCCTAGGGTCTCTCTAGGGTTAAGGTTTAACATTACCTATGGGTTGATGGGTATGGCCCTAGGCTATAAGCATCCCGATAGTTCTTGGCAATCTTGTTAGGGCAAATGTTGTGGACAGTTATCGCCCTCTGTTCCAGTTGGCTGATGTGCGACCGTTGATTCAGTCTCTGGCGTGGGTTATGCGGGTTGGCGTGATCGGTGTGATGCTGGCCTGGGGACAGTCAATTCTTGTATTCGGGGCAGAGCGGGTTGTTGTCAGTTACTTCATTCTTGAACGCTCCATTAGCTTGTCAGAGTTAACCCACTATGCTGAAACTGGAAAGACCTCTAGACGTTTACGAGCCTATTTAGACGCTTTGGCCCCTCATCAACGGGAACAGCTACGCACAGCATTACAAGAACGATTAATCTTGGAGCCTGTGGCAGTGGCCCAGTTACTCTATTCACCCTTGGGTGAGGCAATGTTGGATCAGGTCAGTACGGTGGTTCAGTCAGAATCGCGCCAGGCCAATGCCCAAGCGTTACGCGCTGCCCTGATTCTCGCCGCTACAGATCCCCAAGGACTTTCGGCCTTGAGCTTAATTCGTCACTATCCAGCTAAAGCAATGCGGGTAGATTTAACCAAGGGCTTAGAAATTCTGAAAACCTTTCAATTGCTAGTGCGGCAGAGTCAATCTGTTTTGGCTAGCGTCCGTGAACAAAGCCGGGCTGAGGCGGCTAACCAGGCCCCGATTTCGCCCCAATCCATGCAGGCCTTAACGGAACCGGGGCCTTGGCGTGTCCAGATTCTTTCTTGGGCCGTTACTGATAATTCCTCAATCCGATTGGCGCGCACAGGCCAACCCCGCACCCTCAATGTAGAGATCTATCTACCCACGCCGCCCCCACCCACCCCGATTCCCCTGGTGGTGATTTCCCACGGTTTAGGTGCCGATCGCTATAGTTATGCCTATTTGGGGGAACATTTGGCCTCCCATGGTTTGGCGGTGGCAGCCATTGAACATCCGGGTAGCTCAATGCAACAGTTATTGTCCTTTTCAGGGGGGGACTCGGACAGTCTGCGGGCTGGGCAGGAATTTATTGATCGTCCCTTGGATATTTCATTTATTTTGAATCAGTTAAGCCAATATCCCGCCTATTTACGGCCTTGGCCAGGACGTGTCAACCCCCAAGAAGTACTAGTGATTGGGCAATCCTTTGGTGGATATACGGCCTTAAGATTGGCAGGCGCAGCCTTAAATCGAGCCAAACTGAAGCAAAACTGTCCACCCTCCCTTAGTGTCTCCCTGAATGTCTCACTCCTCCTCCAATGCCAGGCCCTGTCCCTTCCTCCAGATACGGGTACCTTGACTGACCCTCGCGTCAAGGCCGTTTTGGCCATCAACCCCATCAGTAGCAAGATTTTTGGCCCGGCTGGATTAGCGGCGGTACGCGTTCCCGTGATGATAGTTGCTGGGAGTGCCGATACCATTGCCCCAGCCCTAGCCGAACAGGTACTTCCCTTTACTTGGCTCAAGACTCCCCACCGCTATCTGGTCTTGATGGATGAGGCGACCCATTTTTCTACCATTGGCCAATCCCGATCTGATACTGCAGGGATGCCGATCCCAATAGCTCTAATTGGCCCGACTCCACGACAATCGCGATATTATTTACGGGCGTTGAGTTTAGCCTTTGTGAATACCTATCTTCACCAGGATCGATCGATGGAGGTCTATCTGAGTGCGGCGGCGGCCCAGGCCTTGAGTCAACCTCCCTTAACCATTCACATTACCCAGGCCTGGAATGCGACAGCCCTCAACTCTGCGTTGCAAAACCTAGATCAACCTGTTTCACCCCCTCCTGTTATGCTGGCCCACTAGAGCTTATGGTTTTCATGCGCACCATTGCCGAAATTAACGCCAAAATCCAAGCTGGCACAGCGACGGTTTGGACAGTCGATCAGGTGAAAGCCCAGGCCAAGGAGTTGGGGATTCCTGAAATTGCCAAACAGGTGGATGTGGTAACCACCGGCACCTTTGAAGCGATGGAAGCATCAGGGGGGATGATCAACCTGGGGCCAACGGATCCGCCGATTAAGCTTCGGCAATGCTGGTTAGATGGGGTTCCGGCCTATACGGGGTTTGGGGCTGTGGATTTGTACATTGGGGCAGCCAAGGCGGTGGAATCTCCCCTCGAAACAGACACGGAAGAACGGGGCGGGGGGCAGGTCATTGCCAATCTCATTGCCGGGAAGCCAGTCCAACTGCGGGCGACGGGACAAGTGACGGACTGTTATCCACGGGCCAGCTTTGAAACCACAATTACCAAAGACACCATCAACCAGTTTTATCTCTATAATCCCCGAAATCTTTATCAGAACTTTATTGTTGGGGTTAATGGCGGGGAACGTCTGCTCCATACCTATCTGGGTCCTTTACAACCCCAATTGGGTAATGCTGTTTATGCCCATCCGGGGGCTTCGGCTCCGTTGTTGAATGATCCCCACCTGCGTTTAATTGGGATTGGGACGCGGATTTTTTTAGGCGGTGGGATTGGCTATGTGGCCTGGGAAGGGACGCAACATTTTCCCTTACAAAAACGCCTAGAAAATCAAACTCCCATTGGCCCAGCGGCGACTCTGGCTTTAATTGGTGATGCCAAAACCATGACGCCTGAATGGGTGCGGGGCTGCTATTTTAAGCATTATGGCTCCTCTTTAATGTTAGGAGTGGGAATTCCCCTGCCAGTTTTGGATGAACGGGTTATTTATCACTGTGCGGTACAAGATGAGGATGTGGTGGCCCCGGTGGTGGATTTTTCGATTCCGCGTCGAGTCCGTCCCACCTTTGGCCTGGTCAGCTATGCACAACTCAAGTCTGGGAAGATCAAAATTGAAGGAAAAACCGTCCGTACTGCGCCGTTAAGTAGTATTTATCTCGGTCGGCAAGTTGCCAAAGAACTCCAGGCCTGGATCCAAGCGGGAAAATTTTTATTAACCGAACCCGTTGCCCCCTTGGCTATGGATCGGGCCTTTCTTCCCCAAAACCTCTGGGAAAGCTAGATAGCCAAACGGAAATTTAAGGAGCTGTTTGTGCAGACGGCTTTCCGGGGGATAATCAAAGGGAATGGCTGTTCACCGCCAAATGCCTGATGACTCAAGCCCGTGATGGTACTGTCAAGCCATAATTTCTAGAGGAGTCAAAATCTGGCCATTATTCTATTAATTGTTGTGGTTTCTGATGATTGTTCAAGAGGATTTTCGCGATTTGGGCTGTGGAGAATGTTTGCACGGGGCGGATCTGGGCTTTGACTTTACCATGGCCTTCCAACCGATTGTGAATATTCAAACCCAGAGCATTTTTGCCTACGAAGCCCTTGTGCGCGGCCTCCATCAAGAACCAGCCGGGATGATTTTAGAGAAAATTAATCAAACCAATCGCTATCGCTTCGACCAGGCCTGTCGGGTCAAGGCCATCAAGCTGGCATCAGAGTTAGAAATGCCCTGCTACTTGAGCATTAACTTTCTGCCCAATGCCGTGTATCGCCCAGAGTTATGTATTCGGACAACATTAGCCGCTGCTGATGAATATGGGTTTCCCATTGACCAAATTATTTTTGAAATTACAGAAGGGGAACGGGTTGATGACCAGGCCCATTTACGGGAAATCATTGAATACTATCAAAAACGGGGCTTTAAGACAGCCATTGATGACTTTGGGGCCGGCTATTCGGGTCTCAACTTGTTAGCAGAGTTTCAAACAGATTTTCTCAAGTTGGATATGGCCCTCATTCGCCACATTGAAACGGATCCAATTCGCCAGGCTATTGTTAAAGGAATTTTGCACGTTTGCCGGGATTTAGGAATTACCCCGATTGCCGAAGGAATTGAAACCGCCGCCGAACTAACCTCGATCCAGGAGATGGGCATTGAACTGGTGCAGGGCTATTACTTTGCCAAACCCGCCTTTGAAGCCTTAGGCCAACCAGAGTGGGGTTCTGCTCTATCTCCAAGAACGTAAAATCATTTCAAAATATATCATTCCTAAAAATTTAGATTTACAATTATTGACGGTATCCTAGTTTGATCTAGCCCGATACAGGAACAAATCCTTATACCTGATTTGAAACGGTCTTCATTCATAGTTGAGATAAAGACTCCCATAGCGGGGATAAATCAAATCATGGATAGAAATGAGATGGAAAGAGCGAATTGGAAACTGCTTCGGGAATACAAAGATGCTCAAGGAAATGTTCATCTAGAGTATCGAGATGCACAAGGAAAAGTTCGTGCTTATAAAATGGGCTATATGGATAATCAGCTGATTGAGGAAGAATGGCAAAATCATCGCGAAAAACAGGCCGATAGAAATATCTCAAAAGGAGTTTTGATGGGGATTATTGTGGCTTGTGTGGGAGGTTTGGTCGCTGGTACTGTTTACATGATGACTCGTCCCAACGTTCCTCAGCCTGCTGCTGTCATTGTTCCTAACTATGCCAAGTCTCCTCTGTCTTCTGCGCCACAAACCCAGGTTAATGAGAAGCCCAACGTTACCATTGTGAACATTCCCCAGCCCCCCGGCACACCATCAGCCACCAATAATATGAACCAGCCTGTTACCGCCCCCAAGCCAGCGACTGCTAATCCCAGTTCTGTTGCGGCTAAACCCTTGGTTGCCACTGCACCAGCTAACGAAACCGCCCTCACCCCCAGCCAAATTAATAACACTCTCAAAAATGCGGCGATCAAGCAATTACAAGCGTCTTTCCCGAATAATCAGTTAGTGGTTGAGGTCAAAGACACAAATATCACGGTCTCTGGGACGACGCAAACCGCGGCACAATTACAACAAATTCAACCCACGCTGTCGTCTATTCAGGGCATTGGCAAAATCACAGTTACTGCCACCGTTAAAGATAATTAGGCTAGCAAAGATAATTTGTAATGTGATTAAAGGCTGAAAACACCTCTGCTATCGGGATACTAATTTTTTTATCTCATAGTCGTTAATAGTTTGCGAAGTTGACTTTAGTCTTAAAAATCGGATCAAGTCGTGCCTAAGAGTACCCACCAACAGGCCCCGGCAATCAGGCCAATGCCCAACTGATGGGGCCAAAGAAGGTTCCAGGATTGACGGGCAATTTTTTGACTCAACCAGAGACTCACCCCCAGGCCAAACAGAAGCGTTACCCCTTGTAAAAAGGCAATCACCGCTGGATGCGCGACGAGGATCGGCAAATTGTAGCTATTGAAACCCATCGTTGCGGCTGTCACAGGTAAAAGTTTGCCGCCTTCTCCCAGGCCCCAAGGTAGGTAATGGGCTAAATTTCCGGCCCAGACCAAAGGTAAATAGCCATAGGCCAACTCCAACCAAGACCGGGGTTTTAGTTTTGGAGCCAAAAGCCAAGTGATGCCATAGGCGAGGAGGGGAATCAGGGCCGCAATCAGTAAAACAACCACAGAAGCCAGGCCATGAAACCAGAATTGCTCCAAATGCCAGTTAAAGCCACTCAACCGTTCTAAATCCGGTAAATGATGGAGAAAAATACCGCCCAACAGCAACAATAACAGGGCAATTTCGGCATGGCGGGGCGTATGAGTTGTCCAGAGTTCAATGCCGGGGGGGCGCAAATTTAAGGCTACAGACCGATGGGGACAGGCCTGGAGACAAGTCATACATAAAACACAATCGCGGTTATCTACTAATTGGGCTGGATGGGAATAGAGGGGACAGCCATTCGTTTCTAACCCTTCCCCCAGAGCAGGGCCGCCTTTATAGCATTGGTAGGTTGTACATTCTGCGCCACAAGTCCCCTGCTGGGCCCGGAGTTCCGTCATAGAAAGCTTGGCAAATAGGCCATTCATCCCCCCAATCGGGCAGAGATAGCGACACCAAAATCGCCGTTCAAAGCGCAAGGAGCCAATCACAGCCCCGCCCGTAATTAGGAGTAAAAGCCAACTGGACAGAGCGGCCGTATTCGGTAGATCCCAGAGTTCTTCCCATAAAAAAATGAGGGCAAACAGGCCAAATAAAAACCAAGCCCCATATTTTTCGGCGGTTTGTCTTGGCCATTTTTGTAAGGTGCGGGGAAAGAGCCAGAGAGAGAGTTTTTGGGTCAGTTCGCCATAAATCATGAATGGACAAACAGCGCACCACAGCCGCCCAACAAAGGGAAAGCCAATCAGGATCAATGGCCACCACCAACACCAAAACAAATTCAGAGCAAAATTTTGATTCCGAGTTTGCGGTCCCCAAAAGAGAATGGCTACCACGGCCGCAAACACCCAGGTTGTGATCCCATAGTTGATCCAGTTGGGCCATGCGGGACTCCTCAGGAAACTCCGTAACCAGGGATAGGCATTGAGTAAATTGACTCGAAAGCGGCGTTTTTTTCCCTCAGCGGCCCAGAATACTTCCTCGGTTAACTCCCCTTCAATGCCGCGTTGGTTGATGGCTCGCTCCACCAGGCCGGCCAGTTCTCTTAAATTTCCGGGAAAGTCATAGCTTTGTAAGCGGCGGAGGGCTTCTGGGGTGAGGGAAACTCTTTGGCAACAGCGGGCCCGACAAATCAGGCTGATGTAATAGTCCACATGGGCTTCAATATCGGCCTTGCGGACGCGTAAGGGAGGTACTTTAATCGTGGTGGAGATGACCTTTTCCAAACGAGTATCTGCTTTTTCGGCAATTAAAATAATCCGGGCCTGGTTGCGACTCAAGGCAATTTCAGGGCTAGACTCCGTTGACCCAACTGGTTGATAGGTATTCGTTTTTAAGAGATTGAGAATCGCTGGCCATAGGGGCGGAGGTAAATCTTGAATATTGTTGAGGATGATGGTTCCCGTTCCCACCCAGGCCAAGAGTCCTGGTTTTCCCCCAGATCGGCCAAAAAGTTCTGCTCCACTCAGTTGCAGTTTGTCACAGGCAATTTTGATGAGGGGTTGTCGCCGTTGCCGGGAGCCGAAGTGGATCAGTGCCGCCATGTTATCTTTTTCCAGGCCCGGTTCGCCAAAAATCAGCACATTCTCCTGGCCTTGGGCTGCGGTTTTAAGCTGTTGCCGGAGTTGGACTGCATACCGACTTTTGCCAATAATCCCGCGCTTGGCCTGGGGAACAATGTAGGGGCGGAGAATGTGTTGGCGTTCCTGCTCTAGGCTGAGTTGATTGGTGAGAGTTGTCACCGCTGCGGCTAGTTGCTGGGAGAGGGCCTGGGACAGTTCCGGGTGCTGGTTAATCAGTTCGGTTAGTTTTTCCTGTGGTAATAACCAGAGTTCAGCATCGGTTAGGGCGGTAATTGGGTTGGTAATCGGTTGCTGGAGGAGAAGTTCGGCCCAAAATAAAACTGCGCCCGGAAAGAGGATTTCAGTTTGTCCCAGGCCTGTCCCGGTTTGACTTTCTAACTCACCCGTAATTAACAAAAATAATCCCAGTGGCCTGGTGTTGGGAGGAGTAAGGCGTTGATCAGCACCCAGAAAAACTAATTCTAAGTGAGTCGCAATGGTTTCTTGCAAGGAATTACTGAGGGCAGCAAACAGTGGTTGTGATTGGAGCCAAGCCAAAGCAGTATCAGGAGTCATGGCAAATCCAGACCAAGGGTATCTCCATTATCCCAGTCCGTAAGGGTGACGTACTCTCTCCTCCCAGGGGGATCTGCTGGTTGTTTGTGGCAGGGGTTCAGATTAGAGATGCATCGTTCTTAGAACAAGGAACGTTGATTAACCAGGCCAGGATTTTCCTATGGCTGCTTTTTTGAAGATTTAGCATTCTGGCAGCCAGTTTTCGGTTAAGACCTGTTCTAAAGGGTATGGACACACCTCTGGAAATCGGGCAACCTTGATCCCAGTTTGTGCCGCAGCTTGAGACCAGGCCCGTTGATAACTCGCGGCAAGTTGTAGGGCTGGAAAACTTTTTAAGCTCGGACTGTCCTCAATCGCCAATTCAATCTGAGTCCGGGCATCCGTAATCGAGTCTAACCAACTATCGGAGCGGCACTGGTTGATATTGCCATCTAAGCAAATGGAGCAAAAGACGAGTGAGTTGACTGGCAATTCCCCGTCGTTCACTTTTCCCCAAGCTTTCAACCTCGTCAATCAAATTTGAGACATCAATTTCCTGCCAACGCTGCTCCCTTAATAACTGGACTGTTTGGTTAATCCATGGACTAAAATCTGTTAGATATTGCTCGCTCATGTTCACGCTAATTGTTATTTGAGGGTGCTAATCCAGGCCTGGACATCTGCAAGTGCATTGAAATCAAAGATAGCTTCAGCCAGGGATTCAAGCTGGGCCTGGGATAGAGATTGAATTTGGGATTCTAAAGTTGTGGGTATAGGGCCAAAACGACGTTTTAACACTCGCATCAAAATTGCTAACTCCCCTTCTTGTCGTCCTTCTTCAACTCCTTCAGCCTTGACCTCTTGATAAAAGCGGGTATTTTTCAGTTCTGTCCTGGTAAATCCAAGCATTTCTCTTACCTCATCCCGACTTAGATTTGTGAACTTATACACCATGATTGTAGTCAGTAACTCGATGATGGCGGGTTGGGCCTGGGCTTTTTGGGCAAGCTGACGGGCAAATGTTGGGGCTTTATCCGAAGATGTAATTGTCAGTTTCATCAAGTTTAAGGGCAATGAGTCCGTTTCCCCCAATTCATCTAAATAAATCCGATGAACTTTTCCACTCTGAAGTAATGCCTGATATAAACTAGTGTCCCGTTGCTCGGCCAGGCGATTGGGATAAATGACGGCGGCTTGCCAATCTTGCAGGGTGGTTCGGTAGCGATACAAGTGAATAAACAGTTCACTAAAAAAACGCTCATAAAACTGTTCATCTTTCTGAAACTGAACTTCTAAGAAATAAACGATACTTGGCTCGGAGTCTGTAGAGGGGAGCAAAATACCATCAAGTTCAAAGGCCGTTTCTTTTAGGGTTACTGAGATAAATTGATAATTTTTGGCGTGATTAGGGGCAACACCCATCAGTTCAAAAAGGCAAGTGGGAAATTGCTGAAGTATTTGGTAGTAAATAGAGTCACGGCGCATGAATGGATTGATCGAAAACTATCAATTTGAGTCATTAGGGGCTGGCAAGGGAAATTGTTCACCCGCTAAATAGGCTTCAAAGTTCTGGGCAAAATATCGCCAGGAGGTCATGTCTTCGGTATCAAGTTTCTGGGGCGGGGCCTGGGTGAACAAGGGTAATCGGGTTTGAATTTGCTCTTGAATCAGGCGCGGTAACTGATCAAATTGCATGACCTTGCGACCACTGGCACTATAAATCATCTGGCCAGGCCAGGCCCCCATCTTCATCCACGGCAACCACGGCCCAATCCGGCTCCAGGCCAAGAGCAATTTCTCAATGCAGGGCGGGTCAGGGTTCAAAATCTCAGCTGTTGGTACGGTCAGCTTAAAAAGTTCTACCGCTTGATACAGGGCCTGGGGGCTATAGTCCTGAAATTTGGGATCATCCGCTAGGGAATTGGGATAGTTAGGAAATAGATCAAAAATAAACGTCGTGGTTTCCGGTGTGACGAGAGCGGGGAAATCATGGCGAAACCGGCCTTGCACTGGACTATTAGCCACATGAACAACGGTAACTGTCTCATCTGTCCAGGGATTATGCCAACGATGCAGCAATTCACCGGATTTGGGATCAAGGTAAAAGAGTAATTCCCGTGAGGTAAAGTCCCACCCCCCCTCAGGATGTGCTAAACACCGGGCCGCACTCATGCCGACAATATCGAATAAATGCTGCTTCTTTTCCCCAGGGACAAGACTGTAGATCGCCCCTTGCCAAACAATAAACGCGGTTTCTTCCGTTAAGCTGGCCCGTACCCGGACAAAATCCCGCGCTGGAAATTCATGCCAAATCGCCTCACCTGCTGGAACTTGACTGAAATCAGGGAGACTCATTAACCCTACTGGATGAGAGGAATAACTTAACCTGAAATGACTTTAGCTGCCGCTACCACACCCGCCCCTGGAACAAAGGACTCATAGCCCAATTCCCGTAACGAAGCTTCCAGGCCAGCAATCGCCGCCAAAATATCTCGGTCACAGACAAAACCCAAATGCCCAATCCGAAACACTTGCCCCTTGAGGTGATCCTGCCCGCCCGCTAAGACAATATCAAAGCGTTTTTTCATAATCGAGCGAATTTTCTCGGCATCAATCCCTTTTGGAGCCACCGCTGTAATGGCTGGACTGGCTGAATCATCCGGGGCATAGAGGTCTAAATTCAAGGCTTTAATCGCGGCTCGCATGGCCTGGGTCAGTCGGGCATGACGGGCAAAAATATTCTCTAATCCCTCGGCTTTCATGATTTCCAGAGCTACATCTAAGGCAAAGAACAGATTGATCGCGGGTGTGTAGGGTGTGGTGTTTTTAGCCGCATCTTTGCGATATTTGCCCAAATCCAAATAAAACTTGGGTAATTTTGCGGTTGTGTAGGCTTCCCAGGCCTTGGCACTGACCGAAACAAACCCTAACCCTGGCGGCATCATGTAACCTTTTTGGGAACCCGACCCGACCACATCCAGGCCCCAGGCATCTACGGGTACTGATACGGCCCCAAGACTGGTGACAGCATCGACAATAATCAGCGCGCCATGGGCTTTGACATGGTGATTAATGGCTTCGAGATCGTTGAGCACCCCCGTAGAAGTCTCGCTGTGGGTAATGACAACAGCTTTGATGGTTTTAGCGGTATCAGCCTCGAGAGCCGCTTTGAAATCATCGGGATTGAGGGGCGTTCCCCAAGGAGATTTGACTTCCTGCACATCCAGACCATAGGCCAAGGCCACTTCTGCCCAGCGTTCCCCAAATTTCCCATTGGAGCCGACTAAGACTCGATCCCCTGGACTGAGGAAATTGATCAGCCCGGCTTCCATTGCTCCGGTACCACTGGAGGCCAAAATCAGAACATCATTTTCTGTTTGATGCAGCCACTTCAGGCCTTGGGTAACGCGGGCAAAAATCTGGCTAAATTCTCCACTGCGATGGCCCATCGGATGAGTACCTAGGGCGCGTAGAACAGATTCCGGCACCGGAGTCGGGCCTGGGATCATGAGCATGGATTTATCTTTCATTCAACTCAAACCTAAGCGCAATCGCAGTAGAGATAGATTTTGATTCTAGAACATCAACCTAAGCTGACCAATGGGCGGCTACATATTCAGCCAAATCCAGCACCCGTTGGCTATAGCCCCATTCGTTGTCATACCAGGCCACCACCTTAACCATGTTGCCACCCATGACCATCGTTAAGGAGGCATCTAAAATCGAGGAGGCCGGATGCCCACGATAATCACTAGAAACCAATTCCAAATCGCTGTAGTGGATGATCCCTTTCATGTTGGTTTCAGCGGCCTGTTTCAGAGTTTCATTCACCTGCTCAGCTAAGGTAGGAGTTTCCACTTCCGCGACAAAGTCCACCACCGAAACATTGGGAGTTGGCACCCGTAGCGCAATCCCGTTGAGTTTGCCTTGTAACTCGGGGATCACCAGGCCGACTGCTTTAGCTGCCCCAGTTGAAGTGGGGACAATGTTCATCGCTGCCGCCCGGGCCCGCCGTAAATCCCGGTGACTGGCATCCAATAACCGCTGATCCCCGGTGTAGCTGTGGGTGGTGGTCATCATCCCCTGTTTGATTTTGAACCGTTCATGGAGGACTTTCACAATCGGAGCTAAACAGTTGGTCGTGCAACTGGCATTACTGAGGATGGTTTCGTTGGGATCATAATCAGTATGATTCACGCCGACAACATACATCGGCACATTGCCTTTACCGGGAGCCGTAATTAGGACTTTTTTGGCTCCCGCGTTGACGTGCTTACTTGCCCCATCGCGGCTGACAAATACCCCAGTGGATTCAATAATCAGATCAATATCCCATTCTTTCCAGGGCAAGTTTTCGGGGTTACGATCCGAGACGCATTTCACCGTTTCGCCGTCAGCATAGATACAATTATCATCAGCACTGATCTCGACATCATTAAACGTACCCAACATTGAGTCGTAACGCAGCAAGTGAGCATTAGTCCGGGGATCAGACGTATCGTTAATGGCAACAATATTAAGTTTGCTATTCGCTTTCCGTTGTAGCCAGCAGCGCATAAAGTTACGCCCGATCCGGCCAAAACCATTAATTGCGACTCTAACCACCTGATTCCTTCCTCGTATCAAAAACTACGTCAAAAAAATTTGGTTGCAAAACCCCATTCCAGGAATGCCCTAGATCATATCCTAAGGGGGAACGGCAACTTTTGATCCGTGTCTGTAGTTTCTGTGACCAGATTAACGGCCGGCTCCAACTAATTGGGAAGAATCCACTTTTTCCTCGATGGGGGCATGAAGAGCTTGTTCCAGGGGAGCGCAACCAAATCGTGATTCCAGAATCGCCATCACCTCCCGGCCAAAGTCGTTGGGGTTCCGTTTCCAGGCCTGGAGACAGACTTCTCCAAAGACTGATCCCAAGGGTTCCGGATTCCAGAGGAGTTTTTTCGCTACCCAAGGTAAGTGAATCGCCAGGGGATCATAGCCCGGTTTGAGAATATTTTTCTTGAAGGCGTATTCTTCCAGATGGGTGTGGGGTTGCAGGCCAATGAAGAAAATCGCTGGTTCAACCTTGTCCGCACCAAAAATCTCTTCCAAAGCTCGGTGATAAGCCACAGTCTGGGCAATGGTCTCGGGCCGCTCATCAATCACATTAAAGGAGTAATTTACAGAAACCAAATCATTAAAACCGGCCGCTTTTAAGTCCCGACAGTTTTCTAGTACCGTCCGCAGGTTGTAACCCATCCGCATTTTCCGCACGAGTTCTTGGGAGCCGCTGGTAATCCCGATTTCAAAGTAATTCATCCCCGTTTGCACCATCAGCTCACAGAGACGGGGAGTGAGATTATCGGCCCGAATATAGGCCGCCCAGTGAATATCTTTCATGCCCGCCGCCAAGATTTTTTCCAGGAGTTCTTCCACATCAGGAATAAACTTGCGGGCTGGGATAAATTGCGCGTCCGTAAACCAAAAATTCCGCATTCCCTTGGCATAAAGTTGCTGCATCTCCGCCACCACTTCATCGGCCGGGTTGATTCGGACTTGTTTCCCTTCAACGACGGTATAAACGCAATAGCAACAGTTATGGGGACAGCCGCGCTTGGTTTGCACGCCTATATAGAAGTCATCTTCTTGGAAGTAATACTCAAATTCGGGCCAAATCTGGCTGATGTAGGGATAATCACAGGCGGTTTTCTCAATCGGGGTTGGCCATTCATGGATCAAGCGATCCCGTGGCGCACTTTCTCCGACTACATAACAGCGTTCTTGACGAAACTCTTTACCCTGCAATAAATTCGTTAACAGGCTTTCCCCTTCGCCGACTGAAATAATTGTGCCTTGGGGTAAACTTTTGCCCAGTTGTTGATAAAAAACACTGACCGCCCCACCACCGACAACGGTTTTGATTTCGGGATGATATTTTTTTGCCCGTTTTAGGCCTTGTTTAATCAAACTCAGATTTCGCCACAGTTCCAATAAATAGGTTGAGGCCATCCGCAAGCCCCCCCAGGCCCCGCGCAGTTTAATCAGGGGATTTTTGGCGTAGTAAAACTCAAAGGCATTTTGTAAGGGATTACCGCCACGGCCGCCCACGGGTGCATAGATTTGAATATCCCGCCAGGAAAAAACCAGTACCGTTGGCTGAAAATGATCAATACATTCATTCAATGCGACACGAAAGTCCAAGGGTGGCACTGTCCCCAAATCAAAAATCCGCTGCTCAACCCCTGGCAGTTGCTTGTGAATGTGATCCGCAAGATAAACAACACCAATGGGGAAAATGGGGTTACAGGGCAGTCGGACATACAAAACTCGGTCTGATTTGGGGTTGTCCATGACTAAAAGCCTATAGTGAGAGAAATAAAAATACTTCACACTTCTTTATTTTCTAGCACAATGCTCTCAGACTCAGGCCTGGGGATCAGGATTAGAGATGATCTGCCTAAGTTGTAGTTGACTTTACAATCAGCATTTTTTAGGAGTGTTAGCCTCTAAGGGTCGTTAGTCGCGCTCGCGTGTAGTGATCTCCTCCATGTCTCAGGTCTTTGATCCCGTCCCCAGCGAACACCCCGACCGGATTCTTTGCTGCTATGTCAATGTCAGTAGCAAAATGCAGATCGCCCGGATTACCAACATTCCCAATTGGTATTTTGAGCGGGTTGTCTTCCCAGGCCAGCGGCTAGTGTTTGAGGCTATGCAGGCGGCCCAGCTAGAAATTCATTCTGGGATGATGGCCAGTGCGATTTTATCCGACACGATCCCCTGCCAACGCCTGGTTATCCAAGAGGGGGGAGAACAGTTCTTTACTACCGATCCCTATGCCCAACAACGGATTGAAGAATTTAATGAGGGTCGTTCTCCCGTACCCAGCCTCAGTGGCGAGCGTGACAGCTAGGAAGACTTAGATATATTTTACTTGCTGTAACTAATTTGGTGATTGATTTTGGGCTGCTTTTGCCTCCGACCAGTTTTTTGCCAGAGTAATCAAGTCTGAGGGCAACATCACAATTGTCGTCGTGTTATTTTCTGCGCCAATTTCTGTTAGCATTTGTAGCCGTCTCAACTCTAAAGCCGCCGGGTTTTCCATAATGTTACGAGAGGCTTCCGATAGTTTGATGGAGGCTTCCTGTTCGGCAGTGGCTTTAATTAAACGGGCCCGTTTTTCCCGGAAAGCCTCCGCTTCTTTGGCCATAGCCCGCTGCATTCCTAGAGGAATTTCTACATCCTTCATTTCCACCCGCTCAATCTCAATTCCCCAGGGTTCTGTAATTTCATCAACAATTTCTTGAACTTTCTGATTGATCCGATCTCGATTTTGTAAAACATCATCCAAATTGTTCTGCCCGACCACATTCCGCAGGGTTGTCATAGCCACCTGATACACGGCCATTTGATAATTTTCGACCCGGTTAATGGCTTTATCCCCTCGCAAAATCCGATAATACAAAACCGCATTGACTTTGATGGTGACACTATCGGCAGTGACCGTTTCTTGAGGCTCGATATCTACCGTTTTTGTGCGGACATCTAATTGCACCTTTTGATCCATAAGTGGCACAATCCAATACAGGCCAGGCCCCCTGACCCCTTGTAATCGCCCCAACCGAAAAATGACTCCCCGTTGATATTCCCGATCCAACTTAATCCCGCTACTGGCAAAGATGAACAGGGCAATTAAAATCGTGATGACTGGGCCGCCCATAGAAACCCTACCCTAAACAATGAGAGTTACTTTTATTGTCCTCCTCTTCTCCTCGGTTTGCATAAACTCTTGATTTCTTGTCACTGAGTCTAGTTGTGGATGCTGTCAATAGTTATCTGATCGGCTGGATACAATTCAATGTAACCCCTAACCATCGTTCCCAAAGCAATGAACCCAAACCCCTTATACTCAAGGATGGCAAGCTGTTTAACCTGAACAATTTTTCCTATGGTGACTTCAACTCCCTCAACCCAAAAATCTATTCTGCGCTATGGCGTGGTTGGGGCCAGACGGTTTAGTAATTACTTTTGGGCTGTCGTTGTCGCCATTGGGGGCCTGGGCTTTTTTTTGGCGGGGCTATCGAGCTACTTACATCAAAACCTTTTACCCATCGGCAATCCGCTGGAACTAGTGTTTATTCCCCAGGGGATCGCAATTGGCTTTTATGGCGTAGCGGCATTGCTCCTTTCCACCTATCTGTGGTTAACCATTGCTTGGGATGTGGGTGGTGGTTACAACGAGTTCAATAAGGAGACGGGTCAAGTCAAGGTGTTTCGCTACGGCTTTCCGGGGAAAAATCGCATCATTGAAATTTCTTGCCGGATGAGTGATGTCCAGGCCTTGCGGATCATTATTCGGGAGGGGTTCAATCCCAAGCGGGCTTTGTATTTACGCATTAAAGGACGAGGGGAAATTCCCTTAACCCGTGTTGGCCAACCCCTACCCCTAGCGGATTTAGAAAATCAAGGGGCTGAAATTGCTAGTTTTCTCGGTGTCCCCATGGAAGGACTGTAGCTCTAAGACATAGGGGTTAGGATGGATTTCACCCGCTCGGCATCAATGAAGCTAATTGGGTGCTGGGAAACCTGTTCCAACATCATGACTAAATTCTCTGGGCGTAGTAGCGTGCCGTCATGGCGACAACTGCCTAAATAGTGAATCTTAATCTTGGCCTGGGATGCGGTCTATGACTAATTTGTGAAGCGAGAATAAGGACATTTTGCTATCGAAGGCGAGGTGTGAAGACAAAAGGTAAAATTTATTATCAAAACCAAGGGAGCAGAACCGTTACAGTATTTTAGATTTTTGGGTTCCAAAATATGTGGTACCGTCGGACAGTAACGCTTGCTAGAATTTTCAGTTAAAACTTGTTTGACTTCCTGCTTGATCAACTGCCATGAAAACTCAGATTCCTCCCCTAGAAAATGGCGACCGGATGAACCGCTATGAGTTTGAGGCGCGAGCTAATATCCCGGCAGCCCCCAAAAAACTGGAATTAATTAATGGAGTGGTATTCATGGCCGCAGCGTTACGATATCGTTCCCATGGTTTACCCCATAGCTACATTATCGGTTGGTTGGCTCTTTATGCAGCGAATACGCCCGGCATTGAATTGGCCGATAATGCCACGATTCGTTTAGATGCAGATAACGAACCCCAACCCGATGCACTGCTTCGTATTGAAACAGAGTCCGGCGGACAATCACACATTAGCAAAGACGATTATATTGAGGGCGCACCAGAGTTAATTGTTGAAATTGCGGGATCGACATTTTCCTACGATTTACATGACAAACTAGAAGTCTATCGCCGCCATGGAGTTAAGGAATATATTGTTTGGCGGGTTTATGATCACCAGATTGATTGGCTTTATTTGCAGGAAGGACGGTATGTTTCCTTGCTCCCTAATGAACGTGGACTAATTGAGAGTAAAACATTTCCAGGCCTGGTCTTGGCCCTCGCATCCATGCTTGAGCACAATTTGCTTGATGTTTTGGCAAGACAGCAGGAACAATTGAAGTGTGATCGATATGTTGAGTTTTGCCAGAAATTACAAAATCAAAAATCCTAAAGGTGTGCCATTATTTCGATTACTATTCATAAAAGTAGTGTATTAAAAACTAGTAAGAATAAAGTAATTGGCCTGGGGGCAATGCTGAATTGGGATTAAGGGGATTGTGTTTTTTATCGTTGAGCAGGAGGGGTATAAATGACTGTTGCGCTGGAGTCGAAAACCTGGACAGATGCAGAATTTATGGACTTGCCCAGTGATGGCCATCGTTATGAGTTGGTGAACGGGGAGGTGGTGGATATGGGTAATTCGGGGATGGAGCATGGCTATTTTGCTTCTATTTTGTTGGCAGAATTAACAATCTTTGTACGTAAAAATAAGTTAGGGGCAATTTGTGACTCTAGCACGGCTTTTACACTAAAAAATGGTAATAAACGATCCCCTGACATTGGCTTTATTGGTCGGGAGCGTCTAAGGGGGTTGAGTCGCCCCTTAAGGGGATTTTTTGAGGGTGCGCCGGATCTGGTTGTGGAGATTCTATCGCCTGGAAATACGGTCGAAGAAATGCACCAAAAAATCGTCGAGTATTTTGCCAATGGGACGCGTCTATTGTGGAAAGTTGATCCAAGTGAGCGATCTATTTTGGTTTATCACAGTTCTGAGCCAGATCAGTTGTTAGGCATGGGTGATTCCTTGGATGGAGAAGATATTGTTCCAGGTTTTTCCATGGCTGTAAATGAATTGTTCGAGGCCTGGGATTTTTAATCTAAACCAGAATCATTCTTACTCGCTCTGCCTTTTGTAATGAGATAGGTATTCCCGCAACAGTTTCTAACATCATCACTAAATGCTCTGGCCGTAAAAGTGTGCCATCATTGCGACAACTGCCCACATAGCGCATCTTGGCTTGAGAGTTAGTTTCTAATAATTCAATTTCAAATAATCGCTCTCGTAAATTCACCTGTTTCTTTTTACCTGATTTTGTTTTGGTTTCATGGGGAAACTCAGGTGCATTCAGAATTTCCTCAACCCAGTCTTTCCAGGCCCCGCTTTCTTCCCCTTCACAATTCACGGTTAAAACATATTCAGCTTGATCTAAAATTTGCGTGGCAGAGGGAGCAGATAGGGGAATTTCCTGCACATCATAAAGTGGTAAATCGGTTGGGAGTTGGGCCGCTAATCGGGCCTGAAATTCAACCGAATCACAAGTTTGCCACAATTCAAAATCCACAATTTCACCCGTACTTGTCATTCCCAACGGTAAGGCATTGGCCGGGGCAATTCGGGGCGAAGGATGAAACCCATTGGTAAAGGAAATCGGTAAGCTGGCCCGGCGTAAGGCCCGATCAAATAAGCGCAACAAATCCAAATGACTGATGAGGGCTAAATCCCCCAATTTGCCAAACCACACCCGTAAACGTTGAATCCGCTCACCGTGGGCCTGGGGCTGTCCTTGGAATTCGGGAATCGGTAACGGTGGCACAACGACATTATGGCCAAACTCAGAGCCACACACGCCGCAACTGTAACAGGCATCAAAGGAGCAATCCGGCACAACTACGGCTTCGAGAGCTTTTTTCAAGTCAGTTTTTAACCAGCGTTTGCTCACCCCCGTATCAATGTGATCCCAAGGCAAGGGCGCATTGAGATTCCAATCAGCCAGGATTTCTTTGGTCGTCTTGGCCTGGGATTCATCGGGTTGTGATTCAAAAATATTCCATTCTCCGGCAGCCACTTTCCGGTATTCCCAACTTAATCCGGCTTGATCAATCGCATCTGTCCAGGCCCCGTAAGCTCGCTCCACACTTTCCCACCAGGAATCTTCCCGTGCCCCCAATTCCCAGGCCTTGGCAATCACCTGACCCAATCGCCGATCGCCGCGCCCGACAAAATCCTCCATCGCCGAGATTCTGACATCGGTAAAGTTCACTTTCAAGCCCCGGATCGTCCGCAATTCGGCCCGGAGTAACTCCTGTTTGCGCGTAAATTCTTCCGTTGAAACCGAATGCCATTGAAAAGGAGTGTGAGGTTTGGGTGTGAAGTTAGAAATCGTGACATTAAAACTCATCGCTTTGCGGCCCTTTTGCCAACATTCTGACTTCAGCCAGCGAATCATCTCAGCAATGCCCAAGACATCGGCATCAAGTTCCCCCGGCAGGCCAATCATGAAATAAAGTTTGACCTTATCCCAACCCTGTTCATAGGCTGTTTTTACACCGCGCAGGAGTTCCTCATTGGTCAGGCCCTTGTTGATAATGTCCCGCAAACGCTGGGTTCCGGCCTCTGGGGCAAAGGTAATGCTGCCTTGACGGGTTCCGCCGAGAATATGGGCAATGTTTTCATCGAAGCGATCCACCCGCTGACTGGGTAATGAGAGGGAAATATTTTCATCCTTGAGCCGGTTTTTAATTTCCAGGCCCACCGCTGGCAAGGCTAAATAATCAGAACAACTCAGAGACAGTAAGGAAAACTCGTTATAGCCCGTAGCCCGCATCCCTTTTTCAATCGTTTCAATCACCTGATCCGGATCCACATCACGGGCCGGTCGCGTTAACATTCCCGGCTGGCAAAACCGACATCCCCGCGTACAACCTCGGCGAATTTCCACCGTCAACCGATCATGCACCGTCTCAACAAAAGGGACTAAACCAATGGAAAACTCCGGCCTGGGGGTGGCCACACGGCGAAGAATTTTTTCGGGGACATCCTCACGGCATCGAACAACCGCACCAGACTCAGTTCGCTGATAAAACCGTGGGACATAGACCCCTGGCACTTGGGCTAGGTTCAGGAGTAATTCCACCCGATTTAACCCCGCTGCTTTGCCTTGAGCCACCACCTCGCCAATTTCCGGCAAAACCTCTTCCCCATCCCCCAGGGCAAAAAAGTCAAAAAAGTCGGCATAGGGTTCGGGGTTCGATGTGGCGGTTTGTCCCCCGGCAAAAATCAAGGGAATTTCGGTAATGGAAGCCGTTTGACGTTCCGCCCATGTCAAGGGAATCTGGGCTAAATCCAGCATTTCCAGGATGTTAGTCGCGCCCAATTCATAGCTGAGGCTAAACCCCAAAATGTCAAATTCCCCTAAAAATCGCCGCGATTCCACTGCAAATAAGGGCGTATCTGTTTCCCGTAACTTGGCGGCTAAATCTCCCCCCGGTAAATAGGCCCGATCACAGAGTTGTTGGGCTTGAGCATTGAGGATGTTGTAGAGAATAATATGGCCCAGGTTCGAGGCTCCGACTTCATAGACTTCTGGATAGGTCAAGGCCCAGCGCACCGTGGCCGAGTTCCATGCTTTATGAACCGCTCCTAATTCTTTGCCTAAATACCGGCCTGGTTTGGCAATGTCTGCGGTTAATAAGGATTCGACTGCTACGGCCATAGTTTTTTGATCCAAATTTCAAGGACGGCTGCGTACGATCTCGCAATCTCCACTCTAGCCCAGGCCCCGCTGGCAAATCAGTAATATCCAGCCGATGATTAAGCATGAAGCCTTTCGGTTATGACCCATGGAGCTAAAAATTTGCCCCGAACAGCCTGCGGATATTCCCCAAGTGCAGAGAGTCAATGAATTAGCCTTTGGTCGCGGGTCTGAAGCAGAACTAGTTAACAAACTCCGGGGCCTGGTTGGGACGTACTCATTTGTGGCGGTGGTTCAGGGGCAAGTGGTGGGCCATGTCTTTTTCAGTCCCGTCAGAATTTTAGGGCAGTCTCCAGAGCATCTCTCCCTGCTTGGCCTGGCTCCAGTGGCGGTTCTCCCCGATTGGCAACGGAAGGGTATTGGCCAGCGTTTAATTTCTCAAAGTTTAGAGTCGCTCAAGTTAGCAGGAGTTGCGGCTATTGTTGTCCTCGGTGATCCGAACTACTACCAACGTTTTGGATTTGTCACAAGTCAGTTCCATCGCCTGGCCTGTGAGTTCGATGTGCCTGATGAGTACTTTATGGTATTAGAGTTAAATTTAGGCTGTCTCAGAGATTCTCAAGGCACGATTCAATATCTCCCTGCATTTCAAGAGCTTGAATGACACATCAGTGCATAATTGGCTTTTGAGACCTAGACTTAATGATCAGGTTGCTCGGTCTTGTTGGTGAACCCCTGCATCTTGAAGAATTTTCCGGTGTTCATCCAAATCGAATAAAGTAAGAGAAGCACAAAAGTAAAAAGAGACAACCCAGAAATGACAAAACTGGAAAAAGTGATCCCCCTAGATGGGCGGGATCTGCATTTGACAATTGGCTGTTTTGCACCCCAGGCCGATGGTGCTGTCTTAGTTCGTTCCGGGAATACCGCTGTCTTAGTCACCGCAACCCAGGCCGGAACACGAGATGGCATTGATTTCTTACCCTTAACGGTCGATTACGAAGAACGCCTCTATGCAGCCGGTCGGATTCCGGGAGGTTTTTTACGGCGAGAAGGCCGGCCTCCGGAAAAGGCTATTTTGACAGGTCGGTTAATTGATCGCCCCATGCGGCCCCTATTTCCCAGTTGGCTCCGGACGGATATTCAAATTGTTGCCACCACGGTTTCGATGGATGAACAGGTTCCCCCCGATGTTTTGGCTGTAACAGGAGCTTCCATTGCTGTTCTTTTAGGGCAAATTCCCTTTAATGGGCCGATGGCGGCGGTGCGGGTTGGCCTGGTCGGCGATGACTTTATTATTAATCCGACTTACGCCGAAATTGAAGCGGGTGATCTGGACTTAGTCGTGGCTGGCACCGATGCGGGTGTGGTCATGGTGGAAGCTGGAGCGAATCAACTGCCGGAACAAGATGTCATCGAAGCCATTGACTTTGGCTATGAAGTGGTTCGCGACCTCATCCAGGCCCAGCGAGATTTATTGGCCGAGCTAGGAATTCCCCTGATTGAAGTGGCAGCCCCAACCCTCGACCCCACCCTGCAAGATTTCATCTACCAAAAAGCCGCAGGCCCCATTCAAGAAGTTCTCCAACGCTTTGAACCCAAAACAATCCGGGATGCTGCCCTCGATGAAGTCCAGGCCGCGATTGGACAAGATATTAACGCCCTCGATGAAACCGATCCAGTCTATACCGCTGCTACTGCCTCACCCAAAGCCCTGCCCACCCTGTTTAAGAGTGTCACCAAAAAACTGATGCGCCAACAGATTATCGAAAAAGGCGTGCGGGTTGATGGTCGCAAACTGGATGAAGTTCGCCCGATTAGTTGTGATGTCGGGGTTTTGCCGACTCGGGTTCATGGCACCGGCCTGTTTAATCGGGGTCTGACTCAAGTCATGTCGGTGGTGACCTTGGGGACTCCCGGTGATGCCCAGGAAATGGACGATCTCCACCCTGATGAAGAAAAACGGTATCTCCACCACTACAATTTTCCGCCCTACTCAGTCGGTGAAGCTCGCCCAATGCGCTCTCCAGGCCGGCGGGAGATTGGGCACGGAGCCTTGGCGGAGCGGGCCTTAATTCCTGTTTTACCCCCCCAACAAGAATTTCCCTATGTAATCCGGGTGGTCTCAGAAGTGCTTTCGTCTGATGGTTCGACTTCGATGGGGTCTGTCTGTGGTTCAACCTTAGCCTTGATGGATGCAGGCGTTCCCATTCTCAAACCCGTCAGTGGCGCGGCGATGGGACTGATTAAAGAAGGGGAAGAAGTCCGCATTCTCACGGATATTCAGGGAATTGAAGATTTCCTTGGGGATATGGACTTCAAAGTAGCTGGAACGGAAACCGGGATTACGGCCCTGCAAATGGACATGAAAATTACGGGTTTACCCCTCGATGTGATTACCCAGGCCATCCAACAAGCCCGCCCAGCCCGTCTCCACATCTTGGAAAAAATGCTGGCCTGTTTACCTACTAGCCGCAGTCATCTCTCTCCTTTTGCCCCGCGCCTGATCTCCTTCAAAATTGAACCGGAGTTGATTGGTCTCGTCATCGGGCCGGGCGGAAAGATGATCAAAAGCATCACCGAGGAAACCGGAGCCAAGGTGGATATTCAGGATGATGGCACGGTCACGGTTTCCGCCATTGATGAAGACAAAGCCAAACGGGCCCGCAGCATCATCCAAGGCCTAACCCGCAAAATCAACACGGGCGATGTCTTCCTCGGCAAAGTCACTCGCGTCATTCCGATTGGGGCCTTTGTTGAATTTCTGCCCAATAAAGAAGGGATGATTCATATTTCCCAATTGGCCGAATACCGAGTTGGCAAAGTGGAAGATGAAGTGAACGTTGGGGATGAAGTCATCGTCAAAATTCGCGAAATTGATCCACGCGGTCGGGTTAACCTAACGCGCTTAGGCATCCATCCCGATGAAGCGGTGGCGGCCCGAACAGTGGTTGCTGAATAAAACTCAAGGGAGAATACTCTAAATAGTCGAGTGGGCCATCAGGGAGAGCCGCAGTCCGTTGGTAACAAATCTATCCCTGCTGCACTAAGCTGCCTGGAACTCTAGATTGCCCCCTCGCTGACAGCATCTTTACAGTCAATCTCTACAGGCTTACGCAGATTGTTCTGAATCATGATGATTTTGGCACTCTGCCAGCAAGCGGCCTGTGAACGAACCCCAATCTATCGCGTTATGCAGACTGTTCTGAGAGAGTAGAAATCTTAAAAAGACTGCCCATAAAGCATTTTCTGACTTGTCCCAATAAGCGCCCTAAATAGTAACGCCATAGGTAAAAACGCCGCTCTATGAAATCTTCCAATGGGTAACCCTAGATTCAGCACATTCATATTCACCCGATCTACTTTTCCCAGGCCATAGGGGTAGAATTTAAGCTCTCCGTGTAGGTTGCAAAGATTTACTAAGAAAAAGGTTACAAATCGCCAGCATTTGTGTAGTTTTCTATACTAAGCTTAGGCAAACAGGTCTGATTAGGGGGCAGGTTTAGATGGGGATCACGGATCTCTCTCAGAATCTTTTTCCTCTATTGCTAAGCTTTGTTTTCCTCGGCTTTGGTGCATCATTTTTCGGCAAGAATATAGCTTCTTCTTCAGAGGGCTTATTGTACCGTGAAGGTGTGGCCATCGCTATCTCCGTATTCTCGATTGACAGGCAATGCTTCTATGACAATTACGGTCAGTTCTGTGCGTCCTACGTGGGCCCCTGAGACTCAAAATCGTTACGCTTGGCCGGTTCGTAAATATGATCCCCAGTCCCTCAATCGTTACTACGGATTCCGTCCTTGGCTAACCTTTGGTCGCCTCTTCCGCATCATTGCCTTGTTCACCCTTTTTTGGTGCAAACTTCGCTGGGATGAGTGGTTTAATCAAACGGAAGAAAATTTGCCAATCCGGGCGATGCAATTGCGGCAACTCTTAATTAAGCTCGGGCCCACTTTTATTAAGGTTGGTCAGGCCCTCTCCACCCGCCCAGATCTGATTAACCGGAATTATCTAGACGAATTAACTTTACTCCAAGACAAACTTCCGCCATTCTCCAACGACATGGCTCGAGCCATCATTGAGCGGGAGCTCAGTTTGTCCTTAGCCGAAGCCTATGCCGAATTTTCCATCGACCCAGTGGCCGCCGCCAGTTTAGGGCAGGTGTATCGGGCCAAGCTCCATACCGGGGAAGATGTTGCGGTCAAAGTCCAACGCCCCAACCTCCTGCCTGTCCTCACCAAAGATTTATACCTACTCCGACTATTGGTGAACTGGTTTGGGCCGTTTCTACCCCTGAATTTAGGCCATGACCTCCGGGACATTGTCGATGAATTTGGCCGCAAGCTTTTTGAAGAAATTGACTACATTAACGAAGGCCATAATGCCGAAACTTTTGCCCGGAATTTCCGTGATGACCCAACGGTGAAAGTCCCCAAAATTTACTGGCGCTACACAACCCAACGAGTGTTAACCCTGGAGTGGATCAATGGCCTGAAGCTCTCTCAAACTCAATGTATTGTTGATGCCGGAGCAGACCCAGATCAACTCATTCGGGTTGGGGTTATTTCAGGTTTACGGCAACTGCTAGAATTTGGTTTTTTCCATGCGGATCCCCATCCTGGAAACCTGTTTGCCCTGGCCGATGGCCGGATGGCCTACATTGACTTTGGCATGATGGATCAACTGGAGGAGGCGACCAAGGAAAGTCTTGTGGACGCGGTGGTGCATCTAGTCAATAAAGATTATGCTCAGTTAGCCCAGGATTTTATTAAACTCGGATTTCTCAGTCCAGAAACAGACATTAATCCGATTATTCCCGCCTTAGAAGATGTTTTAGGCAGTATAGTCGGCTCCAGTGTGAGTGATTTTAATTTCAAAACTATTACGGATCGCTTTTCCGAGCTGATGTTTGAGTATCCGTTCCGAGTGCCGGCCAAGTTTGCCTTGATTATTCGCTCACTAGTGACTCAGGAAGGGATTGCCCTCTGCTTAAATTCTGATTTTCGGATTGTGGATGTGAGCTATCCCTACATTGCCCGGCGATTGTTACGGGGTGAGTCTCCTCAGTTGCGGCGGCGATTGTTGGATGTTTTATTTAAGGATGGCAGACTCCAATGGCAACGCTTAGAAAACCTGATCACCATTGCCCGCACAGATACCCATTTTGATATGGTCCCCACTGCCACGATGGGGCTGCAATTTCTAATGTCAGAAGAGGGTAAATATCTCCGGCGGCAAATTGTGTTGGCTCTGACGGAAGATGATCGGCTCCATACCGAGGAAGTTCAGCGACTCTGGAACTTAGTCAAAGCTGATTTACCGCCTTTTTCCTTGATGGATGTGGCCTTGGGAGCTTTAACCGGGGCAATGGCTGGAAACCGGCTTGAATCAGGTGTACCTGTGGCTAGTTAGGACGTTTGAATCGGATGCTTCAGTTTTCCAAGGCGATCCTGGTTGGACTCGGCCTGGTAAGTGGGGTACTGATGCTCAGTCCAGTGGTGATGGCCGATAATGAGGTCAGGGGATTAATTGAGTCTGTTGATCGGCATAGCTAATCTTTCGTTTCTCAAGGTATTAAATTTTTTGTTACTTCTGTAAGTGACTATGACGATGGGTTGCAGAGTTTTGCGCATCTCCGGCCTGGCTTGCGGGTTGAGGTTCAATTCGACTAGCGGAACTCAAACCATGAGGTGATTGAAGTAGAAGGGGAGGATAAGTAAAAAGACAGAGAGGTAAGGCTCTAAAATGGCTGTGGCAGAAACAGTTTTCGGTATATTGAGATCATCATTGCATCCACTCCAGATTAGAGAGGAAGTCAGTCGGGTAATGAGTCAATCCCTTGGTTAGTAACTCTCTGATTAACTTAATTGTGCCACCGATTGCGGGGGGGGTAATTGGCTACTTCACCAACGATTTAGCCATTTCCATGTTGTTTAAGCCCTATCGGCCAGTTAAAATTGGGGACTATCAACTTCCCTTTACCCCAGGCCTGATTCCGCGTAATCAAGAACGTCTGGCCCGCCGGATTGCTGATGCTATTTTAGGCTCTTTGTTAACCCCAGAGGAATTAGAGAATCTGGCCCGGCGGCTCCTGCAAACTGAACGGGTTAAAGCGGCAATTTTTTGGTTATTAGAACTGACCTTAGAGCAAGTCAAAAGCCAAACCGAACAGCGTTCAGCCCAAGTTTTAGCTAATATTCTCCGAGACTTATTTGGACAAAGTTTACCCCGTTTAGTCAAGGCCTGGGCCCGGCGCAATGATTTTTTAGAGACTCAATTAAACCAAATTTTTGACCAAGTTCTAGTGGAGTTGCAATTTAGTGAGGACCAGGCCGGGAAGTTAGCCGATTGGCTCTTGCAAGTGGTCTTACCCCCAGATCGATTACGGATTGCCCTGATTGATTTTTTAACGGATCGCAACATCGAAATTTTAGATGAACGGTTACGGGAAAAAACCAGTGGCACCTATTGGATATTAGCTAATCTCTTTGGGGCCAGGAATACACTGGTTCGCTTGCGGGACTATTGTGTTCATGAACGAGAGGAATGTAACCAGCGGTTAGGGGATCTAATTATTGCCTTGGGAATTCGAGAACGCTTGTTGGAATCGCTACAAAACATTACTTTACAGAGTTTACCGATTGCGACAACCCGCCAATTACGAGTCTTGTTCCAACACAGTGTGCGGGACTATATCCAACGGCAAGGCTTGCAATTTGTGCAGGGATTTAGTCAAACCGTGGATTGGGATCACATGGCATTAACGATTCTCAATCGCCTCAAAAGTTCAACAACCTTGACCCAATCTTTGGCTGTCGTTAGCGAAGATTTAGCCTTGGTTTTGGAACGCTATTTAGAACGGGATTTAGAAATGATCGTAGAAAAAGCCATCCCGATTTTGGATTTAGACACGGTGATTATGGAACGGGTGAAGGCCACCTCGCCGGAAAACTTAGAAGCCGCCATTCAAGGCATTGTTAAAACCGAACTCCAGGCTATTGTCAACTTAGGAGGCGTGTTAGGCTTTCTGATTGGGTTGGGGCAAACACTATTTCTGGCCTGGCAGGGTTAATCAGGTATTGAGTCCCCTCAAATTCGCCAGGCCTCTAGGAGTCGCGAGAAGTAAAATTGAGTCTTCGTCATGGCATTCCGCTCAATCCGCCAACCTAGACTGGTGAGTATCTTGACAATTTCTGACTCCCGATGGAGGTAGGCGCGAGTGGCTTTGCTAGGGCCGGGAAAAAACTCACCAATTTTTTTGAGAATGGTATAGGCGGTGGTTTTTGGGGCAAAGCTGAGGATTAAACGATGGCTGGCGAGACTAGTAAGATGGGCAATCATGGCCTGGGCCTTATCTTCGGGATAGTGGATCAACACATCCAGGCAGATCACCGTGTGGTACTCACCCCGCAAGGTTTCTAAATCTGAAACTGAGAAAATTAAATTATCGGTGCGCTCTAGAGTAGCCGCCGCCCGTTCTTTGGCTTCCGTGACCATTTTTTCGGATAGATCACTGGCATAGATTCTCGCTCCGGTAGCTGCTAAGGGAATGGTTAAACTGCCAACACCACAGCCCGCATCACAGATTAACTTGCCAGCCATATTGGTATCGGCCTTCATCCAGCTAATCACGGTGTCAATGGTTTGTTGATGGCCGGTACGAATATCCGCCTGGACTTTGTTGACTTCCCCATCACCATAGATCCGCCGCCAGCGATCAAAGCCAACGGTGTTAAAGTAATTCTGCACAATGGTCTTGTCGTCAGTCTGTTCAGGGGTTGGAGGCTTGATAGGGGTCATAGGGGCCTGGGCTAGGGAAAAATTAGCAATCGTCCGCACTTTATTTTAAGGGCCTGGGGAGAAAGAGGGGCAGGGGTGACATGGCCGATTCCCGTCAACATTTTTTTGTTTATGGCACATTAAAGCCTGGTTATCGGGGCTTTCATCAGTTTTGCCAGGCCCATAATCCCCACATCCAACCGGCTCAAACCTCTGGACGGATTTATCATCTCCCCCAGGCTGGCTATCCTGCCATGACGAAGGAGTCCGGCCGGGTAAGGGGTATCCTCCTAATTTTTGAAAATGTTCCGGGCCTGATGGCAACCCTTGATGATTATGAAGGCTATAATCCCCAAGCCGCCCCAGACCAAAATCATTATCAACGGATCTGGCAACGGGTATGGAGCTTGAGTGGGGCAGATTTAGGCGGGGCCTGGGTCTATGTCATGGGACTCGAACGGGTCAAACGAGAGCATGGGCAGTGGTTACCCAATGGAGAATGGCCGAAGATCTAGCCCGTTGGGGGTAATGAGTGGAGTTGGGCCGCAGCCAATTATGACCACAGGCAACTTATAATCAAACTCTTAAATAAATCTCTAGTGCTTATGATCAATATTCCCGATCCGGCCTGGGTAGCGGTTGGGGCTGTCCCTGGGGCTTTATGCCGTTATTACCTCAGTCTTTGGGCGTTGAAACAGTGGGGGGGAAACTTTCCCTGGGGAACCTTGATGGTTAATGTTTCTGGCGCGTTTTTAATTGGATTCGTAGCGATGTGGCCTTGGGCATCCTCCTTACCCCCTGGGATGAAGTTGATGATCCTAACGGGATTTTTGGGAGCCTATACCACCTTCTCCACCTATGCCTTAGATACGGTTAACTTGGGACGAAATCGGGTGGGACAGAAAAATTGGCTCTATGGCATTGGGAGTCCTTTGGCTGGCCTGGGGGCTGGGGAATTGGGAGTCCTGCTGGGGCAGCATTGGTTTTGACTCGGGCCAATCACAACACTGCGGGACAATCCTTAACTCCCTCTAGGCCAAAATTGTATCCTCAGATTCTCAGGTAGGGCCTGGAGTACACTAGAACTGTAACAACGGTAAAGAATCCGTTACCATAGCCGTATTCTCTACTTTGCCGGACGAGAGGTTTCAGCAATACATGGGCAAAATTGTTGGCATTGACTTAGGGACAACAAACTCCGTGGTTGCGGTCATGGAAGGGGGAAAGCCCATCGTCATTGCTAATGCTGAAGGGTCTCGGACAACCCCATCTGTAGTCGGTTTTGGCAAAGAGGGAGAGCAGTTGGTGGGGCAATTAGCTCGCCGCCAGGCCGTGTTAAATCCCCAAAATACCTTCTATGCGGTGAAGCGGTTTATCGGCCGCCAGTATAGTGAACTCAACGAAGATTCTAAGCGCGTCCCCTACACGATTCGCCGTGATGAAAATGGCAACATTCGCTGTAAATGCCCACGGCTTCAAAAAGAATTTGCGGCCGAAGAAATCTCAGCCATTGTCCTCCGAAAGTTGGTGGAAGATGCCAGCCGCTATCTGGGGCAAGCCGTCACCGATGCGGTGATTACAGTCCCCGCCTATTTTAATGACTCCCAACGTCAGGCCACCCGCGATGCTGGGCGAATTGCTGGCTTAAATGTGCGGCGGATTATTAATGAACCGACAGCGGCATCTTTAGCCTATGGCCTGGATCGGCAACAGGAACAAACAGTTTTAGTCTTCGACTTGGGCGGTGGTACCTTTGATGTCTCGATTTTGGATGTCGGGGACGGGGTGTTTGAAGTTAAGGCCACCAGTGGCGATACCCAACTCGGCGGGAATGACTTTGATCAGTTAATTGTGGACTGGTTAGCCAAAGCATTCCTGAAAGAAGAAAACATTGATTTACGCCGCGACCGCCAGGCCCTGCAACGGCTAACCGAAGCTGCTGAAAAAGCCAAAATGGAGCTTTCTGGACTGTTAGAAACGAACATCAGCCTCCCCTTTGTCACGGCCACCGCCGACGGCCCCAAACATATTGAAGTCAACCTCAGCCGCAGTGAATTTGAGAATCTGAGCCAAGAGCTTTTAGAACGGTTGCGCTATCCGGTGGAACAGGCCCTCAGAGATGCCCGCTTACGTCCGAACCAAATTGATGAAGTGGTTTTGGTGGGGGGCGCGACCCGGATGCCCATGGTGCAAAATCTGGTGCGGCAGTTAATTGATCTCGAACCCAATCAAAACGTGAACCCGGATGAAGTTGTTGCCGTTGGGGCCGCCATCCAGGCCGGGATATTAGCCGGAGAAACCAAGGATATTTTGCTCTTAGATGTGACACCACTATCCCTGGGCCTGGAAACCATCGGCGGCGTGATGAAAAAGCTGATTCCCCGCAACACCACCATCCCCGTCCGCCGTTCGGATATTTTTTCCACTGCTGAAAATAACCAAAGCCAAGTGGAAATTCATGTCCTCCAAGGGGAACGGGACTTAGCCGAAAATAATAAATCTCTGGGCCGGTTTAAGCTCACTGGGATTCCCCCCGCCCCCCGCGGTATTCCCCAAATCCAAGTCTCCTTTGATCTGGATGCCAATGGCCTGCTCCAAGTCACGGCTCTAGATCGCTATTCTGGCCGAGAGCAAAGTATTTCCATTCAAGGTGCTTCGACCCTTTCAGAAGATGAAATTGACCGAATGCTCAAAGATGCCGAGAGCCAGGCCGAAGCTGACCGCAACCGCCGGGAACAAATTGAAAAACGGAACCGGACTCAAGACTTAATCACCAAAGCGGAACGCCAACTCCGGGAAGCCTCCCAACTGTTAGGATTTCAGTTTGCGGCTGCCCAACGCCGTCAGGTAGAGGCCTTAATCCGGGAACTGCAAGCCAGCGTCCAGGCCAGTGATGAGCGACAAATAGACCTGAAATTTGCAGCCCTCCAAGAAGCCCTCTACGAATTTGCCCAAGCCGTCCGCCAGGCCCAGGAAGACATAGACGAGGAAGATGATCTCTTCAAAATGCCGAATATTGGAGAAGCGGTCTCGAAAGGGATGGATGTGGTGCGGGGCAGGGTTCCAGCCAATTCCGGTAGTCGCGGCTATAACGATGAGTGGGAAACAACCCCCAGCAGTGGCACCAGACGGCGGAATGGTCGCACCACAGAGGCTCCGGCCTGGGATTCCTGGGATGATGACGATGATTGGTAGAACCTAACACCATGCAAAACTTTCGTGATTACTACCAACTCTTAGGCGTAGATCGGGCTGCTTCGGGGGATGAAATCAAAAAAGCCTATCGCCGCCAGGCCCGGCTCTACCATCCTGATCTGAATCCGGGAGATCTTAACGCCGAGGAAATGTTCAAAGCCATTGGGGAAGCCTATCAAGTCCTCAGTGATCCAGCCAAACGGGATCAGTATGACCGCTATGGGGCCCACTGGCAACAACCGGGATTTAATAGCCGCCAACGGGAGCGCAATCGCAGCGCCACAGTCCGCAGTAATGGGGTTGGCCGGGCGGCGGTGGCTGAAGGGATTGAGATTGAAGACTTTGATGATTTTCAAGACTTTTTAGACCAACTCCTAGGCCGGCGCGGCAAAACCACCTATACCACTCGCCGGAGTCCTACTGCCGCAGAACGCAGAACAGGTCCAGAGGATCCTTTTCGGCCGGGAGTGACGAAAAATACCTATAGTCCCAGGCCCCTGCGCCGTGATGCCGAAGCCTCTTTGGAAGTGCCCCTCGAAAAAGCCTACCAAGGGGGGCGGGAGCGAATTCGTCTCGGAGATGGCCGCTCCTTAGAAGTCACCTTACCGCCGGGGATGATCACGGGGCAACGGATTCGACTCCGCAATCAAGGTACAGGGGGTGGAGATCTCTACCTCAGAATTGAAATTCTCCCCCACAATCTCTTTCGTCTTGACGGAATTGATGTCATTTGCCAGTTACCCGTGACTCCCAGTGAAGCGGTTTTAGGGGGGCAAATCGAAGCTCCAACCTTAGATGGCTGGGTCAAGCTTTCCGTACCTCCAGGAGTTCGCTCTGGCCAACGGCTCCGTTTAGCCGGCAAAGGCTATCTCACCGAAGCGGGAGAACGGGGCGATCAGTTGGTGGAAATACGGATTGAAGTCCCACGGGATATTTCCCAGGCCGAGCTAGACCTCTATCGCCAACTGCGCCAAATGGAAACCTACAACCCCCGCGACCAATTGTTATAGGACTGGGGCCAACTCAAAACCGATGGGAAGGGGCTGTGACTGGGCTAGGATTTGAGAAAGGCCGATTGAAGCAATCTTGCGGGAGGGGCTAATGCCGAAATTGGTGCTGTTTTGTTGCTTTCCTTAGCTCATGTATGGAATTATCTTTAACCCAGGCCGGGCGCACAACCCTCAATGACAAACTCTCCCAACGGTTTATTAAGTTAGACCCTGGTGGCTACTTCATTATTTACGTTGATGCTGAAAATGCCCTGATTGTGGCCAAACATTACACCAACATCGTTAATGACAAGGGCCTAGCCTTAGATCCGGATACAGGCTTACCGATTCCCACCCGTGGCAAAAATGTCCGGGAACCCGCCCATGTGTTTCAAGGTCGGACTGCCAAGGAACTCTGTATTGAGATTTTTGAAACCCCCGATCCTTGCTTAGTCACTTGCTTAGATCACGCAGCCTACTTGGGGCGAGAGTTTCAACGGGCTGAGCATTGTCTGGATTTAGGTCTTTCCTATGTGCAGGATTAACGGATGAAGCAACGATGGCAACGGCGATGGCTCTGGGGACTGGGCCTGCTACTGAGTGTTTGTAGTGTCTTGGGCTGGGGGCTGGGGGCCTGGAGTCAAGGGGCAGATCCAGCCCAACCAAGCTTAGGTAGGTTGCGTTTGGGGGCTGAGTTATACGTCCAACGGTGCGGCAGTTGTCATTTACCAGTTCCAGCCCAAACCCTATCGACCGATACTTGGCGTGTCCTGATTCAAGACATCAACCACTACGGCATTCAACTCCAACCCCTGCCTAAATTAGACTTCAATTTAATTTGGCCCTATTTACGCACCTATTCCCGCCCGATTCGGACTGGGGAAACAGTTCCCTATCGCCTGAGACAATCTCGCTTCTTTCGCGTCTTGCACCCAGGGGTAGAGTTGAGTCAGCCCATTGGCCTGGGTAGCTGTAAAAGCTGCCATCCCGCCGCCCAGCAGTTGGACTACATCACCTTAGTGCCCAATTGGCAGCAATTTTCAACACCCACTGCGCCATAATTTCCAGAGAAGCCCAATGTCGGGGATATCCGTTCAACCGGCCCTCATCTGCCCAGGCCAGCCCGACTTTTGTAAACTAAGAGCAACTAACTCTCTTTTGCCTATGTCCGCTGGCACGGTTGAGACCCAACTGCAACAAGTCCGTCATCTTTTGGTTTTGGAAGATGCTCAGGGGCGGCGGCCAATTCTCCTCGAAGCGGCAACCTACACCATCGGCCGAGATCCGACTAATTCAATTGTTGTTGCCTCCAAACTGGTCTCCCGCCAACACGCCATCTTACTGCGGGTCACAGCCCCCGATTCGGCTAACTATTTGTTTCGGATGGTAGATGGGGACTTACAAGGTAAACGGAGTACCAATGGGATTTTAATCAATGGTCAGCGGCAATTTTCCCACGACTTGCAAGATGGAGATATGATTTCTTTCGCTGGAGATGTGAAAGCCCGCTACTTTGCCTTCCAAAATATGACCGATGAGGAGTTTAATGGCTTTTGGGAAAACTCGGATATTTTGGGATTTATTTCTAAAGCAAGTAACCCCTATTCAACCTTGGTACCCTCGGCAACAGCGGCGGAGTTGGCTGAGTTTAGTGAGGCGGCCTTAGTCCGTTTAGCCTCCTATCCTGAACTGACTCCTAATCCAATTGTTGAAATTGATCTAAAGGGGAGCATTACCTATGCCAACCCCGCAGCGGTGATGGAATTTAAGAATATCCAGGCCTTAGGAATGCAACACCCGATTTTAATTGGTTTACAGGAGTTAGCCACCCGAGTCGGCAAGCACCGGGAAAAGGTCAATATCCGTGAAGTGGAAATTGGCGATCGCATCTATGAACAGTCCATTCATTACATCTATGAAAGTGAGTTGATTCGTACCTATGTGACGGATATTACTGATCGCAAACGGGCCGAAGAACAACTCCGGCAGCAGGCCCAACGGGAAGCGGTGATTAACCGGATTATCCAGGCCATGCGGACAACGATGGTCGTGACAGAAGTATTACAAATCACCGCAGATTTACTCTTAGAAGCTCTCGGGGCCAGCTATTGCTTAATCAGCCCCCACCAGACGGAAACATTCATCATCGCCCAGGCCAGGCATTTGACAGCAACCCCGCCCCCAGAGTTGAGGAGATTAAATCAGGATAGTTATCAGCAGTTTCTTGAGCCATTACAGTTGGGGCAACAGGTGCTACTTTGGTCAGATCAACCAGAAATTTCTACAGATTTCAGGCCTTATTTTGATTCCCTCTGTTTACATACGCTGTTGATTACACCACTCATTTATCTCAATCGCTACCTTGGTAATATTACCCTGATTCAAACCCAAGCTAATTCTCGGCTGTCTCAATGTTTAGTCCCTGAGAAATTTGCCCAAGATGATCGCCCCAGTTGGACAACAGAAGATCTGAGCTTGGTTAAAATCATTGCGGATCAATGTGCCTTGGCCATTCATCAAGCCCTGTTATATCAGCAGGTACAGGAACTCAATGCCGATTTGGAGCAGCAGGTGACGGAACGGACGGCGGAACTGTTACAAAAAATGCAGGAATTGGAGCAACTGAATGCCCTCAAGGATGACTTTTTAAGTACGGTTTCCCATGAATTGCGCACGCCGATGGCCAATATCAAAATGGCTATTCATATGCTGCGGCAATTTCCCCTAGAGAAACGACAAGCCCGCTATTTAGAGATTCTGGCGAATGAATGTACTCGGGAAACAGATTTAATTAACGACCTGCTCGATTTACAACGCCTAGAAGCCCGGCCCGGCCCGGTGAGTCAGGAGCGTATTGACTTAAAAGAATGGCTCCCCCTTGTCATCGAACCCTTTCGGAGTCGAATGCAGCAACGCCAGCAACAGCTAATGTTTTCTTGTCCTCCCAATTTACCTCCCCTCGTCACAAATCGTCATGGCTTGGAGCGGGTTTTAGCAGAGTTGTTAAATAATGCCTGCAAATATACGCCGGATCAGGGTGAAATTGGCCTGGGAGTGGCCGTTCAGGATTTAGTTTTAGAGCCGCAATCCGGCCCCGCAAGTCTCAAACTGTGGGTCACCAATCAATCGGAAATTCCCACAAGCGAGTTACCGCGAATCTTTGATAAGTTTTATCGAGTACCGAACGCCGATCCTTGGAAACAAGGTGGGACTGGCCTGGGGTTAGCCTTGGTGAAAAAGTTAGTCGAGCAACTCAATGGTCAGATTACCGTAACCAGTGAACAGGGCATCACAACATTTTCAATTGAGCTACCCTGCCAACCTTAAATTGCCTCCCAGGCCCCTGGCTTTCCGATTTAATTACTCATCATCATGGGCAAAGCGATTATAGAGAAAGTCCAGAGCATAATTTCGGAGGCGATAAAATTCTGGATCCTCCATAATCCGTTCTCGTTGCCGAGGTCTGGGAAAAGGAATGGTTAAAATTTCACCAATTTGGGCTGCTGGGCCGTTAGTCATCATCACGAGGCGATCCGCCAAGAACAACGCTTCATCAATGTCGTGGGTAATCATCAACACCGTACAGCGATGATCATTCCAAATTTTCAGCAATTCTTCTTGCAGTTCTTCTTTGGTAATCGCATCCAACGCCCCAAAGGGTTCATCCAAAATCAACACTTCCGGCCGAATCGCCAAAGCCCGAGCAATGGAAACCCGTTGTTTCATCCCTCCAGAGAGTTGGGGTGGACATTTATCGGCGGCATCGGTTAAGCCAACCAGGGCCAAGTGTTCCCGCGCAATGGCCATTTTTTCCGGCCGGGATTTACGGGGATAGACGGAATCAACAGCCAAATAGATATTCTCTAGAGCACTTAACCAAGGTAAGAGGGCATAGTTCTGAAACACCACCATTCGATCCGGGCCAGGCCCCGTGATAGGGGTATTCCGTAAACTGACATAGCCACTACTGGGGGTCGCAAATCCAGACACCATATTCAAGAGGGTTGTTTTCCCACAGCCGGAATGGCCAATTAGGCAAATAAATTCTCCCGCCGCAACGGTCAAGTTCACATCTTGCAAAACTGGATAGGGGCCTTTGGGGGTGGGATAGACCTTGGCAACGTTTTCTAGAACTAAGAACTCATCAGGGGCCTGGGTGGGCAGTCGCAACGACGCAGAGTTGGGAGATTGAGTATTCAGCATTATAAATTTTCCTATAGCAAATAATATCACTAAGCAGCCAGTGCTTGAGGGGCATTTAGGGGAACTTCGGCAATATAAATCTCATGCTTAATGTCCACGCCATTCAGGTAGCCAATTGGGTCATCGGCATTAAAGACTGTGCCATCAAAGAGTTGAATCGGGCCGGTGCGGTATTTAATATCCATCAAGCCGAGTTCTCGGGCCGCTGTACTAAAGACACTCACCCGACAGACCCGCTCCAGAATTTCTACCCAATTGCGCGGAAACGGCACATCCCCCCAGCGGGCCATTTGGGCCATCATCCACAGGTGTTCCGTCCGACTGGGCCGGTTGACCCCATCGCCATAGAACAGATGATGCACGGCCTGGTCAGAATCATCCATTCCTAACTCTAGGTACTCAGGATCAGTTCCGACATATTGCTTCTGGCTGAGGATTTGGCGAATTTCCTCGCTGTGGTTGGGGTCGGCACAATATTGACAGGCATCCAGCAGGGCTTTGACCAAGGCAATGTGGGTATTGGGATAGGCCATGGCCCAGTCTTCTCGCACGCCTAAAACTTTCCCCGGATGGCCTGGATAGATATCTAAATCTCCGGCAACCGTAAACCCAATGCCCTCTAACTCGGCCCGGCGATTCCAGGGATCCCCCACGCAATAACCATCGATGGTTTTAGACCGCAGACTCGCTACCATCTGGGCCGGGGGAATGGTTTGCAAAGTGACATCGTGATCCGGATGAATGCCTTCGGCCGCCAACCAATAGCGCAACAGCAAATTGTGCATCGAAGAGGGGTGAACCATGCCCAAGGTGTGCCGTTGATCTGCCGATTGGAGCAGGTATTGATGGAAATCCTTCAGGGTTTTAATCCCCTGTTCGGCAAACCGTTTACACAGCGTAATGCCATTACCATTGCGGGTTAAGGTCAAAGCACTAACAACCGGCAGGGGTTGATTATTTTCCCCACCCACTGTTAACCAAACTGGCATTCCCCCCGGCATTTGGGCCGCATCAAGATAGCCCCGACTCATGCCATCCGTAATCCCTCGCCAACTGGTTTCCCGCACCAAGGACACTTCATCCAGGCCATGTTTAGCAAAAAAGCCTTTTTCTTGGGCCACAGCAATGGGAGCACAGGCCGTTAACGGCAAGAAACCTAGTTCAAGATTGATTTTTTCCAATCCATGCCGGGCAATGGCGGGTTTGCGGCGGGCCTGGAGTTGTTTGACCCGTTTTTGTTGATTGAGAAAATAGATCACCTCACTGCGGAGGCTGTAATAACTGGGATGATCCACCACCTCCAGCCGCTTGCGGGGCCTGGGAATATCTACTTCCAGAATGCCGCCGATCTTGGAACCCGGCCCATTGGTGAGCATAACAATCCGATCTGAGAGCAACACCGCCTCATCGACATCATGGGTGACCATAACGGCCGTGACTTGGCTTTCTTCACAAATCCGCATTAATTGCTCTTGCAAATTCCCCCTTGTCAAGGCATCCAATGCGCCAAAGGGTTCATCCAGGAGTAATAATTTCGGGCGAATCGCTAAGGCTCGGGCAATGGCCACCCGTTGTTTCATGCCACCGGATAACTGGCCTGGGGGTTTATCGGCCGCATGACGTAAGCCCACCAAGTCAATATGTTGCTCGACAATCTGTTTACGCTCACCTTTGGGGATGTGGGGTAAGACTTCCTCAACAGCCAACGCAATGTTTTCCCGCACTGTTAACCAAGGCAGTAGCGAATAATTTTGAAACACCACCATCCGGTCGGGGCCGGGTTGATTGATTCGCTGACCTTCTAAGGTGACGATCCCATCGCTGGGCAAATCCAGGCCAGCAATCATATTCAGCAACGTTGATTTACCACAACCAGAGTGACCAATCAGGGAAATAAACTCACCCTTTTTAATCTGCAGATCAATTCCTTTGAGCGCAAGGTATTGCCCGCCATTCGTGAGATTAAACACCTTTTCGACTTGATCAACTGCAACAAAAACACCCATAACTTCACCTCATCCTGTTAGAAATTATTCAAGAATTGCTGGTTATCGTCATTTTGCTGAGGAATCAAACACCAAAGTAGTTAAAACGAGTTTGAGTAGACGTTTTGAATGTCTCAGTTTTGACAGAAATGACGATAGGTTCCCTTAGTTCCCAGGCGCAATTTTGGTTTGAATGAAGGCGACTAAGCGATCCAAGGCCAACCCCACCGCACCGATATAGACCACTGCCACAATGATTTCAGTAACGTAGTTTTGTTGATAGGCATCCCAAATAAAGAAACCAATTCCGGCTACACCGGACATAACAATTTCAGCGGCAATAATTGCCAACCAGGCCAGGCCAATGGCAATCCGTAAGCCCGTGAAAATATAGGGCAAGGCTGAGGGGATAAGAATCTTGAGAAAGAATTTTTGTTTGGAAATCTTGAGGACACGAGCCACATTTTTATAATCTTGGGGAATTTCGCGGACACCCACGGCTGTGTTAATTAAAATTGGCCAAATCGAGGTAATGAAAATCACGAAGATCGCTGCTGGTTCATTTTGACGTAACGCGGCTAAGGCAATCGGAACCCACGCTAAAGGCGCAACCATCCGTAAAAACTGGAAAATTGGATCAAGAGCTTTGTTAACATTTGGACTTGTGCCAACAACAATACCCAAGGTAATGCCAACAATCGCGGCCAAGAAATAGCCTTGGGCCACCCGGGTCAGACTAATAAAGGTTTGCCGCGCCAGGCCTTGATCCAAATCACTGTTGTAGTAAAAAGGATGAAAAATTAAATACCGACTGCGCTCATTGGCCAACACCTCAATGGGGCCGGGCAAAGCCAGTATCTTTGTCCAAGAGAGAATTTGCCAGGCGGCTAAAAACCCGAATAGACCAATCAACGGTAAACCAATATTTCCACCCTGCTTTTGCCAGAACTTGGCTAACCCCTTCGGTAATCCGGATGAATTCTTGGAACGATCTAGACTAACTGCCATAAATACATACCTTTTATTCTAGGTTGAGTCATAAAATCAAGAAATAACGTGAGGAGTGATGAGCAAACAGTTGTAGTTGGGAGACATCTAAAAGAATTGAAAAGAGGGGTTAAGCCGCCTTAATCTTGAGGCTGTCAAGATATTTTTGCGGATTCGCAGGATCAAACTCTACCCCGTCAAAGAATTTCTCCACCCCACGAGAATCGGTTGTTGGAATATCACTGGCTGGCAGACCCAACTCTTTTGCAGCTTCTCGCCATAGATCCGAACGATTCACCTGATCAATCAGGGCTTGGGCCGTGGCTAAGTCTTTAATCGTCTCTTTATGGAAACCCCAGCGAATGCTTTCAGTTAGGAACCAAAGATCATGACTCTTATAGGGGAAAGAAATACTGTTGCCATTGGGGTCTTTCCAGTACATCACCGCCATTTTGGGATCATTGATTTTCGGCTGGCCATCGCCCATGTCGTACTGCCCTTTATAAGGAGCCAACAACACATCCACAGGCGCATTAAAGTATTGCCGCTGAGAAACAATTTTGACCAATTCATCCCGATTGGCAAAATCATCACACCACTGTTGAGCTTCCATGACCGCTTTTAAAAGGGCTTTGGTGGCATTAGGATTTTTCTCCACCCAGTCAGATCGAATCGCCAGATATTCTTCCGGGTGATAGGGCCAAACCTGCGCCGTTAAGGCCCCAATAAAGCCAATATCTTCCTTAACAATCCGGTAGGGCCAGGGATCCCCGGTACTAAAGGCATCCATTGTCCCATTCTGCATCCCCTTGACAGTCTCAGCTGGGGGAACCGTTAGCAATTCAATATCTTTGTCGGGATCAATCCCATTGGCTGCCAACCAGTAACGAATCCAGAAATCCTGATTGGCCTTGGGAAAGGTGAACGCTGCCTTAAATTTCCGCCCCAGGCCAGTTTTAATGTAGTTCGGGTCTTTAATGTTGAGGTGAACTCCTTTTCCTTTTTGGGCACCAGAAATTGCAATCCCATTCCCCTGAGTATTGAGCTTGAGCAGCAGCGCCATCGGCACTTTTTGATTGTTGGTGGTAATCGCCCCTTCATTGAGCAAGTAAGGCATCGGCATTTGCCATTGACCGCCATCTGTTCCCCCGGCCGCTGCCCCAATCACGACATTATCCCGAGCACTAGCCCAGTTGGCTTGCTTGGAGACCTCGGCATTGGGTAAGCCATGTTTGGCAAAAAAGCCTTTTTCCTTGGCAATGATGAGCGGGGCCGACTCGACAATTGGTAAATAACCGAGTTTAATGGTGTCCACTTCAACTCCCGCCGCAGTTGGAGTCGCTGGACTTGGAGAAGCACTCGGAGTTTCTGGGGCGGTGGCACATCCCTTCAAAACCAAGGCTCCAACGGCTGTAGAAGTAGCAGTCAATAAAAAATTGCGACGCGAGACTCTATTCATAAGTCACCCTTATAAAAGAAAGAAGATAAGTTGCTCTATCCCAAGCCATGAAGATGACCCAGGCAACATTTGTTAACTGTGCTTAGACAAAATCCGCGCTGGCTCGATTAAGGTCTAAACAGTGAACGGAAAACCCATAGTATTGTTTATAGATTACTTCAGTTACAAAGACAATACTAAATGAGATAGGCCATCAATAGATCTATTAATCAAATTCATATGCTCGACTTATGCCTCCATTTAGATGCCTAGATAATTTTTTTCTTATGTTTTAAATCAGAAACTCCGAACGAGAAGATCGTGATAGTCCCTAGGGCGTGTCATTTACCGGCTCTTTTTTTTAGCTCCAGCACTATGTTGATGAGTCCGCACAATCGTGGCATCAATCCTCGCATACTCATTATCCGCCTCGTCAGCTAACAGCTTAAAGATTCGTTCCCCAACCGCTGAACGAGACCATCGAGTAAAGCGGGTATGAACCACACGAATCTCAGAGCGTAGCGTCTCATTCCAGTATTACCTTGATACAGTAACGTCTTGACTCAATCATCCACTTTTTGATGCTTTTGTTAATTCTGCTAATTGGTGACACGCCCTATGAGTCTCGGCGATTCAGGGGATTTAAGGTTTCCCCCAGGCCCTCCCCCAGTAACGATAAGCCCACCACTAACAACGTCATGGCCAGGCCTGGAAACAAGGTTGTCCACCAAATACCGACCGATAACCCATCCAAGGCCTGGCGTAAATCCTGCCCCCATTCTGGCACTTGCGGCGGTAAACCTAATCCCAAAAATCCCAGGCCAGCTAAGGTTAAGATCGCATCGGCGGCATTGAGGGTAAACAACACGGGAATACTGGGCAACACATTGAGAAATAAATACCGACTCAGAATCCGGCTGGTGCTGGCTCCCATGGCCTGGGCCGCTTCGATAAAGACTTCAGTTTTGAGGCTAATGGTTTGATTTCTGACCACTCGATAATACTGGGGAATATAGGCCACACTTAAGGCCACCGCCGCATTCACTACGCCTTTTCCGACCACAAAGGCAACAGTAACTGCCAATAACAGGCCTGGGAGGGTATAAATCGTATCCATAACAAACAACAACGCCGTATCAAGTCGCCCACCCAAATAACCACTCACCAGGCCAAGGGGAACCCCAATCACTAAGCTAAATAGGGTGGCCACAACAACAACTTGTAACGCGGCCTGGGTGCCAAAGAGAGTGCGCGAAAAAACATCATAGCCCTGGCGATTCGTTCCCCACCAATGTTGACTCGAAGGCGGTTGATGGACTGGGAAATCTAAAAATTCTTGCGGGTTGGCGATCCATCCCCAGGCCTGGAAGAGGGGGCAGAACAGGGCAATCAAAATATACAAAATCGTAATCCCCAGGCCCAGGGCAAATAAAACCTGACTTAAATTGCAGGATTGACGTAATTTCACAATCTAAACATCTCCCCCAAAGTGGTTGATCATTTCCGATCCAGCGCGGTGATTAGCTTTTGTGATTATGAGCCACAGTGATCACCACAGTTCCTTTCTTGTGGCCTTGTTCCACATATCGCTGAGCTGCGGCAATCTCTGCCAATGGATAACACCGATCGATGACTGCTTTTAATTTCCCGGACTCAATTAACTCCTTCAGAAAAATCAGGTCTGCTTGACGCTCAATTGCCACTCCACCAATGACTTTTTTACTACTTGTCATGGAAACCCATAGCCCTCGCAGGATTGAGACCGGATCAAAATGAACTGCCCTGAGATAAATTCCATTGGGTTTCAGTGAATCAAGACAGCCTGAAAATGGGCTTTTACCCACCGTATCAAAGACAATATCGTAGGTATTTTTGTTCTGAGTAAAGTCTTCTTGGCTATAGTCAATCACCTGATCCGCGCCTAGGGCTTTGACTAATTCTAAATTCGCTGTACTACAAACCCCAGTCACATTTGCACCAAAGGCTTTTGCCAGTTGGACAGCCGCCGTCCCCAAAGCTCCCGAGGCCCCATAGATTAAAACGTTTTGCCCACTCTGGATATTTCCCTTATCTCTCAAGAACGTCAAGGAAGTTGTGGCCCCAAACGGAATAGATGCTGCTTCTTCATCGGTCATATTGTTGGGTTTGATTGCAATCGCTCCAGCCTCATCCATACAAATATATTCAGCATTAGCCCCAAGCGTTATTCCGGCTCCCGCAAAAACCCGATCCCCCTTTTTAAACCGCGTCACATTTTTACCGATGGCTTCAATTTCTCCCGCTAACTCAGACCCCAAAATCGTATTATGTTTAGGCTTTCTCAGACCATAGAAAAATCGAACAGGGAATGGGTCAGCTTTGCGGATACGCACGTCAGCGGAGGTTACTGTTGTCGCAGAAATTTTGATTAGGACTTGTTTTTCCCTAGGAGTCGGCTTTTCTATTTCCTGGAGCTGCATCCCCTCTGCCCCGCCGTATTCTGTGCATACAATCGCTTTCATCAAGGTTCCTCAAAAGATTGTCTTAATCCGGCTCACAAGAATATTTTATTGAAGAATTATAAAAATTCAACATGGTCTTAACGACCTCAGCCGCCTTCGTATCTAAGCGATTCCAATCTACTTCTCCATCATCGTCAAATAACGTCCGATCCACCGCCACATCCCCCAACTGAAAATCCTGAATTGTCGGGCGATCCAAAACTGGGGTGTAAGATTCAAAACAAATTTGATAACACAGTTCCCAGAGGTTAATCTGGATAGGTTGAGTTTCACTAGGTGCATCTTTGGGGTTAAGGTACAGCCAATAGAGAATTTGCGGTTCAGTCTCGGCCGGGTCTTGATGGCCGGGGGGATTTTCGGGCCAAACTTCCACCGTTTCATAACTGCTTTTCCAGGCCGTGTCGGTTAGTTGTTGCCGCAGTTGATCCACCAAACGAATCAGGGCCGGTTGCACCAGTTGGGCTGCCAAATACCAGGGGTTATCGGTAATCGAGTCGGCCGCCGTCATAAATCCCCAACAGAGCTAGCCCTAACAGATTACACCAGGCCTGGGGATGATTGAGCTTATAAGGTAAAGCAATCTAATGACTTTTGATAGAGTTTCCAGCATCCTCATTGGTCATTCTCTGGTGAAAAGCTCAAACAGTAATGAACCAACTCATTCTTCTGGATGGCTTGCTAATGGGGCAGGCTGTTTAGTTGCAGTGTTAATTTTCCCATTTTCGTTTATACCTGCTGTCTGGTTAGCCTTTGCGATGGGGCCGATGGGCTGTGCCTTGCCTAATAATTGTTCTCAAGGAGAAAAGGCCCTGAAAGGAGTTGTTTCACTCGTTATTTTTGTTGGGGGTGGTTTGGGTGTGCCACTGGCAGCCGGAGCTTTAGCTAAGGGGGGAATAAAAACTATTCAAGTGAACGCTGTCAATCGTTTCAAATCCCAAGAAGATCAGGACAATTCTGATGACAAAAGCCCGAAGTTGTAAACCCAGTCTTCAGGAACGCTGATCAACAATTTAAGGCTTGGGTTGCCAGGTTTGCCCATAAAACGGAATGACAGTTTGCCAATGAGGACGTTGACCCGCAGAGTATTGGGCTTGAGCCAGTCCAGCAATTCCTGGGAGTAATCTAAGAATATCTGGCAGAGGAACCCGTTTGGGATGATAGGGTGAGTGACTCAGTAATTCCTCCCAGGCCCCGGTCGTGATTAACATATCTTCTTGCACAGTTTTGATCTTTGGACTGTTGGGATCAACCTGAAAAATTGCGCCATAAACATGATCCCGTTGGGCTGGAAAATCAATGGCTAAGGTTAATGGCTCCGTTAAGGTTTGCCCCACACTCCAGGCCCCGGCCGCTAGGGTAGAAATCCCGAATAAAGGTAATTGCAACTGTTGGGCTAAGGTTCTCGCCGTGACAACGCCTAAGCGCGTTCCGGTAAAACTGCCTGGCCCTCGACAGACCGCAATAAAGTCTAGATCCCGCCAGGCCTGGGTCGGAAAAAACTCTGCTAAACGGGAATGCAAATACACAGCCATTTCCCGGCCCAAGTCCCAACTTTGCCACCGCGACCCCCCTTGAGTGCCAATCAGTCCCAAACCCAACTCCGGCCCGGCCGTACACAAAATTAAGCCCTGTCCAGTTTCATTCATCAAAGTTGTCAGATTAAAACGCCGCTTTCCCAGGTTATGCCTGTCTAACTTCCATCTTCTCAGAGTTTAACAATTCCCAGATATCCCCAGGCACAAGTTATCCGCCACCAATATAGCGTTACTCATTTAGGGCTCTTATTGGGACAAGTCAGAAAATGCTTGATGGGCAGTCTTTTTAAGACTTCTACTCTCTCGGAACAGTCTGCGTAACGCTATAGACCTCGATTAAACATCCAATAGATTTCTAGCCATCAACCAGGGAAACAACAGTTGTATGATTGGGAAAAATCACCTTAGTGAATCTTGCGGAGACTGACATGGCTACTAAAACGACCAAAACCGCTAAACCTACCTATACATTTCGCGCCAGTTGGGCGGTACTGTTATTGATTATTAATTTTGTTGTGGCTGGCTACTACTTTGGTGTAATCAAATAATTCTCTTGACCCAGAAGATATCTCCAGGCCAAGCAGCGGTTTTTTACCCCCAAATCCATTGCTACGACACATGAAAAATAGGGCATTGGCTAGCCTGGGGATATCTGAGGCCGCAGGTCTAGGGAAATCAGTCGTTTTATTGATCAAAAAGTAAATCCTTGAGCACCGATCAGAGCCAGCTAATCACCTGTTTGTCAGGCATCAGTCATTATTAATCAGGTGAATTTACAGCAGGGATTTGGCCGGTTCACTTACCCACACTATAGGTTCTCTTAGCTGGGGCCTGGAAAGACGGATTAATCTCCAGTGGGCTTCATCCGTTCTTGGCCCTGAATTTACTCAAACCTGTCAGCGCCCCTTCAACTAACCCCAGGGATCCTCTATAGCGTTACTCATTTAAGACCCTTATTTGGGGCAAGTCAGGAAATGCTCTATGGGCAGTCCTTTTAAGATTTCTACTCTCTCAGAACAGTCTGCGTAACGCTATGGTCAGACATTGCTCCCCAGCGAAGACCCCCTGCATCCCCTCATCGGTAATGAGATTAGCCCCCCAGGAATAGACAAAGGTTTCTATACTGGCCATGTGCATAGGATGATTTTGGATTGTGAAGCTAGCTAAACCCCATTACCCTCTCTAAACGTCTTCTGGAGGCCGTTCCATGCCCGATCCCCAGTATCCTCCCATCCCATCTCCCCCGCCCCGGATGCCCGCCCCACCCCCCCCTGCCCGGCCGCCAATGCCAGCAATGCCAAATCAAACCTTACCCTTACCCGCCCCCCCGCCAAGGATGCCTGCTGCTGCGGCCGCCCCACCTGTTTCCACGCCCCAGTCCAGAGTTCAAGGCCCAGGCGCACTCCCACCCAATGCCACTCGCCGAATTAACGGCCCCACAATGGAGCAACTGGTGCGGGAAGCCTATGAAAATGGCTATTCAGATGTGCATTTGGGGGTCGGCGAGTCACCACGGTTTCGGGAGCGGGGTCGGATGATCACCACGAATCACCCCGTTACGGATAAGGAGATATTTAACTACTGGCTGAACGAGATTCTCACCCCGCCCCAAATTGAGCAGTTTTGGAGTCGCCTGGAATACGATGGGGCTTACCAATATGAAGGCATGGCTCGGGTGCGGATTAATGTTTTCATTGCCCTGAAAGGCCCGGCGATGGTTTTGCGACTGATTCCTCTGAAAATTTTGACCATGGAACAGTTGGGGTTGCCGACGGTTTTCCAAGACCTCTGTCACTATCACAAGGGCTTGATTTTAGTCACGGGGCCGACGGGGTCTGGGAAATCGACAACTTTGGCCGCGATGGTGGACTACATCAACTCGGAAATGCCGAAGCATATTATCTCCATTGAAGACCCGATTGAGTTTGTCCACCAAAGTAAACGTTCTTTGATTCGTCAGCGGGAAGTGGGGATTCATACCCTGGAGTTTGATAATGCTCTCAAGGCTTCGTTACGGGAAGACCCCGATATCATCCTGATTGGGGAAATGCGGGATCGGGAAACGGTGAATACGGCCCTCAAGGCTGCCCAAACGGGTCACTTAGTTTTTGGCACGTTGCACACGAACAGCGCGGTGAAAACCATTGAACGGATTCTTAACCTTTACAAACCAGAAGAACAGGGGCCAATGCGGATGCAGGTTGCCGAATCCTTGGTGGGGGTCATTGCCCAAGGCCTGGTGCGAACGACCGATGGAAAGCGGGCGGCGATCCATGAAATTATGATCAACACCGATGCCATCAAGGACTATATTCTACGGGGAGACGTAGAAGAAATTGAGGCGATTATTCCCCAGTGTGCCTATGACGGGATGTGTACTTTTAATATGTGTCTTTACGACCTCTATGAAGCGGGTCGAATTGATGAGGAAACAGCCCTAGAAAATTCCCCGAAACCCAACGAAATGGCCCAAATTCTGCGGGGTCGAATCTGATCGATGGGGGGGGGGCACCAACAAACACAATCCTGGTTATTCAAGGGCGTTGCGCTATTCACCCCAGCCTTTGATCTGGTCTATGGCCTAGCTGTGAGCAAGCAGGGGCGCTGGCATCATCATCTCTGCTCAGTTCTCCAAGGGCTACTAGACTTACCTGAGCCACCCCTTTTCTTGTGTCCAGCTTATACAGCGACTGTTGATTTCTGGGTGGATTTACCCACTCAACAATTATCCGTCGTCGCTGAGGCTCATCCCCTTGTTTGGTCGCAGCGATTCCTCTTGGATGTGTTGTTTGAGCATCCAGCGATGATCCAACTGCCGTGGCAGCGGTTAGCCAGCTCTAGCCTCAGTCATGATCTGCGTTCGATTGAGAGCTATCGTCCCCGCTTTCCACAACTTTGGCAGCATCATAATTTAGTCCATGGCCTGGAGTCCCCTAGCATTACGGTCAGTTCGCCGCCAATCTTGTTTGAGAATCCAGTCAGTTATACCTTACGCCTCTATGTATCTGGGCACTCTATAGCCACGGCCCAAACTCTGAAAACACTGCACGGACTATTACCTCAGTGTCTAGCGGCTCCCTATACCTTAAAAATTGTGGATGTGACCCGACAACCAGAATTAGCGGAGAGCGATCAAGTCACCGCAACACCAACGTTAGTGCGTGTCTCCCCACCCCCTTTACGCCGCTTAGTTGGTAAGTTAGATGACTTAGCGACATTACAATGGCTACTTGAGGATCCGCCCCTACTCTATTGAGTGTCATCTATCGCCATTGATCTGGACTAACCACACTAATGCACTTTCACCTAAGCTCTGGGTCATTTCTGCAGAGATAAAGAGAGGTTAAAAGTTTAGCCCTAAACCCCACTAGAGGAGCCATGTTGGCTGACCTGTGGAGTATATAGGCTGGGAAAACGTTTTTGGAAGCGATCAATTTTCGGGATTTCCACCGCAACAACATAGAAGTTGGTGGGGTGATGGGCGACAAAGTCTTGATGATAATCTTCGGCTGGATAGAAATCATTCAAGGGCTGGACATCTGTGACAACAGGTTGATAGAACACCTTGGCTTGATTAAGTTGATCAATGTAGGCCTGGGCGATTTTTTGCTGTTCCGCATTGGTAAAGAAAACTGCCGAGCGGTACTGTGTGCCAACATCAAAACCCTGCTGATTTAATTGAGTTGGATCGTGGGCAACCGTGAAAAATATCTTCAGTAATTCCCCGTAGGACACCTGGGATGGATCGTAGGTGATTTGGATTGATTCAGCGTGTCCTGTTCCCCCATGACTGACCTGTTTATAAGTGGCGGTTTCTGCGCTCCCACCGGCGTAACCCGAAACAACATTGGAAACCCCTTTAACGTGCTCAAATAAAGCTTCCATCCCCCAAAAACAACCACCGGCAAACACAGCTGTCTGCTGACTGGGCATCGCTGCGGGGGAAAGCATAGAGGCATCAATGACGGGATCGGGGACTGTGGAGCGGATGTCAGCTAGTTTAGGAGGGGAAAGGCGGACAATGACAAATCCGACTAAGACCACAGCCGTAACGCTCAAGGTTGCAATCAATGCGCGATAGATGGGGGTGGGGAGGGAGCGAAGCTTAAGAGTGAGCATCAGATTTTGCCAGGTGTAGCACTAGGAACATCATAACGATTCGTTCCATGGATCAGGGCTATCCCCATGGAAAACAGCGTCCTCCAGGCCGGGGCAGAATAATATAAACATGACAAACAAGAATGTAGCTAAGTTATTAATTTCCCTAGGGATGACCCTCAATGAGAACAAGAAGATTTATTTAGCGTCTGGCGGTCGTGGAAACTTAGCTCCCTGTAATTGTGCCCCATCTAAATTTGCTCGCGAGATGTCGGCTCCACTTAAATCGGCCTGGGTAAAGTTGACATCAATTAAGTTTGCGCCAGAGAGGTTAGCTTGGTTTAATTTGGCCCTAGTAAAGTTGGCATTGACACCGTTGACTAAAACCATGCGGGCATTTTGCAGTCGGGCTGCGGTTAAGTTGGCATTAACGAGGGTGGCTAAATAGAGGTTCGCTCGCTGAAGATTAGCGTTTTCGAGATTGGCAGCAAAAAAGTTAACCCCTGCCAAATAGGCATTTTCGAGATTAGCCTGGCTCAGGTTAGCCCGAAATAAATTAACCCCCATCAAATTAGCCCCATTTAGATTGGCCTGGGAAAGATCAGCCCGATCCAGATTGCTATGGCGCAGGTCAGCCCCACTGAGATCACAACGGGGACATTGACGAGTTTCCAAGAGTTGGCGAACATGGGCCGGATTTTCACCCCAGGCCGGAGTGAGTCCCCCCATCAGCCAGAATCCGAGTCCCAAAAGGGTGGTTCTAAGCACGCGCTGCCCCTAAAAACGGGACATCCACCACTTGCCCCATGGTAGTTCCGGCCTCAACCTGTAACCCGACTCCCCCAGCTTTGGTTTTGATGTAGCCCAGGCCAAAGGCTTTTGACTGATGATCAAGAGGATGATCCAAGGAGGTACAACTGGTTAAAACTCCCACTTTGGTTCCTTCCAGCCGCAATGGAGTGCCCGGTTCAACATCATCCGTCAAGGCCAGGCCCCACAACTGTTGCTTTACCCCTTGATAGGTATTCAGGCGGGCAATGGTTTCCTGGCCAATGTAGCAACCCTTATCCAAGGAAATGGTGTAGTCTAAACGAGCCTCCAAGGGATTGTAGTCCTCCGTCAATTCTGCATCCACCGCTGGCCGTCCCTGTAAAATTCGCAGATGTTCCCAATCTGTTTCGGAGAGTTCCATTAATTCAGGTTGGGCCAGCTTGATTTGGGCCATGACAGGGAGACGATATTCAATGGGTACTGTTAGGGTCAGGCCTGGAAGAGCTAAACCAGAGCCAAAACTAATCTCAACTGGACAGTCAGCAATATGATATTGACGATGATCCCCTAGTTGTTGTAGGTCAGATAAATCCAGGCCTAGGTTCCTAAAAATCTGCTCACAGTCCGTGCCCAGGAATCGCCAGCAGGAGGTTGTCGGGGTGATGTCTTGAAGTTCAACCTGATCTCCAAAGAAAATATACTTGTCTAGCCATTTTTGCAAAGGTTCCCGCCGTTGGGGTGAGACTAAGAGCAAAATATCATCAGACCGTACCCAGGCCGTGACCAAATCTAAGGTTCGAGCTGTTGAGGTCAAAATGACGGTATCACATCCCTGGCCGGGTTTGAGCAGATTCAGGTGATTGGAACTTTGATTATGGAGAAAACGCAACCGATCTGCACCACGCAGCAAAATTCGCCCCCAATGAGAACAGTCATAGCAAGCTGATGCTAGAGAATCGGTCTTCATCAATCATTAATTACAGTAGGATTGCTGATCTCAGTCAATTACATCATTGTAGGCGATGGACGTGTTAATTAAGAACGGAATATAGGCCGTATTTCTCAATTTCAGGACAATCAAACATTTAGTGCTCTAATCGTGCTCCAAGCGGAACTTAATGAGAAGCTGGCGAAACAATTCAAGTCAATGGGATAAATCAGAGGATCATGAGTGACGTTATGGGATTAACGTAGTTCCCTATGTCCCCCAACAAAACCCAATGGTAATTTGCATCGTTGCTCAGTAATTCGATTGCCACAAGGTTAACTGATATTATCTGACTAACCAAAGGCCTTCACAATCCGTGCTAGGGCAGTTTCAACATTTTCCCGACTATTAAAGGCCGAAATTCGGAAATAGCCTTCACCCGCAGCCCCAAAACCAGAACCCGGTGTTCCCACCACATGGCAGGTCGTTAACAATTGATCAAAAAACTCCCAACTCGATAGATCATTTGGGGTTTTCAGCCAGACGTAGGGGGCGTTTTCACCGCCATAGACCGCAAATCCTGCCAGGCCAAGTTTTTCTCGAATCAGACAGGCATTTTCCATGTAGAAATTCACCAGGCCCCGCGTTTGGGATTGTCCTTCTGGGGAGTAAACCGCCTCAGCCCCCCGCTGAATGATGTAGGACACCCCATTAAATTTTGTCGATTGCCGCCGTGACCAGAGACTCCAGAGTTGAACCGTTTCCCCAGTGGATGTCGTCACTTCTAAAGTTTTGGGGACAACGCTGAGAGCGCAACGGGTGCCGGTAAAGCCTGCATTTTTAGAAAACGAGCGAAACTCAATGGCACAGGTGCGGGCCCCCGGAATTTCATAGATCGAATGGGGAATGGTCGGATCCGTAATAAAGGATTCATAAGCGGCATCAAAAAAGATGATCGATCCATGTTTGTTGGCATAGTTTACCCAGGCCTGGAGATGAGCTTTGCTGGCAACGGCTCCGGTGGGGTTATTGGGAAAACAGAGATAGATTAAATCCACTTTTTGACTCGGAATCGTAGCCGTAAAGTCGTTCTCGGCTGTAATCGGTAAATAGACCAGACCTTCATATTCCCCTTTTTCATTGGCGGCTCCCGTATGCCCGGCCATGACATTGGTATCCACATAGACGGGATAGACCGGATCCGTGACCGCAATCCTGTTGGTATTCCCAAAAATATCGAGAATATTCCCGTTATCGCATTTGGAGCCATCGGAAATAAAAATCTCACTAGCCTCAATATCACAACCGCGGGCCTGGAAATCATGGGTAGCAATTTTTTCTCTTAGCCACGCATAACCCTGTTCTGGGCCATAGCCGCGAAAACTCTCCCGTTGCCCCATTTCTTCAGTGGCTTTAATAATGGCGGTGCGACAGGCTTCGGGGAGGGGTTCGGTGACATCACCAATGCCTAAGCGGATGATTGGGGCATCGGGGTTTAGCTGGCTAAAGGCATTCACCCGGCGGGCAATTTCCGGGAATAAGTAACCCGCTTTCAGTTTGAGGTAGTTTTCGTTAATGGCAACCATTGAGCCTTGTCACCCTGGAAAAATTGATGTATTTGCTCAGTCTAACCTGTCATTCAGGCCGGGTGAACGCTAATCTTTGCGATTGGACACCTTCTAATTCTTGGTTTCCAGGTTCGTTAAAATGAAGAAAATGAGTCCTGAATGCTGAGAAAACTTGCCCGAATTATTGTGATATGAATGAGTCAGAAAATTGGCCAGATTGGTGAACAGGTCTTATCCCAGTGGCTAATAGCCCAGGCCTGGCAAATCCTGGCTCAAAATTGGCATTGTTCCTGGGGGGAATTGGATCTCATTGCTCAAACACCAGCGGGAGTAGTCGCATTTATTGAAGTCAAAACACGCCAGAGCCAAAGCCTTGATCAGGGTGGACTCATGGCCATTACGCCCGCTAAGCAACGTAAAATTATTCATACAGCCCAACTATTTTTAGAACAGTATCCTGACTACGCTGCATTACCCTGTCGTTTTGATGTGGCATTAGTTCAATATCAATCCATAACAAACGCTCAAAATTTTTATCTGCCATTACCCACACCCGGCCTGGAATTCCTCGGACAACGAGGGCCCTATCGCTTTTTTCTCTTAGATTACTTAACGGATGCCTTCACCCCTTAGAATGGATGCACCCTTTCTTTTGACTCGGATATGAATGGTCAAACCCATGCCGAATTATTAGATTTAGATCAAGTTCAAGGGATACTGAATCGCTCTCGGGCCTCTATTTATCGCTACATTAATACCGATAGTCAGTTGTTAAATTGCCCGTTTGATCCCCAACGGCTTAACCCAGAAATCCGCCGCAGTCGTCGCCAACCCTTATTGTTCCATCCCAATGAAGTCGCTCGTTTTGCTAAAGAAGTTCTCAAGTACAAAACAGTCAATGTGGAATTTAAGGCTGTGCCTCCAGATCAGACTCAGGCACTCTTGACGGCAATCTTGACAGAACTCCAGGCCATTCGCCAACTATTAGAAACCCAATCCCCACCTTAAAACTTTCAAAACGTTGACCCCGGCAAAACAGATCCCGCTAGAATTACGGCTAACCCAGCATCTGCGAAATCACCGCCATGTCAATTTAGATGGAGGTGGACTAGACATACACCAACTGCGTCACACTTCATCCAGCAAAAATCTAGAGTCAGGGACAAGGAGCGAGTGCATATAGACAAACCATCCAAGACTCATTAACCTTTCAAGCTGCTTATTTGCCGACCATTTTTTGATCACTGATGTCCTTTATAAAATGCCTAACGACCAGAACATCCATCATTTCAAAATAGTTGCCCCACTGAAACCGTAAAGGCCAATGTGGCTGGCTGCCTTTTTGACGAATTTCCCGCTTTTTACTAGGGTAGGGGGGTGTGATGTGGGGATGGTGTGGCGGAGTCCCTTGCGGATGTCTAATTCTTCTCAACCGGGTGAAAACAATTCCCCGAACCTCAGGCGGCGATCCAGACTTGTGGCCTGGCGGCGGCCCATTTTCGTGGGCCTAGGGTTAACGGTAGTCACACTGGGGGGATTAGGTTGGCGGGCCTGGATTTACATCAATACCGAACTCTCACCCCAAATCGCGCATCGGATGACATCCATTTTGCAGCGGCCGGTCGAACTCGGGGCTGTGGAGCGGGTGAGTTTAACCAGTATTCGCTTTGGCCCCTCAGCAATTCCGGCCCAACCAGGTACAGCTACAAAGGGCGGGGATCGAGATAATGCTACGGTGACAGGGATTGAAGTTGGTTTTAATCTCTGGGAAGTCTTGATCAGCCGCGACCTGAACCTTGACTTGACCCTGGAACGCCCTCTCCTCCAAGTGTTCCAAGAAGCTGATGGCAGTTGGATTGATACTAAAATTGCCCCCATTGAAACCCCCAAGCTCTTTCGCACCCAAACCATTACGGTACGAGTGACAGATGCCCAGGCCATTGCCATTCCCTATCAGCAAGCTCCCATTCGCATCACTCAAATCGCTGGAGCCATCCATGCTACTCAACTGGAGGCAGAACCGAACATTAATCTGTCCCTCAAGGGGAATTTAGCCAACCAAGGTCAATGGCGACTCCGGGGCAACTGGGATCAAGCCAGTCAGCAGGGGGATGCGAATCTCCAGGCCACAGATATTGCCCTGGCGGGTTTTAATCCCTTTCTGCCCCCCAGGTTTCGCATTCAACAGGGACAGTTCAGTGCCAATCTCGCTACTAGTCTTCCTCTGTTGGAAAATGCTTGGCCCAAGGTAAATGGCTGGGTACGGGTGAAGGGCCTGGCAGTTAAGGGAAAAAATCTCCCCCAAGATCTCAAAAACCTGGATGGAGATCTGCAGTTCCAAGGGCAAACCCTAACGGTTAAAAGCCTCAGTGGTACGGTTGGTCGGATCAATTGGCAAGCCCAGGGAACAGTCAACCCCCAGGCCGGTTGGAATCTCCAGGCCAAGGTGGCCCCCTTAGATTTAGGGCAAACGGCCCAAGATTGGCAGTTCAACTTACCCGTGGCAGTGCGTGGCCAGGTGGCCATTCCTCAAATTCAGATTAGGGGTTCTCTGAATAATCCCCAAATTCGCGGTGAACTTCGCAACCAAGGAACAATTCAGGTTGATCAGGTGGGAATCCGCCAAATCCAGGCCCCCTTTCAGGCTAATTTGCGGCAATTTCAAGTCCGTAATCTGCGGATTATCCCCCAAGCTGGCGGTGAATTACGGGGGGATGCCACGCTCCGAGCCAATGGCCAACTGCAAGCTAATCTTCGCCTCAATCAAGTTCCTGCTGATGACCTTTTCCAGGCCTATGGTGGGCAATCTCAAATTGAACTGGGGCGAGTGTCGGCACGATTAGCGGCAACTGGAACCTTGGCCGATTTCAACTCCCTCCAGGCCAAGCTCGATTTCCAAGCCCCCGAAGCCACCTATCCCACCTATGGCACCGCCTTTATTCCCCCCCAAGGTGCGGTCATGCCAATTTTGACCACTCAACTGATAGGCGGGGTTGTCACAGGTCGCGGCCAGATTCGAGATAATCGCTGGCAGTTAGCCCTCAATAGCCAGGGCATTCCCATCCGGCCCTTTTTCCCAGATTTCTCTGGCACTGTCCGGGGTGAGGTGGAGTTGGCCGGGCAATTGGATGCGCTCAACCCGCAAAAGACCCTAGTCATCGCCGCCCTGGAAGTTTTAGATAGTCCATTGGGAGACCGAGCTACGGCAAACTTGGCCTGGGATGGTCAACGGATTCGAGTCAACCAGGCCACCGCCGCTGGAATCAATGCCCAAGGAATTATCAACGCTCAAATTCAACCCCAACTCAACCTCACGGGCCTAGACCTCCAAATTGCCGGCCGAAACCTGGGTCTGAGAGAACTAGCCAACTTGGGCCTGGTACAGCAGCAACTTCAGGGACTCCCTCTCGCCTTTTCCTTAGGGGGCCAGGCCAACATTCAAGGACGACTCACCGGAACCTTAGAGAACCTCCAACTCCAGGCCAACCTGGGTACCCATAACCTAGCTGTTAATCAAATTAAACTGGCTCCCCAACTCTCTGGACACCTGGCCTATCAGACCCAATCTGGCCTGCGCTTTAACCTTGCGGGCGGATCGGATCGAATTGACCTCAACCTGGCTCCTAATTTTTGGCCCAATAGCTTCCTGATTCAACGGGGCCAGGCCAAGGCTACGGGACAACGGCAAGGCAATACTCTTAATGTCAACCTAGCCGAATTTCCCCTCGAACTCCTGAACATTAATCTCCTCCCAGCACCCCGCCCAAGTTTAATATCTGGCCAGGTGGGTGGAAAATTTGCCCTTAATTTGCAGAATTACAGCCTAGTCGGACAAGTGAATGTCGCCCGGCCTGGCCTGGCCAACTGGCGGGGGGATCAACTCACCGCAAATCTGAATTACAGCAATGGCACGGCCCGGCTTCAACAGGGGCAACTGCGCAAAGGCAATAGTCTCTACACGCTCCAGGCCCAAATCAGCCAACTTTGGCAGCAACCAGAACTCAGGGGGCAATTGAGTGTCACCAATGGAGAACTCGCCGACCTAGTGGATCTCAACAACATCCTGGGCCTGGGCCATCTCACTCCTCCCACCTTTGCCACTGCTGCCGCTGTTCAACCTGCCCCTGTAGGCGATATCGAGGCCCCCCTCTTAGTCCAAATCCGCCGCCTCACGGAAATCCAAACCCTCCAAGCCCAAGCTGCGGCAACTCCGCCCCCCCCTCTTCCTCAACTCAGTGAACTCAAGGGCCAATTTAATGCCCAACTAAACCTGACCGCCTCGGCCCGCAAGGGGATAGATTTAGGATTTGCTGTGGAAGGGGAAGATTGGCAATGGGGGCAATATCCGATCAGTCGCTTTACTACCAGTGGGCGGTTACTGAATCAAGATATTCTGCTCCAGAACCTAGAACTCCAATCCCAGGGGGGTATCATCACCGCCCGTGGACAACTGGGAGCCAACAGCAACTCCGCCAGTTTGCGGATTCAAAACTTTCCCATCACGACCCTCCGCAGCCTCGTCGCCTTCCCAAACCTAGATCTCACGGGCAATCTCAATGCCACCGCGACCCTCGCGGGTTCTCCTCGGCAGCCCCAAGTGCGCGGCCAACTCACCCTCGACCAGGCCCAACTGAATGAGACCCCGATTACCGCCGCGGCCATGACCTTCAACTACAGCCAAGGACGAGCCAACTTCAACGGACAAGCCCAGATTGATAGCCCCGAGCCAATGATTATCAGCGGCAGTATTCCCTATCGGCTGCCATTTGTCACGGCTCATTCAGGAGGAGATGAGGAAATTAATGTCACCGTCAAGGTCAAGGATGCGGGCCTGGGATTCATCAACGCCCTTACGGATCAGGTTAACTGGGGTGGGGGTGGCGGTGAAGTTAATGTGCTTGTCCGAGGCACCCTTGCCCAACCCATTGTCCGGGGGCAAATTAATCTAGAGGATGCCACCTTCACAAGCCCTGCCCTCAAAGGGCCCTTAACCAACGTGACTGGGGAAATTCGTTTCAATGATGACCGTCTCCGGGTTGTGGGCTTACAAGGCCTGTTCAACGCTGGCCAAATTCAACTCTCTGGTTCTCTCCCCCTCGTGAGACCCTTCGCCGGTACAGACACCGATCGAGCCAATCCCCTAACCTTAGAACTCCGCAAAATTCAAGTCCGGGCCGCTGATATTTTTGCTGGTGAAGTGAGTGGCGATTTAATTGTCACAGATACTCTTCGTAGCCCTGATATTGGTGGCTTTCTCCAGCTAAGTCAGGGGCAATTCTATTTAACGGATGCCCTGGCCAGCGGTAATGGAGCCACCAACTTACAAGCTAATTTACCGCCGGGTTTTGACCCAGTTGTTTTTAATGATCTCCAACTCCAACTTGGGGAGAATTTCCAGATCTTGCGATCCCCAGTTCTCAACTTCATCGGGCAGGGTGAACTGAGCTTAAGCGGCCCGGTCAACAACCTGCAACCCCAGGGCCAAATTCAACTTGTCCAGGGACGTTTGAACTTATTTACAAGCCTATTCCGCCTGACCCCAGGCCAACCCAATCTTGTGACATTTAATCCAGGGGATGGGTTAGACCCCTCCTTAGATTTGAACCTACAAACCACTGTTCAAGAAGTTTCCAATCCTGGCATCATTAACTTCGGCCAACTGGGCGGCGGCAATGTCACGACTCTCGGTAGCTTAACTCCAGTGCGGATTCGGGCTCAGATTTCCGGGCGAGCTAGTCAACTGGCCACTAACTTCCGGGGTGTTGTCCAACTCTCCAGTACCCCTGGCCGCTCGGATACGGAAATTCTCTCCCTCTTGGGGGGTGGTTTTAATCCCAATAACCAGGCCGCAAATCAACTCGCCTTGGTCAATATTGCTAGTGCGGCGGTTTTGAATAATATCCAGGCCAATATTGATGACTTTTTAAGTAATCGAACCACCTTCCGCCTATTTCCAGCCCTGGTGCCTCCGTCTAATAATCGGGACAGTCGCAACAACTCAGCAGTGTTAGCCTTAGGGGCCGAAGTGGGCTATCAAGTCACGGATAATGTCACGATCTCGGCGGTGCAACTCCTGACAGTTCCCCAGGATCCGACTCGGCTCAATATCGGCTATCAGCTCACGGATCGGATTCGCTTGAGCACCCAAATTGGCCTGGATGGGAACTCGGTTGGCCTGATTGAGTTTCGGACTCGCTTCTAGGGCTGAGGTGAAGGACTAAGTAGGGGTGTGGGCTGGAGGGCTGGGGTCGTTGGTGGGGACTGGGGCATAGGGGTGATGGCGGGTTCTGGGGGAATAGTGGGCGCAGGTTCAGGATTGGGGGTCGCTAAACTTGGGGTGGGACTCGGAACTGGACTGGCCACAGGGGTTGGGGTCGGCTTGGGTGCTCCTCCTCCGAGGCCCAAGAGTTCAGGAATAGTGACAAAGCTGTAGCCCTTAGCCTTGAGTTTGCTGATAATTGTTGGCAAGGCTTTAATGGTGGCCTGGCGATCTCCACCCCCATCATGGAGCAAAATGATCCCGCCGGGCTTGGCCTGGGACAGGACGCGCTTAATAATGTCTTCGGAAGTAATTTTAGCCGCAGAATCATGGGGATCCACAGACCACATCAAAGTGGTGTAGTTTTTTTTGGCTGCATAGGCAACCAGGCCATTATTTAAGATGCCACCGGGGGGGCGAAACAGGCGGGTTTGGGCTTTTGTAGTTTTAGCAATTAAAAAAGAGGTATTTTCAATCTCCTTAATTGCAACCTCTTCAGTGACAGGCTTGTAGGTGTGATTCCAAGTGTGATTCCCAACTGCGTGACCAGTCTTCACCACTTGCTTAGCGACCTCAGGATAGCGTTGGAGGTGGGCCCCAATCCAGAAAAATGTAGCCTTAACATCATGCTTAGCTAAAATCTCTAAAACATCTGTAGTACTTTTACCCCAGGGGCCATCATCAAAGGTTAAGGCAATTACTTTTTGTCCTGCTGGTACCTTAACCTGAGCCACAGTTTTCCCCCGAAATTGACTTGGCCCTAAGAATGAGAGAGTAGCGGCAGGGGTTTGACCGGCTTGTACCAGGCCTGGCAGAGGTTGGGGTGATTGGATTGAAGGGAATATTGGCCAGCCCAGGCTACTCCCCAACACTAGGCAGAAACCGAGAACGCCAATGAGCCAAAACCGCAAATGTCGGGGCATAAGGACACAATCCTGGTAAACAAGATGGAATGATATTTTGGTGATGTTAACCCAATCGTTTTGAAAACCCAACCTGCTAACTGATCCCAAGTCGTCAACTACCCTAACCGAAAACAGTGGTCTCGTAGATCTCCCCGGCCGGTTGCAAGTCCATTCAATTAGCTATCAGGTTTGTATCCGAGTTTGTATCATTATGGCTTAGTTGATATATCCCGGTTTTCTTCTTGTTATGCTGATCTCAGCCCGATGACCCGGGCCCATTTTTCCCCGTTCTTGCCCCCTCAATGCACTTAATTATTTTTCACGATTAATGATTTCTTTAGGATTACGGAATGGAGACCCGCCAGGCTGATTACATCCACTTTTTACACGTTGCCATTCATGTTACGGATTTAACAAAGGCAAGTGAATTTTATGGGGGAATCTTACAACTGCCCCTAGCTCCCCGCAACCTGAGTTTCCCCGGCCTCTGGTATCAAGTTGGCCCAAATCAGATTCATGTAATTGTCAGCGAAAGTCGAGACCCCCCCCCCTCAGATCACCGTTGGGGGCGGAATCCTCATTTAGCCTTAGGAGTCCAGGATTTAGAGGCAATCAAAGAGAGGCTCCAAGCTGCTGGCTATCGGTTCCAGGCCAGTAATTCCGGGCGAGCGGCCATTTTTGTCCAAGATGCAGATCAAAACATTATTGAACTTAGTCAGATGGGATAGGCGGAAGGATGGCAGATCAAACCGAGCTATATGGACGCATCGCTGAGTTAGAGGCCCAAGTTGCTCGTCACCAGAGCCAAATTCAGGAACTCCAAAGTCTCTTAAATCTTCGTAAAACTGCGGCTAACTCGTCCAAACCGGCAGCACCTGTGCCTGAGACACTGCCACCCATTCTCCCCCCAACAGGAACCCGCCCCCGTCCCCCAAGGAAGCCCTTACCTCAACCCGCATCTAAAGCTGGAGGAGACTGGCTGCAAAACTGGGAATTTTGGTTGAATCGGTTTGGGATTGGCCTCTTATTACTGGGGATTATTTTTCTCTTCAAGTACGCGCTGGATCAAGGCTGGCTGACGGCTTATTTACTGGTCGCGGTTGGCTTCCTGATTGGGGCAGGACTTTTGGGCCTGGGTTGGCGACTCCGGCCGCAGCGACGCGCCTTTAGTCAAATTTTGGCGGGCGGAGGATTAGCCACATTTTACATCACCAGTTTTGCGGCATTTCAGGTTCTCAAGGTGTTTTCCTATCCCGTTGCCTTTGGGATCATGTTGGCGGTGACAGTTGCGGCGTTTTGGCTCTCTCTGGGGGAACAACAAGCGGTTTTTTCCGTACTCGGAGCCACTGGGGGCCTGGCAACACCCTTTCTGCTCTTCCAGGACAGTGGCAGCGTCATTGGCTTAAGTGTTTATACGTTGCTGATATTGGCGGGGAGTCTAGCGGTCTATCGCCGCCAGGCCTGGCTATCTCTCTACGGTACGACCTTTTTCCTCGGTAGCTTGGTGTTTCTGATCGCCATTTTTGGGGCGGCTCGGATGGGAGATGATGGGGATACCAATTTAGAAAAGGTAGTCGTCCAGGTCGGCATTTTGGGCTTGAGCTTGGGCTATGGCTTAGTCCCCTTCACCTTGGCAAATTTGACAAAACCGGGCCCCTGCCTAGAAATTATTGGGGTAATCAATCCGTTTATTGGCCTGGGCTTAACGGCTGGTCTCTGGAATTGGTCGGAGGGCTTAACAGGCTGGGTCGCTTTGGGATTAGCAATCATTTATGGCCTGGGGGGTCTTCAAGGGGCTGGCTGGCGGGGGACTCTCTGGCTAACAGCGGCTTTGCTGGCCGTAACGGCGATTTTGGTGCACCTTGTTGTGCGGGAAATTGTCTTCATTCCCCTTACGGGTGAGGCGATCCTGTTGCTGTGGTTAGGACGAAAATATCAATCGCAGCCACTCACCATTCTCGGGCATATTTTCTGGGGGATTTTGGGAGCAGCTTTGTTAGGGCGACTGTTGATCTTGCCAGCCCAGGCCCCGCCCTTTCTCAATACCCGCGCCCTTGTTGATGAGACTATCCTCGCTGCTGGTATTGGGGTGGCCTGGCAGTTACCCAAATCAGGACGTTGGCCCTATGGGGTAGTTGCCTATAGTGGACTGTTGATCTTGATTCAGCGAGAGGTATCCGGCATTGCTCCAGGCCTGGTGACGGTCTGTTGGGGACTTTGTGGGATTGGCTTACTTGTTTTGGGACTGCGCCGAGATAGTCATCTGGCCCGAATTATTGGCCTTCTTACCCTTGGCTTAACAATCCTGAAGCTATTTTTCTTTGATTTAATTGGCGTTGAAGCCATTTGGCGGGTGCTGCTGTTTATGGGCTTTGGTGTTATGTTTTTACTCTTGAGCTATTATTTTCGCAGTCTTTGGCGACCATTACCCCCCTCAGGGGATCAGTCAGAAGACTCATAGGGCCATGATTTGGCATCGGGCTGATTGAGCGTCCACTATGGCGTAAGTTCCTAGCCCACCACACCTTAATATTTTTAATTAATATTTAATTTCCGTAGGATGGCTGGGGGGGATGCCTTCAATCGTGATCAACCCCTCCAAAACGGCCTTAACCACCGGAACTGCCACCGTTGACCCGTAAGCATCATCCCCTTTGGGATCATCCACAACCGTAAGTACAACATAGCGGGGGGCATTTAAGGGAAAAACGCCGATGAAGCTGGTGATCCGCTGGTTCGTATAAGTCCCATTGATTGCTTTTTGGGCCGTGCCCGTCTTTCCGCCAATCCGGTAGCCTGGAATCTTCACCCCTTTCCCCGTGCCACTGTTCACCACTTCCCCCAGCATGGCCAAAACTGCTTGGGCCGTACTGGGCGCAAACACTTGTCGAGGGGGGGGGATATTCGGCTTTTGCAGCAGTTGGCGATCCTGGCGGTAAATCCCAGAAATCACATGGGGCGTGACTAAGTTTCCGCCGTTGGCAATGGCTGCGGTAAGTTGGGCCAGTTTAAGAGGGGTGAGGGAAAATCCTTGGCCAAAGGCAGTGGTGGCGGGTTCAATGGGGTAGCTGACAAACTGTTCCCGAGGCTTAAGCTGGCCTGGGGTTTCAAAGGGTAAATCACTCCCCATCTTGGCTTCCAGGCCCAGACGTTGCAAATAATCATAGTAATCACGGGCCCGAATTCGGTTCATCATGTGTACCATGGCGACATTACTGGAGTAGCTGAGGATTTGGCTAATCGCTAAAGCCCCCCGGCCACCATTGGTCGTAAAGTCATTGTTTTGAATTGGCCACCCGCCCACCTGAATTCGCCCTTCATCGGGGAGTACAGTTGTGGGGGTAATCGCCTTAAGCTGTAAAGCGATCGCAACATTAATCGGCTTGAAGGTCGAACCCGGCTCATAGAGGTCTGCTACCGCCCAGTTGCGGAAAAACGCTGGATTGGCCTGGTAATACTGGGTGGGATTAAAGGCCGGTTCCGTGGCTAACGCTAACAAGCTCCCATCCTGGACGGACATGACAATCACGGTTCCCCGCTGGGCATTAAACTTCCGCATTTGTTGGCGCAGGGCATTACGGGCCACCCGTTGCAACCGTGAGTCTATGGTTAAACCTAAATGCTGCTCTTGGTTTAGGGTTTGGGGATCGCTGGGGGCTAAATCAGGGAGCCATAGGCCTGAACCGTCCATCGAAAGCAGACGTTGGCTGGGAGGCGGTTGCAAGAGCTTATTTTGACTAAATTCAATTCCCGCTTGTCCCTGATGTTCCCGATCCACATAGCCAATCACGCCAGAAAGTAGCTCCTGCTGGGGATAATGTCGCTCCCAAGTCAGATTCAATTCCAGGCCATCTAAACCTAGATCCCGAATTTGGCTGGCTACGGTTTCTGAAAGTTCATAGGCAACCGGAATACCACTGTCATCGGATTGAAGGGTTTTGGTTAAGGCCTCCGGTGGAACGTTCAGAATTGGGGCCAGGCCATCCACAACTTCTGGTAGGGGAACTTTGAACAAAAATGGGTGAGCAAAGAGAGTAAAGGTCTGCTGATCCATCGCCACAATATTGCCGTTGCGGTCTTGAATTGGCAAACGGGCATGGGTTGGGGGCGATTGGGTTCGTTGGCGTTTCCAGGCCACATTACGCAAGTTATCCCCTTCCAAGACCTGTAAATAAACTAAGCGGGCTATTACCCCCAGACCAGCCAAAAATAGGGCCATGACCACTAGGGTTAACCGCCAACGGGAAGGGGTAGGAGTTGAGGGCAAGAAATTAGCCATAGGTTCAATCCTAAGCCCTGGGACGATGACTGAGGCCAAGCATTGGGTTAATAGCTCACCGTCCGCTGAGAAGGTTCTGAGGCTGGGAGAGTCGCTTGGATTGGGGTTGGGACATCGGCCTGGGTTGGGCGGGGGATAAATAAAACTTGTTTGGGAGACTGGGGCACAAATCCGGCCGGTTGACGTTCAATCCGTTCCGCAACTTGGTAGCGTTGGGCCTGGTGGGCAATTTGGAGTTGGCGTTCTTGTTGCTCAAGCTCAGTCAGATTTTTGTAGGCTTGCCCCCATTGATGTTGATGAAAAGCAGCCAGGCCATAGATGGGTAACAAACTTGCCAAAACTAAGACCGCAGCCCCCCCTGTCCCCCACTGCAGAACCAACAAGGACTTTAACCACAATGGCCAGGCCGGGCTGGGAAAGAGCCGAATTTCAGTCAGGTGTTGCTGCCGCTGGCTAGGTCTTGGGCTGGAAAGGGATCCTAACTGGGATTGGCCAGATCGTGAAGGCAGTTGGGGGGGGGGAGCAAGGGCAGCAGACATAGATTCGACAAACTCCTCAATAAGCTCCAGTCAAGGACTAGAGGTTAAAACCAAATTCTAGAGTGTCATCCAGACTACCCCAGAGCAACAGACATCTTTAGCAACAACGGCTACCAAGTTTTTCTGGTTAACTCATGTTTAGGCTACGGATGGATCACACTCCCTAGGCTTAGAGATCGGAGGTAAGAGGGGTCAAGGTTGCCAAAGCCAGCCTCAAAAACCCAGGTTCTCTCTTCCCCGCCCCTAAACATATTGGCGAAAGCTAAATAATTAGGCTAAATGCCAAGATAACCAGTAAATTAGTTGCGATGCTACTCTTCATGCACAAAAGATGCAACCTTTCTGGCTGGGACTTTTTTCTTAATCGCCAAGACCTCGGAAACAGCGAAAGAGTCCCACTGCAAACTATAGCCTCACCCATTTAGGACTCTTATTGGGGCAAGTCAGGAAATACTTGATGGATAGTCTTTTTAAGATTTGTACTCTCTCAGAACAGTCTGCGTAACGCTATAGTCAAGGATGCTAAAACTTGCCCAGTGAACTTCTGGAGATGCCCATATTTATTTATTGGCGACCACAACATCAGCCAGCCAGCCCTGTTTAACCCGTGTAGCTCCAGCCCCCCATGGGTAACCGTTAATATCCATGCCGATCCATCCCTAGAATGGCCCACTCCCATCAGTCCAATCCATCCCAAGGCTTAGTTCTGGGAATCAGAGGCGAACTGATTTTACGGATGGCTAAACGTCTAGAACTCGACCCAGAGTTTACTAGTCCAGAAAGCCCATGAGTTGGGGAGAGTCATCAATGATATTGGAGGCAATCGGCCGGACACCCGCAGAAGTGTAGGTTTCTGAAATGTGGAGATCACTGGTGGTAATTGGGCGCATTCCCCACCAATTCATTACTTCCAGAATTTGGAAATCATCCACCGCAATTGGACGGATCCCCATAATGTTGATGGACTCAGCCACCCGTAAATTACTGGAGCCTATCGGCCGTAAGCCTGAGGAGTTAATCGTATCGACCACTTGCAGCTCACTACTAAAAATTGGGCGTGTCCCAGAAGACTGCATCGTATCTACCACTTGAAGGGGGCTGCTTTGAATTGGACGTAACCCCGCCACATTGACTGTTTGCCACACCGCAAAATCAGCAGATTCGGGCGCCGCGGCTAATGTCCCAGATTCGGTTGTGGTCAGAGAAACAAGTTGTCCAGAGGCTTCCGGCTTGGTGGTCGTTGCCCGACTGGTACGAGTTGTTTTCCGCACTGGGGTTTCGTCTTGGGGGATATCTTGGGGTGTTTCTGGGGTACTCATGGGGTTGCTCTTCAGAGGGATGCAGATCAGTGACTTTTAATAAGGTCATTATAAGGGTTGTGGTTCCCTCTCCCAGGCCCATTGATCCCACCCAGAATCAGGTCAGCCATGAGAATTTGTTATCAAGGGTATGGAAAAGTCTATAGAGCTTTTTCTGGGATAGTGCTTAGAAAACCCTGCGGTTAGTCACATCTCTTAACGCTTAAGTAACATTCTTTGAAGTTTGCGCTTGGGAATAAAGACAGGTTATGGCGCTGGGGTACACTAAGTTTCGGTTACTGGGCTTTGTCAGAGGTGGCCTCGATCGCAAGTCTGGCCTGGCGCAATCCCAACCGTTGATAATAAACTACCGATCTTGATCGTTTAGGAGCAGTTGCATCCATGGCTCATACCGTGAAGATTTATGACACCTGCATTGGCTGTACCCAATGTGTACGGGCCTGTCCCACCGATGTTTTGGAAATGGTTCCGTGGGATGGTTGCAAAGCAGGCCAAATTGCCTCTTCCCCTCGGACAGAAGACTGTGTTGGCTGCAAACGTTGTGAAACCGCTTGTCCGACTGATTTCTTAAGTATCCGGGTTTACTTAGGCGCAGAAACCACTCGCAGCATGGGCCTGGCCTACTAGTATTTTATTGCCAATATAAAAATGTGGGGTAGAGGGTCAGCCAATGTTGTTTCTCTACCTTTTTGGTGTGTTGATCTTCAATCTTCGGAGCTGTTCACCTCATCCTTAGCGAGTAAATTGTGCTGACGGGTGAGGAAATAGGCACTGATGGTTTTAGCATCGGCAATTTCCCCAGCATAAATGGCATCTTCCAAGGCCTCTGGGGACATCAACACCACTTCAATGTCTTCATCTTCATCCTGAGGTGGCGGTGTGGTTAGCTTTTCTAGCTTTTGGGCCAAAAATGCATAAATAATTTCATCAGAATATCCAGGGGCCACATAAAACTGTCCCAGGGTTTCCCAGGCCAAGGCTCTGTACCCGGTTTCTTCCTCTAGCTCGCGTTTAATGGTCACATCCGCAGGTTCATTGGGTTCAAGGGTTCCCGCTGGAAATTCCAAAAGCCGGCCTTGGGCTGCAAAGCGATACTGCCGGACAAGGACAAACTCTCCTGTATTCGTCACCGGAACGGCCACTGCTCCCCCTGGATGGGCAATATAACCCAGGTCTGCCACAACCCCATTGGGTAAACGATAGCGATTCACGGCAAAGGAAAACTTACGCGAGCGGCAGAAAAACTGGGGTTGGATGATTTCAGCGGGTTCGGGGGTGGGTCGGGTCATAAACGGCTCATGTCACCAGCAAAGGGGCATTGATTTCCCAAGCTTTTTTAGGAAATAAGCCCACTATAGGGGAAAGAGAGTCTTGCAAAGGATTAAGAACGTGTTAAGAAACTCTACAATAGCTTCTAGATATTAGAGATTAAACCGTAGATTCTAAGTTAGGGGTGTAGCTGATGGTTACAGATTGAAATGAGCTAATCTGTTTAGAGTCTTTTGTCCCAGACCAAAAACATCCCGCCAGTCGCCAAAGCTTAATTCCTTTGGTTTCTGCAAATGTGGTGTGGATCACAGCATGGCCAATTTCTGTGGGGGATACTCATAGTGGTTTGTTAGGGAAATACGCTGAGATTTATGATTCATCACTTTGGTAGTTGTTCCCATGTCCCTAGATACTTCCCTTGATTCAACTGCGGCCCTGATTAAAGCCTTTCAAGAAAATGGTTGCCCAAAGACACGCAATTCCCTCGTTCAACTCAACATGGGCCTGGTACGGAAAGAAGCTCACCGTTGGGTTCATTATTCCCAAGAAACCTTTGAAGACCTTGTCCAAGTTGGCACACTCGGCTTAATTCGGGCTGTGGAACGATTTGACCCCAATCATGGCTCTGCTTTTAGCACCTTTGCTATGGTTTATATCCGAGGTGAAATCCAACATTACCTACGGGATAAAAGCACCCATATTCGCGTCCCCCGCCGCTGGCAAACCCTCTATCGTCAAGGCAGTCGGCTGACTTCGGAATTACGGCAATACCTCGATCGGCAACCCACTAATCAAGAAATTGCCACGGGCCTCCAGATTGGTGTTGAAGAGTGGGAACAAATTAAGTTTGCCTATGTGAACTGCTTACCCTTGAGCTTGGATGCCCCTGTTAGTGAGGCAACGGAAGATAGTACCTCCTTGGGGGAAACCTTACCAGACCAGCATTACCGGAGTTTTCAACTGGCTCAAGAAGACCAAATCCGTCTCCAGCAATGTTTACAAAAGTTAGAAGCCCGTACCTGCGAGATTTTAGAATTTGTTTTTCTCCATGACCTCAGCCAAAAGGAAACCGCCGAATTATTGGGGATCAGTGCGGTCACGGTGTCGCGGCAAGTGAAAAAGGGCCTGGAGCATTTACGGCGGTTGATGGTTCATGAGAATGAGGCGGGTAATTAACGGGTGCGAATTATTTTCTTCGGAACACCAGATTTTGCTGTACCGACTTTAGCGGCCCTTTTGACTTCAAAACATCAGGTGCTTGGGGTCGTGACACAACCGGATAAACGGCGGGGGCGGGGCAGTGATTTAATCCCTTCACCAATTAAACAGTTGGCCTTAGACGCAAACCTCCCAATTTGGCAGCCCACCCGCATTAAGCAAGATAAAGAGGTGATTGAGGCAATCCAGGCCTGTGGGGCTGAGGTCTTTGTCGTGGTGGCCTATGGCCAGATTTTATCCCAGGAGATCCTCGATATTCCCAAATTAGGCTGTATCAACAACCATGCCTCCTTATTACCGCGCTATCGAGGAGCCGCCCCCATTCAATGGGCCTTGTATCACGGGGAACCGGAAACGGGGATTACGACTATGCTGATGGATGCTGGGATGGATACGGGGGCGATGCTGTTAACGGTTAAAGCACCGATCACCTTGGGGGATAATGCGGCAACGTTGGGGGAACGCCTGGCCGGCCTGGGGGCAGACTTACTTTTAGAAACCCTAGCCCAAGTCCCCAGTCTGACTCCGATTCCCCAGGATCCAACCCAGGCCACCTATGCCCCTCTGATTAAAAAGCCCGATTATGAACTGGCCTGGAACCGATCTGCCTTAGACCTTCACAATCAAGTGCGTGGCTTTTATCCTAACTGTCAAACCCAACTATTGAACCAGGCCATTAAAATTACTCGAACCCTACCCCTCATACCGGATGTGATGGCAGAGTTACCGGAGCAACTCCAGGCCTGGGTGAATCAATCTAAATCTGATCCGCAAGCCGTAGGAAATACAGGGGCGATTCTCAAGGGCCTGGGGCCGGTGGTTCAAACCGGGCAGGGACAATTACTGATCCAAGAGGTTCAACCCGCCGGAAAAAAACGCCAATCGGGGTGGGATTTTGCCAACGGACTCCGGTTAACAGTCGGCCAGGCCTGGGGCTGATGATGGCTGAAGATTTTTGGAGGTGAATTTCAACTTGCCCTGGTCACAGTCCACGACAATTTGCTCCCCAGGCCCGTAGGTTTCCGCCAAGATTTCCACGGCAATGGAGTTTTCCACTTCCCGCTGAATGGCACGTTTCAGGGGCCTGGCTCCATAGACTGGATCAAATCCCGCATCCACCAGGTGATCTAAGGCAGCATCGGTAAAACTGAGAGTAATTTTTTGTTCAGCTAGGAGTTTATGCACTCGTTTCAGTTGAATTTGGATGATTTGCCGTAATTCTTGGCGGTTGAGGGCATGGAACAAAATTAAATCATCTACCCGATTGAGAAACTCGGGCCGGAAATGTTTTTGCAGCACCCCCATCACCCGCCCCCGCATTTCCTCATAGCGAGTATCATCTCCGCCAATATCCAAAATGTGATCGCTGCCAATGTTGCTGGTCATGACAATCACAGTGTTGCAGAAATCAATCGTCCGCCCTTGGGAATCCGTAATTCGCCCGTCATCCAACACTTGCAACAGGACATTAAACACTTCGGGATGGGCTTTTTCCACCTCATCAAACAACACCACGGAATAGGGCCGCCGCCGGACAGCCTCAGTTAACTGCCCACCAGAGTCAAACCCGACATAGCCTGGGGGCGCACCAATCATCCGGGAAACGGCGTGTTTTTCCATGTACTCGGACATATCCAACCGCACCAAGGCCCCATCATCGTCAAAGAGACAATCAGCTAAGGCGCGGGCGAGTTCCGTTTTCCCCACCCCGGTTGGGCCCATGAATAGGAACGAACCAATCGGTCGGCCAGGATCCTTCATACCTGCACGGGCCCGGCGAATTGCTGCTGCCACTGCCGCCACGGCTTCTTCTTGTCCAATCACCCGCTGATGGAGAACCGACTCTAAATGGAGGAGTTTTTGACGTTCTGTTTCCAAGAGCTTTTGGAGGGGGATGCCTGTCCACTTGGCCACAATCGCAGCAATATCTGCATCAGTGACTTGATCTCGCAAAAAAGTACTGCTCTCGGCCTGGATGGCCTCTAACTTGGCTTCGACTTCCGCTAAGTCTCGTTGTACTTCAGCCAGTTTCCCATGTTGAAGTTGGGCCACCCTATTTAAGTCATATTTGCGCTCGGCCTGTTCAATTTGGAGCTTAATCTGATCCTGTTCTTCTTTAAGGGTATTGAGTCGCTCCAGTAATTGCTTTTCCCCCTGCCATTGGGCTTCCATCGCTTCTTTTTTCGGGGTGAGTTCAGCAATTTCCGCCGTAATTTTTTGCAGCCGTTCCCGTTCTGGGGCATAGGTTCCGGTGCGACTGCGAGGTTCTTCCTGCTCCAGAGAAAGCTTTTCGATTTCTAACTGCATCAGTCGCCGTTCAATGGTTTCCAACTCCCCCGGTTTGGAAGTAATTTCCATCTTTAACTTGGCAGCGGCTTCATCGACTAAATCAATGGCTTTATCTGGCAAAAATCGATCCGCAATATATCGATCCGACAGCGTAGCAGCAGCAACTAAAGCTGAGTCGGTAATTTGGACATTGTGGTGAATTTCATAACGCTGCTTAATACCGCGCAAAATGGAAATCGTATTTTCAACCGTAGGCTGCCCAATATAAACCTGTTGAAATCGCCGCTCGAGGGCTGGATCTTTTTCAATGGATTTGCGGTATTCATCCAGAGTCGAGGCCCCAATACAGCGCAACTCTCCGCGGGCTAGCATTGGTTTGAGTAAATTCCCGGCATCCATGTTGGAGTTTTGATTGGCCCCGGCCCCGACAACGGTATGAAGTTCATCAATAAAGAGGACAATTTGCCCATCAGAATGGGTAACTTCATGGAGCACTGCTTTCAGGCGATCTTCAAAATCCCCGCGAAACTTGGCCCCAGCCACCAAACTGCCCATATCGAGGGAAATTAACTGCCGATTTTTCAACGATTCTGGAACATCGCCGTTAATGATTCGTTGGGCCAGGCCCTCCGCAATGGCAGTTTTTCCCACCCCTGGCTCGCCAATCAAAACCGGATTATTTTTCATCCGCCGTGAAAGAACCTGGATCACCCGCCGAATTTCTTCATCCCGGCCAATGACTGGATCTAATTTGCCTTGGCGGGCCTGTTCCGTTAAATCGCGCCCATATTTACTCAGGGCTTCGTAGCGGTTTTCTGGGTTTTGATCGGAAACTTTTTGATTCCCGCGCACGGAGGTAATGGCCTGTTCCAGTTGATCCCGCTCAATCTTGGCCATCCGAAATAAGCTTTTGCCAATCCGCCGGTCTTCACTCAGGCCCAGGAGAATGTGCTCCACGGAGATAAAAGCATCATCCCGCGCATCCCGTTCCCGCTCTGCCAAATCCAAGAGGGCATCTAAGTGGCGGCCTAAGTAGAGTTCAGTGCCATTGGGGACGCGGGGTTGTTGTTTGGCAAAATCCACCAATCGCTGCAAAATAGCGGTTTCATCGGCCCCCGCTTTGGTCAAAATTGTATTGGCTAACCCAGCCTGTTCGACTAAGGCAATGGCCAGATGTTCAACTTCTAAATATTGATTGCGAAATTGCTTGGCGACATCCTGAGATTTGACAATGGCTTCCCAGGCCTTATCGGTAAATTTGGCTGGGTCAGTGGGTTGCATGGGAATGAGTCAAGGTCAAAAAGGTAAATAGGTGGCAAAATTATCTTGCAGGGATGATCCTAACGCAATTGCGTCCCCCCAGGCCGAGACAGGGCAATGAAGACCGACATCTTGGGAACAGGGAACAAATTTTCCAATCCTTCATCTATCGGGTTGGAGTGGTAGCCATTGAGAACCGCTGGTTATCCTAAAAACTGCTGCATGGAGAAGGTCAGTGAAGCAACTTTACGCGGTTGGGTGTTCCATCGCTTGCTTGTTCCTCTGGGGATTGAGCAGTTGTGCCTCGGAAAGTTCCCCACCCCCCCAGACCAGGAGCCAACCAACCGCGAATGTCTTGCTGAGTCCTGCAGATGTACCCGTGGTTACTGATGTGGAACGGGTGACGGTGGTGGAAGGCTTGGAACATCCCTGGGGCCTGGCCTGGTTACCCAATGGTGATGTTTTAATTACCGAGCGTCCAGGGCGTTTACGGTTGGTCAAACAGGGTCAATTAGTCCCTCAGCCAGTGGCCGGCCTGCCGGAAATTTTTGCCCAAGGTCAGGGGGGCCTGTTAGATGTGGCGGTGCATCCGGAATTTGCCCAGAATCGCTTGATCTACCTCACCTATGCCAGTGGTCAAAGGGAAGGGAATCAAACTCAAGTCTTACGGGCTGTTTTAGATGGTGACAAACTTGAAAATATCCAAGTGATTTTCCAGGCCAAACCAGCTAAACCCGGCACACAACATTTTGGCTCCCGCTTACTCTGGCTAACCGATGGAACCTTACTCGTCGCGATTGGAGATGGGGGAAATCCGCCTCTGAGCTTAAATGGAGAATTAATTCGGAACCAGGCCCAAAAGCTGAACAGTAGCCTCGGCAAAATCCATCGGATTCAGGATGATGGTGCGATCCTCCCCGATAACCCCTTTCGGAGTGACCCCCAGGCCCAACCCAGCTTGTGGAGTATTGGCCATCGCAATATCCAGGGGTTAGCCAAGGATCCGCTTACGGGGGCAATTTGGTCAACAGAACATGGCTCACGGGGTGGGGATGAACTGAACCTGATTCAACCTGGGAAAAATTATGGTTGGCCACTTGTGACCTGGAGTGAAGAATATACGGGCGGCGAAATTTCACCTTTACGGACAAAGCTTGGCCTGGTAGATCCAAAACTAGTCTGGACTCCGGCGATTGCGCCTTCTGGATTAGCTATTTATCGGGGTAGGAAGATTCCGGCCTGGGAGGGGCTGATTTTTGCTGGGGGCCTGGTTTCCCAAGATGTCCGCAAAATTGAGGTGGATCAACAGGGTCAGGTGATTGCTCAAGGCAGAATTTCGATCGGGGCCAGGGTGCGTGATGTCCGCCAAGGGCCAGATCAATTCCTCTATGTTTTGACGGATGAATCTCGGACAGGGCGGTTAATTCGGCTCCAACCACGTCAACCCTAAAATCAATCCGTCTGGCCCCTGGCACCCTGGCATAATAAGGTTGATTTCATAACGAATTTCTAAATTAAAGGTAGATGGCTATGTCTAGAGTGAGAGCTTGGATGATGGTGATGATTGGCCTGGTCGCAGCCCTCTTAGTCAGTTGTAGCGGCCCGACAACCACCGTGAAAATCCCCACCACCTACAGCAATACTCAGCTTGATCTGATCAGCAATTATTTAACTACGATTGAAGACAATTCGGTACGCCTGGGACAGCTTGAGGCAGGTATTACGGCTGGGGATTGGCAAACGGTGCGGACGGTGATGCGTGGCCCCCTGGGACAGATGATCTTGGATATGCGGAACCTGAATCGGAATTTGCTCACCAAAGATCAAAAGCCAGCCATTGAGACCACGCGAGGGATCGTGACGCATCTCCTAGCTCTAGACCAAGCTGCTATTGATGAGGATATTCCTGCTGCCCAAAAAGCCTTCAAAGCAGTCAAACAGGACTATGAAGACTATCTCAAGTTGGTTCCCCAGGTCTAAGGAGTGGTGCGTGTTGCGATTATTGGGGCGGGAATTGTTGGCTCGGCCATTGCCTATGAGTTAAGTCGGGTGCGGGGCCTGGAGGTAATTGTTCTCGAAAAAAATCCGGCGCATGAATGGGGGGCTACGGGCGCGGCTTTGGGGGTGTTACTAGGGGGATTGAGTCAAAAACGTTCTGGAAAACATCTGCAACTGCGCCAGGCCAGCCTCAAACGCTGGGATAGTCTCGTCTCAGAACTAGAAGCGATCACTGGACAACCCCTGCCCTACAATCGTCACGGAATTCTCGAGCTTTGTTTTGATCCCCAGGCCTGGACTAAGTGGCAAGGGATTCAACCGGATCGCCAAGCCCAAGGATTTCCCCTCGTGTTGTGGTCGGTGGCAGAAGTCCAAGCCCGTTATCCAGAGGTGGCAATAGAGGGCCTGGTAAGAGGAGTTTTTTCGGCTCAGGATCGGCAAATAGCCCCAATTCCGGTCACTCAAGAGCTCCGTCAGGCTGCTCAACAACAAGGCGCACAGTTCTATTTCCAGGCCCAACTAGATCCCCTTGTTGCAACATCTGGTCGGGTTATGCAATTGAGTTGGCAAAACCAGGTCGATCAACAGAGTCAAGAGATTGATGTATTGGTCATTGCGGCAGGCCTGGGTTCAACTTCCTTAACAGCGGCACTCTCGGAAAAGATCCAGTTACAACCTGTCCTTGGCCAGGCCATTCATTATCGTTGTATAACTCCGATCACCCAAAATTGGCCGGTGATCCAAGGTCAGGACATTCACTTAGTACCGGTTTTGAGTAGTTTTCAGGCCAGCCCGGAGTTTTGGGTCGGGGCAACAGTCGAGTTCCCTGCGGATACCTTAGCTCCCGAACAGCTCGATCCGACTCGACTATTACACTTGCAAGCCCAGGCCCTAGAGATGTTTCCCTTTTTAGCTCAGGCAGAAGTGATTACCACTTGGTCAGGAATGCGGCCGCGACCCGTCAATCGTCCCGCCCCAATTATTGAACCTCTAGCTAACTATGAAAATGTTTATCTAGCAACAGGTCATTACCGCAATGGAATTTTATTAGCACCCATTACCGCTCAACTTATTGCTACTGAAATAACCCAAATTCTTCAACCGTAAGGATGATTCTCAAGGGAAATGACTATACCCTAGAGTCCATGATGGCTTGATACTGCTATGAATTCATCAATTGTTTCAAGATGCAAAAGTATTGATCGTGACAGTAATTAGTATGGACGAAGAATTTTTTACGGATACAAATACCTCTATCAAACAGATTATTTTTGCCCAGCATGGTATGACTGATCACAATAAATTAACGGGACATTTGGCCCGTCGTGTTGCCCCGCCTCAGTCATTAATTATTGCGCCAAATCTTGGTTACTTCTCTACCCTGTTTGCTATTGCCCCGTTGATTAATCGAGTTGAGACAAACGCAAAGGACGTTCTGGGACGCTTTCCCCATGTTCCTGTCCGGCTAATAGCAGTTTCCTTGGGTGGGATCATTTGGACTGAAGTCTTATCTCGACATCCAGAATGGTGGCCCCGTTTTGAGTCAATCATATTTTTAGGGGTTCCTGTTGGTGGAGCAGACCTCGCTAGAATTTTTGATCCCTTTAGTTGGGGACTTGGTATTGCCAAAGAACTCGGTAAAAATCGGCGGCCGCTTGCCGAAAAAATAACAGATCAGATTCCTACTCTAGCCGTGATCGGAAATACAACCGGCGGCGGGGATGGCACAATTCCGATTGAATCTGCGAAGTTAAAGTATGCTCATGTTGTTTGCTTAGAGGGCGTTAGTCACCCCAATTTAAGAACGAATCCATCGGTTGCAAATTGTATCCGAGACTTTTGGGCCCAACCACGCCAAGTCCTACCTGCTCCACCCAGAACACTAATCACTGATCTTATTGACCATTTTCGAGCCGTACCAGGAATTACAGATGCCGATGCACGAGATTTTCCCAGAGCAACCACTGTGCATACATTTTCTGATGGCACAACAATCCGTACTTGGGTTAATGTCGTGGGTGTGCATCATGTGTTTATTGCTAACCCTGCTGGGGCCTGTGAATATTCAGGATTTGTAGGTTGGGTTCATACCAATGATTTGAAACACGCAATCACTAGCATCATAGAAACTAGGTGATGCATTAACCTTATCTACTACCCCCCCCAGAAAAATTAAATAGCTACTCCTACCTTGGCCTGGCGACTAAACTCCAATCGCTCTGTATCCCCAACTGTCACCTGAATTGTATCGCCATCGTGATAGTCACCCCGCAAGATTCCCTTAGCAATTTGAGTTTCCAATTGTTGTTGAATGGCTCTCTTGAGGGGACGCGCTCCGTACACTGGGTCATAGCCAACTTCAGCTAGGAAATCAAGAGCCTCAGGGGTTAGGTTAAGAGACATTTTCCGGTCTTGGAGGCGAGTTTCTAAACGCTGGACTTGAATTTTGATAATCTCCCGTAACTGTGCTTTCTTGAGGCTGTGGAAAATAATAAATTCATCCACCCGATTGAGGAACTCCGGCCGGAAATGAGTTCGCATCGCCTCCATCACCCGTTCCCGCATTTCCCCATAGCGTGAGTCATCGCCAGCCACATCCAAAATATATTGGGAGCCGATATTACTGGTCATGATCAGGATAGTATTTTTAAAGTCAACTGTCCGGCCTTGAGCATCCGTGACGCGACCATCATCCAGGATTTGCAGGAACACGTTAAAGACATCCGGGTGGGCTTTTTCAATCTCATCAAATAGGACTACGGCATAGGGGCGGCGGCGAATTGCTTCTGTTAACTGGCCTCCTTCGTCATAGCCGACATAACCAGGGGGTGCACCAATCAACCGAGAAACGGCGTGTTTTTCCATGTACTCGGACATGTCAATCCGCACCATTGCTTCTTCCGTATCAAACAGATAGGCAGCAAGGGCTTTGGCCAGTTCCGTTTTACCCACACCGGTTGGCCCAAGGAAAATAAAGCTGGCAATGGGCCGATTCGGATCCGACAGACCGGCCCGCGACCGTTGAATTGCATCGGCAACTGCTGTCACGGCTTCATCTTGGCCCACGACCCGTTGATGGAGTTCTGCTTCTAAATTCAGGAGCTTTTGCATTTCCGATTCAACGAGTTTGCTGATCGGAATCCCTGTCCACTTGGAGATAATTTCAGCAATATCGCTCTCGGTCACTTCATCCCGTAATAAAGATTGACCACCAGTTTGGGATTGACTCAGCTTCCCTTCCGTTTCATCTAATTTCTTGTGGAGTTCTGTCATTTTGCCATATTTCAGTTCGGCCGCCCGGTTGAGATCATAATTGCGCTCGGCCTGTTGAATTTCGATGTTGAGTTTATCAATTTCCTCTTTGATGGATTGAAGTTGATCAATCACCTGCTTCTCGCCTTGCCATTGGGCATTGAGCCGGGCCTGGTCTTCCTTGAGATTGGCAAGTTCTTTTTCTAGCCGTTCCAAGCGTTCCCGTGAGGCCGCTGAAGCTTCTTTTTGCAAGGATAACCGCTCCATTTCCATTTGGAGAATTTTGCGATCAATTTCATCCAGTTCTTCCGGTTTGGAGGTAATTTCCATTTTTAGCTTGGCGGCGGCTTCATCCACCAAATCAATCGCTTTATCGGGTAAAAACCGATCGGAAATATAGCGCGTTGAGAGAGTCGCAGCAGCAACTAAGGCACTATCGGAAATTGTCACCCCGTGGTGGACTTCATAGCGTTCTTTCAGCCCCCGCAAAATCGAAATGGTGTCTTCAATGCTCGGTTGATCGACATAAACCTGTTGAAACCGCCGTTCGAGAGCGGCATCTTTTTCAATATATTTGCGGTATTCATCGAGGGTTGTGGCGCCAATACAGCGCAATTCACCGCGGGCCAACATCGGTTTGAGTAGATTGCCAGCATCCATGGATCCCTGGGTTGCCCCGGCCCCAACGACGGTGTGGATTTCGTCAATAAAGAGAATAATTTGCCCGTTGGATTCCGTCACTTCTTTGAGGACGGCTTTTAATCGCTCTTCAAATTCGCCCCGATACTTAGCTCCGGCAATCAGCGCGCCTAAATCCAAGGTAATGAGTTGACGATCTCGTAAGGATTCCGGCACATCACGGGCAATAATCCGCTGAGCCAGGCCCTCAGCAATGGCCGTTTTACCCACCCCTGGTTCCCCAATTAAGACAGGATTATTTTTGGTGCGGCGGGATAGAATTTGGATCGTGCGGCGAATTTCATCATCCCGGCCAATCACGGGGTCTAGTTTGCCTTGGCGAGCCAAAAGCGTTAAATCACGGCCATATTTTTCCAGAGAGGCGTATTTTCCTTCTGGGTTTTGATCGGTGACTTTTTGACTACCCCGAATTTGCTGGATCGTGTCTTTCAGTTTTTTCTCATCCAGGCCCACCTCTTGCAACAAGGCCTTGCCAAAGCGAGTATCTTGGGCATAAGCGAGAACTAAATGCTCAATGGAAATAAATTCATCGCCAAATTGTTTCCGGAAATTATCGGCTTGATCCAGTAATTTATCTAAACTGCTGCCGAGATAGACGGAACTGGCGGGGGTGCTGAGCTTGGCCTGGCGATTGATAAATTCTTCGGTGCGGTCGCGCAGGCGTTGGACATTGGCTCCGGCTTTGGAAAAAATGCTACTGGCCAGGCCATCTTCTTCTAAAAGAGCGGCCATCAAATGTTCAGATTCGATTTGTTGATGCTGGGCCTGTTTAACAAGGTCGGGAGTGCGGGCGAGGGCTTGCCAGGCCTTTTCGGTAAATTGATTGGGATTGTTGGGCTGCATAGGTGGTTAGCTCGTAATGGCGTGAGGAATTGAATATGAGGTTTCAATAGTTTTTCTGTCTAATGTCATTGTAAAAAAAGCGGGGCCTGGGGCTTAATACGGTCTTTACCCAATTTCAGACGGGATTCCCCAAAACTCAGGCTTCCCGGTGGTGGGTATTTCCTGGACTATTTTGGCCAAGCTCCTGCCCAATCATGATGGATCCTGACAAAAAAGGGCCAGCCAGTACAAGACCGACTAACCCCAATTAAACTGTTTTAAAAAACTAGAAAGCTAGTAATTGACTAACCTTAGTAGCTCCGAGAATAGTTATTCCGGCGATTTCCACCACCGCCGCCACCAAAGGAACCACCCCGCTCTTCCCGAGGCCGAGCTTTGTTAACTTTCAGACTACGACCCATCCACTCAGCACCGTCTAAAGCAGAAATAGCAGCATCTTCTTCGGCATCGGCATTCATTTCCACAAAGCCAAAACCACGCATCCGGCCAGTTTCACGATCGGTCGGCAGTTGTACCCGTTTGACACCACCATATTCAGCAAAGACAGAGGTTAAGTCAGATTCTGTAACATCGTAGGAAAGATTTCCAACGTAAATAGACATAATTTTCTCCAAAATTTAGGAAGTTGATTGAGAGAATTTGAAATTTCGGAGAGAAGTCTGCCCGTGCAAACGCAAAAACCAGCGGTACTGAAAACAAACACTGCAACCGAATACTTTAATCTCGATTTATAGTCTAACACTATCCTCATATTGAGCAACCACTTTCCGGTAAAAATGCTTGATTTATGTACATTTATGAAGTAACAGCTTGCTGGTTGTGTATTAAGGAGAAGTGGGGTAATAAATGCGCAAAAACAAGTCGGTATAAGCAAATTTAGATACCTAAAAATATGCCAGAAAGCCTGAAAACCCGTTAGTTCATCCCACAACTCACTTAACTTTTGTTTATAATAGAGTTAGCGACAAAAAATATTGCATTTGCGCTGAACGTTAAATTGTCCTAGGGATCGTCTAAATTATCCATAGGTTTTTTGGAAGTGCATTGTCAAGGATTGCCTGTGTTAAGTTCTCCCGCTCCGGCCACCTCTGAACCAATCCGCTCCCTTGATGGGGCCATTGAACGCTGCCAGGCCCTAGGAATGCGCTTAAGTCGGCAACGGCGGGCGATTTTAGAACTGCTCTGGGACTGTCAAGAACATCTTTCGGCCCGGCAAATCTATGATCGGCTCAATCGGCAGGGGAAGGATATTGGCCACACCTCGGTTTATCAAAATCTCGAAGCACTCTCCGAGCAGGGCATTATTGAGTGTGTAGAGCGGGCTGATGGGCGATTGTACGGCAATATTAGCGATACCCACAGCCATGTCAATTGCCTAGATACGGACAAAATCCTTGATGTTCATGTGCAACTCCCACCAGACCTCCTCGCTACTATTGAGGCCGAAACGGGAGTTAAAATCACCAATTACCGGATTGATTTTTACGGTTACGAGTTAGCCAGTTAGATCACAGTTGCCTCTCTCAAGGCTTAATTAATTCAACGGCATCACGATCATCGGTAGCTTGGAGCCAAACTTTGACCGCTTCTTCCCGTGCTGTGGGTAAGGTTTTGCCGATAAAGTCTGGGTGGATGGGTAATTCCCGATGGCCCCGATCCACCAACACCAGCAGCCAAGTTAACTGGGGTCGCCCATAATCGTGAACGGCATTTAAGGCAGCCCGAATCGTCCGGCCACTAAAAATCACATCATCAACCAGGATGACTAATTTACCGGATAAATCTACAGGAATTTGGGTGCGTTGGGGGGTGCGGGGGCCAATCCGATCTAAATCATCTCGGTAAAAGGTAATATCCAGTTCTCCCACGGGCAGGGTTATGCTTTCTAATTGGGCGATTTGACGGGCTAACTGGTGGGCTAAGGGAATTCCGCGAGTATGAATCCCCAAGAGCACGACATCCCCCAAGCGTCCCTTGGCTTTCTCAATTATTTGGCAGGCCAAGCGGGTTAATGTGCGGCGGAGATCATCAGCACCAAGGATTTCAATCGTTTCGGTTGCCATTGGAGAGGGCCTGGAGAAGGGGTCTTAATTTGTTTTAGGTGATTTTAGGCTAGTTTGGTTAGCGAATTATCCTTTTTGATACAGGGTGATCTCGCCAACATCTACAGCGGCAGAAAGGCTGAGAATCCAAGCAATGGCCGAGATTAGATCTGCAATGGGAATGGGAACTTGAGCCTGAAATCTTCCGGCGGCAATATCTTCTAGGACTTCTGGGGTGGCGATGTTGCCTGGATTAATAACTGTGATGCCAATGTTCTCGGACGCTAAAGCAATTCGTAGGGCCTGGGCCGCTCCCCTTAAGCCAAACTTGGAGGCGGTGTTAGCAACTTCAATCGTGGCACAGTGATCCAGGCCCGATAAGGCACCCATAAAGATGGCCCTGGGGTGATGGGACTGCCTAAGATTGGGGATAAGCTGCTTCGTTAACTCAATGGGGGCAATGGTATTGACTGCAATAACATAACGGGTTTCGGCATCAGGGCTATGGATGAAATCGTATTGAGTCGTAAAGGCCTGTTGCTCCCAGGTGCCCCCCATAAATAACAGTGCATCAACGGGGGTATTACCGATCTCCGCAACAACGGATGTGATCCCTGTAGCTGTGGAGATATCCCCTTGAATCCATCGGCCAAGAGTGGACTGACTTCTGGAGATGCAAACAACATCATCTCCCTGCTGGACAAAATATTCTGCCACGGCTGCACCAATGCCCCGACTGGCTCCAACCACAAGAATTTTTCGCTTTGCCGAAGATGCATCCATAGAGTCTTATATCCCTGACTAAACAAGTGTGCTGAAGATGTTTATTTCCCTCAATGAGTTGATTTCAAAACTCTTGCATTTGTTTATGTAAATTTACAATTGAAGATACTAAAGCCAGACTGGGTAACGATTTGTATGATTCCGTAATTGTACGGATGTTGTTTAGATTGTAGCCACCAATACTAGAAGTTAATGAGGGGATCGTTGATCGAGATCACAAGTTTTTCTGATACTGATCACCTTTGGATAACGATTTTGCTTTACTCTGGCCTCCCTGTTGTGAGTAATGTTGATTTAATAACCATCAAGGTATTTAAGAAGTATTTCTCCTTGGTAACTATCTTTTCGGTCTTGGCCAATGTTAGGAAGGTTCACTACTCATGAAAAAGTTAGCCCCTGTTACGGTGTACTACATTCGGAAGCTTTTGCGGAAAGAACAAGGCAACTTGAAATGTATCGTTGTGGATGGGGCTTGTTTGGCGGCTAATCCGGAGGCTGATCTTAATGCAGTTCTGGAAAGCTTATACCTGGATGCAGAAGAGATTGCGGAGGAAGTGCTCCATCTAGAAACACTGGTAATGTCCCATCAGATGATTGGCGAAAACGGGCCTGCTGGACAGTTACAAAAAGTTGAAGCAGAAATCTTTTGGATTTTGGGACTTAAGAGAATTGCCCTGAGTTCTGAGCAATCCGGGCCTGGGACAAGGGTGGGTCTAGGTATGGCGGCCTTTAGCTATTAAGAGTCTTTGGGGGATAATGCAGAGGTTGTTTGGTTATTGGTTGACTCCATGGCCGTTTCACCCCCAACTGCTGAAGAACTCTATCACCAGGCCCAGACTGCCTTTGAACGGGGGCTTTATCGGGAATCTATTCAAACCTTGACCCAGGCCATGGCCTTAGTAGAACCCAATACAGCTTTGGAGGGAGAAATTAAAACTTGGCTGGTGACGGCCTATGAAGCAGCGGGTGAGAATCAACGGGCCCGAGAACTTTGTCAGCAACTTCAGCAACATCCCCATCGGGAAACCCGTAAACAAAACCGCAGACTCATGGGGATTTTATCGGCCCCCCGCCTGAGACGACATTCGGAGTGGCTAACAGAAATCCCGGATTTGACCCAAGTGAGTGAAAAACGGGAAAAGACCTATGCCCGCTATGAATCTAGCTCAAAGGTAGCCCCGCCGAAACCCGTTGATTTGAGTCCCGATCCCTATCAAGATGTTCAGCCAGATTTGGGATTTGTCTGGGTTGTGTTGGGGGGATTGCTGTTAGGAATTGGAGCCTGGGCCTGGTGGGGGTGATTGGAGATTAGCAAACTTTAGAAGGAAACACAGGTTTGTTGATCAACTCGGATGACGGATTCTTGTTGAAACTTGATTTTGTAGGTGGTGCGGATAGCCTCAATGGCCTGGTGGTTAAGGTCATTAACGGGGTGGAAAATGATCAGAATTTGAGCTTCTTCTTGAATAACGTCAGTTCGGGATAAGCAACTTAGAGAGCAATAGCTGGTTTCTTGGGTTGATGAGCATAGGCAATCAGTCCACAGATGAGATTCACACAGAAATTAAGGGGGCTTCGATGTCGAGAGTGCTCTATCTGTGAGATGTTTTTAAGCTGGTCAATAATCGATTCAATAATGGCTCGTTTTCGGGCTAGAAGTTTATCCATCAGAGCCATCAGATAGTTTTCCTACGGACGAGCAAAGCTCTACATATTGCGTCGAGGCTTGGCAAAAAATTGAATGTTAAACCGCTCGAATAGCTCTTGGGCTAACGGTTTTGAAACATACCCTCTATCCGCAAACACCTTACCATAGACCAAAGGTCGTGCGTAGCACACGGAACGGAGTAGCTCTGGGACTGGTTGACGGTCATCGGTATTTCCTGGTGTAACGTGGATATTTAACAATTCACCTTGGTCATTGACTACTAGGTGAAGCTTAAAGCCATAAAACCAATCCACGGAGGTTTTGCCTCTAGCTGCGATTCCCTGGAAAACTCGATGGCTCGGGATACGGCGATTATGGCAGACTCTCAAACTGGTGGCATCGATAAAGCTAATCCCCGTGCAGGCTCCAAACAAGGTTTTGAGGTACACACACAGTGGAATGATTAACCCTGGCATCCATTCCACAAAACGGTGGTAGCTCGGACGTTTTGGAAATGCATCTGCCCAATAAACACAAACATAGTCGAGATAAAAATGCTTGAAACTACGGTAATGACTTTGATGGAAAGCAATCACAATCGTCATCTGTTCGCTCAATGTCAAGCTACGGAGACGGTTTCGCTGTTTTATTTGACCCGGAAGTTGCTGATTGCGCCAGGTAAGAATAAAGACTTTACAAAAATCATCCACAGAGCAAAATAGGGCTTCTAGGCTAGACATATCGAGAGATGGGGTATGGTTTTTGCTTAGTTTACCTGTCTCTCTTTCTTCTAATGCCCTGCTTGCCTACTTTACAGCCACTTCCTTATCCCGAACTCAGGTTAATTAGGTATCATATCTCCTGAAACAGTTATGAGATAAGCCTTTTAAGGCACATTTTTTCCCTTTTGAGCACCATATACGTCATAAATGCTCAGTTTTGATGGCTAAGCCATCAACAATGGAGTCATAAATCTTCAAAATCCTAAGTTTTAAACTCAGATAGGAGTCAGGTAGTCCATCTGAGAGCAACTTTGCTTACTTTAGTGAACCTTTTTACAGCCTTCCGGTTGAAAAAATTCTCTGAGGTCTAAACTTTTTGGAATTTTCGTGGGCTAGAATCGTTTACAGACAGGCATTTCAGGAGATGTGATACCTAATTACTAGGATTGTTGCCATACCCCAATCATGTGAGGTGAGGGGCTGTAAGTAAATAAAATCATTGTTTTATGAATTGGAGCTGGCAAGACTTAATGCTGAACCCCTTACTCTAAAGTAATTACTTTAACGTCATATAACGCTTGAGACATAAAATTCTTACAAGATTTACTCGCTACTCTCTTGACGGCCCATTACCCAAGATATACCTGTCGTTTTTACTTCTGAAAGTTGAATTGGACTAAGCCCTGCTGATACCAAAAACTCCTTCAGCTCAGACGAAGTGCGATAGTATGGAGACCACTCCAAAATATGTTTAATCAGTAATCGGTCAGGATGCTCAGGACTGATATTGGTTAGTAGTACGGTTCCTTGCTCTGCCAGTTGTGTGGCGATCCATTGCAAGATCAAAATCAATTGCTCATCAGTCAAATAGTCAAGCAAGCCGAAACTATAGATAAATTTTTGCGGTGGCAAGGTTAATTTTTCTTGTCCTTTTGCTAATAGTAATACGTCATTTTGGATCAGAGTTATACTACCTGCACAGCCCAGCTTTTCTGCTACTTGCCTAGTTTTATGCAGAGCGACCAAGTCTTGATCAATCAGGGTTACATGAAGCGAAGGTATTTTGGGCAGCACGTCGAGCAACTCAAATGCAGTACCACTGCCCAGACTAAGGATTGATGTAGAAGGTTGTTGGCTATAGTGTTGTAAGAGTTGGGCAAGGTGTTGCCGCCCCTGCTGTCGGCTTTGGCAAAAGTGTGTTGACAGAAACCAACCGTCAATAAATGGACCAAGCCAACCATCCCCTTCTGCTTCATTGGCATAGATGAGTTGGTTGGTTTCGTAGCCATCGATCAAGCCACGGGGACGAGTATGGCAATAGGCGATAGATGCGCTCTGCATCATCACAGGAAACAGTTCCCTGAACACATAGTCGCCGATGCCTGATTCTAGTTGGTCTAAGTCTCGAAAGGCTAACAAATTACTCCAAGCCGAATCGATTAAAGCCTCTCCTTGACTATGATGGCTGAGAGCGTTCATGAGCTGGTTACAGGCATCATTAGTCTGAGTTTGCGCTTGAATGCTCGTGACCTGCCGTTGCTTAATTTGCTGCTCAAGCTGGGTCATGGTTTGCTTAAATTGTTCTACTGCATCAACAAGGATGAGTGGAATCTGTCGTTCGCTGATGTTTCCAATGCGCGTTGGGCGCTGGCTTTGGTCATGTCTCTGAGAAAGCTGCTCTGAGACATTGCGTAACCGTTGGGACAGTGTTACGGCTAAGGATTGATAAAAGCGAGATGAAAAGCCAGGTAGAGAATTGAGCAAAGAACGCAGAGACAATTCTTCAATGACGTCCACTTCCACCTCAGAGGCGGCGGTGACAGAGGCACTCGCTCCAGTTTGCTCCAGCAAGGACATCTCACCAAAAACAGCACCCGCACCCAATTGGCTAAGAGCAATACCCTGTCCTTGATATTCACGTTCTACTTGAACATAACCCCGACGTAGGATAAAAAGATTGCGGACAGAATGTCCTTCCACAATAATATTTTCTCCAGTGGCAAACAATTTTCTTATCGCGATTGACTCAAGGGCTTGCCAATCGCCGCTCGTGAGGTACGCTAAGGTTTCGCTTTTCATGACGAAGTATGGGTAGAGGACTTGATAGGCTCAGAGCGCGTAGTAAGGGCACTTTCCATCGTCTCCCAAGTTTTTGTTCCTACAGAGGTCGCTAAATTTGCCATACCTGGTACATAACGCTGCGCTTCTGAAAAAATGGAAAAGATCGGACGCATTAAGGGAACAACCCAAGTCCATTCTGATGCAGGGATTTCGAGGGAATCTGCAAACTGATCTCCCAACAAAGAACGAGATAAGGTTGCCGCAACGTCGTCAAACCAAGGAGCACCTGCTAACTCCGTCGGAAGAGGCATCGTCCGTAGAGCTTGTACAAGCAACCGTGAGTCTTCATTAGGAAAACCTTCTTGGGTCAGTAATAATTGTAAGAGACTCTCAGCTTGGGTTTCTGATGTACACAAAAATTCTGGATCCACGCCAGAGATGTAGCCGGAATAGGCCCAAAGGAGCAAAACACCTTCTACTTCCGTTTGGGTAAAGATCACGCCTAGATCCCTTAATCCTTTAATAACTCCCAAAGAGAGTAAAATAAGCGTAACCGCCATATGGCATTGGTTAACGGGTATTCCCATCTCTTCACGATGCCACTGTCCCGAACTCTGCAACAGACGGCGTACCTGAGCATGCATTAATCGAACCTTCACATTCAGCTTGAAGCCCTCACTAAACCTACGTAATCCACCTGATTGGCAGGTCAGCCGTACAAAGCGACTGGTCTCTGCCAATCGTCGAGGAGCGCGATCCACAAAGTTGCCTGTAAAGACTAAGGGTTTTGTTCCTGCCGGAGAAGCATACATAAGAGGAAGAGAATATAAGCTTAGTACTGGAGCAACGAGCAAGGAAAGTCTTTGAATAGTTTGGCTACCTATCTCAATTCGCTCCCAGTCTACCCATAGCGGGAGGCTCTCCAACTGATCAAAGAGTGCTTTTAGTGCATCTGGGGCATCTGGTGTGGAATCTCTGCCGTCGTTCAATAAGCTATTGAGCGTTCTAACTGCTTTACCAGAAGAAAGCTTTGCTAAAGCTAAAACCGCTTCATCGGCAAGAGGATCTCCTCTAAAAAGAAACTCTTTACATCGTATCGCCTGCGAACCATATTCTTCTAAGGCCTCATCAAAGCGGTAGTAAGGATGCTTGGACGTCATAGGGAGGCAAATAAAATAAGGTCAATAATATCAGAACTCGTGTCTGTCACTACGGGGTGTAATTAAAAAATGAAAGTCAAGGCTCAGAAACTTTTGGTTTTTCCGATCAATCTTCCTAATTTAACGTCAGTTCGGGTTAAGCAAAATGCATGAAAATTAGACCAGATAAGGAGTTAGAGCGATTCAAGCTAGGCAGAACTACGCAGATTTCACACGAAAATAGCCCAAATCAGTGGTACGCCCGAAAAGAAAGCTCATTTTTAATTTTTTGACTCGGCTCAGATTTGAGAAAAGTCAGAATTGATAAAGCTTTTGAGGAATTCCTTATCCCGAACTCAGGTTGAATAATATTGCCCGTTGAGTCTTGATACTGTCCAGCCGCCGGAATCACAGTAAAGCCACTTTTGAAGCGGGGCGCAACCTCAGTGTCTAAAAAACCTTTGAACTTGGCTGGGGTAATCAGACTACCATTGGGGCGAGAGAGGCCAAAAAATAGCTCGGTGCGTTGCCAGGCCAGGCCTGGGTGCTGTTGAAGACATCCAAAACAGTTCTGATTTGTTTCTGATCGGGTTAGGGGAGTTTCCCCGGCCTGGGTGGGAGCAATAAAACTCAAAATAATCAAATAAATGGTGGTGACGCTCAGGTGTTTGTAATTCATAACAGGATGAACGCTTAAGCATAATGTCCTTGTAAATGTTCCAGCCAAAAGTCAAGTAATCGCTCAATGCAAAACAAACATAATCCCAAATCTGACTCACTAATAGTTGCAGGACGACGACAGGCCTGGTCTTGATGATGGGCTGATTCATTGCCAAGAACGCGGAGAACGTGCATATAACTGGTCATCCACTCCGCAACGCCAATATCTTTTAAGTAGCCAATTTTGCGATATAAGCTAACTCTTAGGAGGTCATATTCCAATTCTTGGAGGAGATCATCCACCATCAGTTCTGTAAACCGTCTAGCAGCAACACCTAATTCAAAGGACTTACTGTTTTCATTCAATACAAAGCGTTTGAGTGTGATCAGGGTCTCATGGGCTGAAGGATGGGCCAGGGGCAGTGCTTGCTCAATTTTGCCTTGAATATCTTGACGAATCCCGATCATCAGTTGCCCTTTGGGAATGATGATATTGACCCAATTTAAGGTTTTATTGATTGCCTCATCCAGTCGGTGCGCTGATCTGGCTCCATAGGCAATAAAAAGAATCCGCTGTAAATGTTCAGAATGCTCTAAAAATTTGATCGCACATTTGAGTAAACAGTTGGTGACTTGTTCATGATTGATCTGTTGATGACCTGTGCCCAACATCGGTAAAGCTAGGCTTCTGATCTTAACGTTCCGTAATTCTAAGATGGCAAGAACTGTGAATAGATTTTCAAATACCTCCGAGATGGAAAAGCCTGTGCCAATAAATTCCAAACATAAAATTCCCGCGAAAATTGGATGACTCAGGGCCTGGGATACCCAACAGCCAAAGGCCTGTTTTAATTGCATGTAGGGGGTGCGAGCCAAGTTATCAACGTTGATATTCAGCTTGTCATAAAGCGCACCAATGACACTCCCGCTTGTCGGAGCATAACTGTTAGCAAAGGCTGAGACAACCAGTAAATCAATCGGCTCCCTTAAGGCGGTAATATCTCCTCGATATAGCTCGAAACTGCGATAGCTCCACTTGGTTTCAACTTCAACAATATTGAGTCGCTCTAAGGACATTTGTTTAGGAAAGCATTCCTTAGAAATTATAAGGGCTAACTTTTTTGGTTGGAGATTGATCCCTTCAGAGTAGTTTCTCGTTAGTTGGATTTAAAGGGCTTTAGACCTTAGCGGAACATACTACTGACTGAGCTATCTTCATGAACTCGCCAAATGGTTTCCCCGACAATACTAGCGACAGACAGAACTCGTAATTGTTCAAAATAGCTAGATTCGGCGACAGGAATGGTATTGGTGACAATCACCTCTTCAAAAACACCGCTGGAGAGACGCTCAATGGCCGGCGGTGAAAAAATGGCATGGGTGGCACAGGCATAGACAGCTTTGGCCCCAACCTTTCGCAGTAGGCGCGCCCCCTCGACAATCGTCCCGGCCGTATCAATCATGTCATCCACCAAGACCGCTGTTTTCCCTGCCACATCCCCGACTACATTCATCACTTCCGCAACATTGTGGGCCTGGCGGCGTTTATCAATAATGGCGAGGGGGGCATCATCGAGTTTGTTCGCAAAGGCGCGGGCTCGGGCGACACCGCCAACATCTGGGGACACCACGACCAAATCCGAAAAGTCTTTACTACGCAGATAATTCAACAGAATGGGAGAGCCATAGACATGATCCACAGGAATATCAAAGTAGCCTTGAATTTGGGCTGAGTGGAGATCCATGGCCAAAACCCGGCTGGCCCCGGCCTGGGTAATCAAGTTTGCGACTAACTTGGCTGTAATGGATTCCCGGCCTGCGGTTTTGCGATCGGCTCGGGCATAGCCATAGTAGGGAATCACCGCCGTCACTTGCCGCGCTGAGGCCCGCCGACAGGCATCAATCATGATCAAGAGTTCCATCAAGTGATCATTAACGGGTTGGCAGGTGGGTTGAATCAGATAAACATCACAGCCCCGGATAGATTCTTGGATTTGGATGTAAAGCTCTCCATCCGCAAACCGCTTGCGTACCATTGGCCCTAGGTCAATACCAAGGTAATGGGCAATTTCTTGGGCAAGGGGGGGATTAGCAGAACCAGAGAAAAGCTTAAGACGACTGTGATCAGTTAGATAGGTGGTTGGGGCCGGCAAGGGCAGGGGAAGGGTTGCTGGGCGTATCACCACAAGTCCTCAAGAAAATGCCTTACCAGCTATCCTAGCATCCTCTTTTCGGCCTGGGAACGGCGATCATTCGTTGACTCTAGGATTTGGGCTAATGCCGTTAGGAGTTGTTGATTTTCGGCATGAGTGCGGACAGCTACACGAAAATACCCATTCCCTAATTCTGGAAAACTCAGGCAATCCCGAATTAAAATTCGCGCCCTTTCTAACAGTTGGGTTTGCAGTGTCAGGACGGAGCCGGAGTAATGCACCAAGATAAAATTCGCCGCGCTGGGATAGGGAACCAGGCCTGGTATCCTGATTAATCCTTGATAAAGACTCTCTCGGGCATCCGGTAACCAGGCCCAGGTTTGTCTTTGAAACTGCCGATCCTCTAGACCCACTTCTGCGGCGACCAGGGCCAAGCTATTGACAGTCCAGGGATCTCGCCACCGTTGCCATTGGCTTAATCGGGATGGTTGGCCAACAGCATAGCCAATCCGCAGGCCGGGTAAGGCATAGAACTTAGTCAAAGAGCGCAAAACGACCAAATTGGGGAATTCTTGTACCCAAGGAATCAGGCTTTGAGTTGTCTGCGGAGAGCAGAAATCCATGAAAGCTTCATCCACAACCACCAGGCCCCAGGTTCGCCCTCGTAACAGTGCTAACAAATCTGATTGCTGCCAAAGTTGCCCTGTGGGATTATGGGGGTTGTTCAGAATTAGCCCGGTCAGTTCTGGGGGAAATAAGGATGATAAAGATAGTTTTGGTGGCTGCCAACGTTGCCAAGGAATTGGATAAGATGCCACGCCAAAAGCCTCTAAGGCCCGGTAATAGTCCGCGAATGCTGGTGTTAGCAGGCCCACGGGTTGAAACGGCTCTAAATCTCGGGCCGCCCAAGTGAGCAGTTCCGCCGCCCCATTCCCGACTAATAGCCAATCTGGATCAAGTTGATGAACACGACTAAGGGCCTGGCGCAGTCTCAAGCAATCTGGGTCGGGATAGTGCTGAATTAGATCGAATGACTCTTTCAGGGCGGGCCGCACCGACTCCGGCATCCCCAACGGATTGATACTGGCTGAAAAATCAAGAATCTCCGCTGAATCACAACCGGCTAAAGTTGCTGCCCAACGGAGATTTCCACCATGGCGCGGTGGTAAGTTCAAGGGGAAATTTATTTCTTTTTACCAGGGGTTGGGGCCGGGGGCGCAGGGGGAGAGACTTTTTCTTTGAACAATTTGCCAGCCGAAAAAGCTGGAACTTTAGTGGCCGGAATTTCCATTTTTTCACCCGTTTTGGGATTGCGTCCTTCCCGTGCTTTGCGCTCCCGGGGTTCAAAGGCCCCAAAGCCAACCAGGGTTACTTTATCGCCATCGGCTACGGCATCCATAATCACATCAACGGCGGCCGAGATGACAACTTCCGCCTGTTTTTTTGTGACATTTGCCTTATCTGCAACTGCATCAACTAACTCGGCCTTGTTCATAGACTTCTCCAATTAAATGTTAAGGGGGTCTGAAGCAACTCTGGTCAGCCGTGGAACATTTTCGGGGCTGAATAATCCAATGCCTCATTCTAGAACAGAAAAATAGCATCTGGATCGGGAAAACCATTAACTTATATGGATTTCAGCCCTTTTTTATCCAGATTTTGCCCCCAAACCCGCATTCTTTCGTTACAAAGCCGCTTTAACGCCTATCAACTAAGGATTCTGGCAGGACAGAGAATATTCAAATTCCCCTATGTTCCCTGGATATAGATGGGTTTTACTGTTACCTGCTGGTGGATATTAATCAGGACGGAAACTTATTGATAGTAGAGAATATTTCCCCCTATACTCTTAAAAAGTGAGCCGGGGCCTGGAAAATCATTAAACTTTTTTCAGGATTACGGAGCATGAAATTATTTAAGATAAGTTATAAAGATCGAATCAGTTATTTTTGAAAGTCTAGTCTGGGAGAACGTTGCGCCAATGTTTAACTCGAGTGCGGTTACTGGAAATACAGGTTTCGGCAACCGGATATTCCGTTACGAAGTTGTCGGCCTCCGCCAAAGCAGTGAAAGCGATAAATCCGATTATGCAATTCGGCGCAGTGGCAGTGTTTTTTATAACGTCCCCTATGCCCGCATGAATCAGTTCATGCAAGAAATCTCCCGCTTAGGGGGCAAGATCATCAGTATTCTGCCCATCACTGCGGAAACTGCTGCCCAGGCCACTGTCTCTCCCGTCACCCCCATCGTTGAAGCCGCCACACCTGCCCCAGAACCTACCGCCAAAAAAGCAAAAGCGGATGTTCCCGTCAACACCTATCGCCCCAATAATCCGCTCATCAGCAAGGTCATCTCAAGCGAAGAACTGGTGCGGGAAGGGGGAGAAGGGACGGTCAAGCACATTATGTTTGATCTCGAAGGCAGTGAACTCACCTATGTGGAAGGCCAAAGCATTGGGATTATCCCGGCCGGTACGGATGATAAAGGCAAACCCCACAAACTCCGCCTTTACTCCATTGCCTCCACTCGTCACGGGGATCGGGTTGATGATAAAACCATTTCCCTCTGTGTTCGCCAATTAGAGTACAAGAATAAGGAAACAGGCGAGAAGGTTTATGGAGTCTGTTCCTCCTACCTGAATAAACTCCAACCCGGAGATGAGGTGAAAGTCACGGGGCCTGTGGGCAAAGAAATGCTCCTGCCTGATGATCCGACTGCGACGATCATCATGATGGGAACTGGGACGGGGATTGCCCCATTCCGAGCTTATCTTTGGCGGATGTTTAAAGAAAATAACCCAGATTATCAATTCAAGGGCTTGGCCTGGTTATTCTTTGGTGTAGCCTATACTCCCAACATCCTCTACAAAGAAGAGTTAGAGGAAATTCAAGCGAAATACCCCGATAATTTCCGCCTCACCTATGCCATCAGCCGAGAACAGAAAACAGCAGACGGGGGTAAAATGTACATCCAAGGCCGGATTGCCGAACACGCGGACGAACTCTGGAATCTGATTCAACAGAAAAATACCCACGTCTATATGTGTGGTCTCAAGGGGATGGAACCAGGAATTGATGAAGCCATGACCCAAGCCGCAGCTAAAAATGGGGTGGATTGGACTGACTTCCTAAAAGGTACCCTCAAAAAAGAAGGACGTTGGCACGTTGAAACCTACTAGGGCCTGGGACTCAAACTCAAGCTCGTCTAATTACTAACCCCGCAGTAATGGTGGGAGATTCTGAGATGTCATGATCTCAGGGCTTTCCTACCATTTTTCTTGAAATCACAACCTAAAAACCTAAAAATATTGTTTTACAGATGATGAAGACCAGCCAAAATCTGCCATTTACCCCTAAGATAGAGCGTTATTAGGGCGGTGTTTATCTTGACACTGGGACAATTTTAAGTTTAAGTAACGGTGAATTTGTTTACAGATCAAAGTTATACGCCACAACCAATCAGCAATGACGGTGGTAGGGAGCTAGGAATAATTCGTGGAAAATGCAGCCAAAATCAAAGTAATTGGAGTCGGTGGTGGTGGTGGAAATGCCGTAAACCGGATGATTAGTAGCCAGGTTGCCGGTGTCGAATTTTGGTCTGTTAATACCGATGCCCAGGCCCTGTCCCAATCCTTAGCCCATCAATGTTTACAACTGGGCAATAAGCTGACCCGTGGCCTGGGAGCCGGGGGGAATCCTTCCATTGGACAAAAAGCAGCTGAAGAATCTCGAGAAGACCTAGCCAATGCCCTCAAAGATGCCGATCTAATCTTTATTACCTGTGGCATGGGAGGGGGAACTGGGACTGGAGCAGCGCCTGTAGTGGCCGAAGTGGCCAAAGAGCAGGGAGCCTTAACCGTAGCAGTGGTGACACGTCCTTTTACGTTTGAGGGTCGCCGCCGGGGTCAACAGGCTGAAGAAGGAATCGAAGCTCTCCAAAGTCGCGTTGATACTTTAATTGTCATTCCCAACGATAAGATTCTCTCGGTGATCTCGGAGCAAACCACCGTCCAAGAAGCATTTCAAGTGGCCGATGATGTTTTACGGCAAGGGGTACAGGGTATTTCAGACATTATTAACCTGCCCGGCCTGATTAATGTGGACTTTGCCGATGTCCGAGCGGTGATGGCCGATGCGGGTTCCGCCATGATGGGTATTGGGGTTGCCTCGGGTAAGTCTCGGGCCAGGGAAGCTGCCATTACGGCCATTTCCTCGCCGCTCTTGGAATCCTCTATCGAAGGAGCCAGAGGAATTGTCCTCAACGTCCGGGGTGGGGTTGACTTGACACTCCATGAGGTCAATGCCGCTGCTGAAGTAATCTATGAAGTGGTGGATGTAGATGCCAATATTATCTTTGGGGCAGTTGTCGATGATTCCCTCCAAGGGGAAATTAAGGTAACGGTGATTGCGACGGGGTTTTCGGGGGGGATTGAGCCCAAAACTATCAATAAGCAAAAAAATATCCGTCCCATTTCCGCAACGGTGACTAACCCATCTCCCCCCAATATTTCCCTGTCAGCTACAGATACCAACAAGCCTAAGCTAGACATTCCTGATTTCCTCCAAAAACGCCGTTCCCAGCCCTGAGGGCATAAATCCGGTAGTCTAGGAAATACCATGGAAAAATCCATGGCAACCGCTTGAGTTCACTACTGTTTGATTGGGTCAGATCACCCATGCCTCTTTCTACATCTGTGTTGCAGGAACTCCTCCAGGCCCAGCCCCACTTGCGGCCGCAGATGTACTTCAAGTCCTCCTTGACGGCCCTCTCCCACGCGATGGAAGACCAGGTGTTAGCGGGGCAGGACGCGCCAGTAATCATTGCTAGCTTTCAGCGAGAACGATTCTATCGCCAAGAAGCTCATCGGTATTTGCGCATTGCCAGTAAATCGGATCAAGTTTATGTCCTAGCCGCTCCGGAAACCGAGTTTACTAATTGTTCTGATCATTATGAAACTGTTGCCTTTGATCCTGCTGATGCCCTTAGTCAAGAATGGCATTTGGTGGCTCTTAGTCGGGATTATGCCGCTTGTTTAATCTGTCGGGAAATCCCTCTCTCGCCCCAGGCCCTCGCGGATACCCAGCAACTCCACCTCGACCAGGCCCGCCGCTTTGAAGGGATTTGGACTTTTGAGCGTCAAACGACTGCTGTTGCGGCCCAAATTCTCTTAGAGCGGATCCAGCACTATTGCCCCCATCTGAAAAAGAAGCTGAAACAAGGGTTAGCGCGGGTGGGGGATCATCTGACCCAGAGCAGTCATGGCAGCGATCCAGCTCCCTTTGCGGATCGTCTAGTCACCTATCTCCAGGCCGGCCAGTACAAGCAGAATAAGGCCTATAAACAAATTTCGATTCAAGAACGCAAAGAACGCCTGATTAACTCCATTACGGCTGCGATTCGCTGTTCTCTGGATCCAGAGCAGATCCTCGCAGTTGCAGTGACGGAATTGGGCCGGGCCGTGGGCTGTCAACGCTGCTTAATTTACCGCTGTAAAGCCAGTGATTTAAGTACCCGTTTGTACCACGAATATATCCTCTCCTCCGCTAGCTCCCTGCGTGCCCATACCTGGCCCCTACAACAAAATCCCCTGTTTCAAACGTTAGTCAGTAGCCAGCGTCCTGTGACCGTGGAGTCCGTTCCTAGCGATCCCCGTCTGCTAGAGCGTAGCCAATACCATGACCTGCTCCAATCCCATCAGATTCAAGCCCTACTCTTAGCTCCAGTCCTGTACCAAGGGCGGTTGTTGGGGGTGGTGGAATTACATCGGCAGGAGAGCAGGGCCTGGGCGGAAACAGATGTCGATTTGGTGGAAGCCATCGCAACTCAGGTGGGTGTGGCTCTGATTCAAGCGGAATCCTACGCCGACTTGGAAGACCTCAACAGCCAATTAGAAGCCCTTGACCGAACCCGCAGTAATTTAATTGCCATTACCGGCCATGAACTGCGAACCCCTCTATCTACCATTCAAGTGTGCCTAGAAAGTTTGGCCAGTGAGCCGGATATGCCCCTAGAATTGCGCCAGGTCATGCTCTCTACCGCCTTGAACGATGCGGAACGGATGCGGAAACTCATCCAGGATTTTCTCACCCTCTCCCAATTGGAAAGTGGCCGCGTTCAGTGGCATCCTGAGCCGATTCCGATGCAGGAAATTGTTGATTTGGCGTTGACCAGTTTGCGCACCCCCAAAGAAGAACTCCCAGAGATTGTCACGGTCTTGCCGGAGGAGTTGCCCCTTGTCCGAGCCGATGGGGAATGGTTGGTGGAGGTGCTCTCGAAGCTTTTAGATAATGCCTGTAAGTTTACAGAACAAACGGGGGAAATTCGGATTGCTGCCCAGCCCCAGGCCCCAGGAATGTTGGAAATTACGGTCACGGATACGGGGCGTGGGATTGAACCGGATCGCTTGGAGGCAGTTTTTGATCGCTTTTATCAGGAGGAGGGAGCTTTAAGACGTTCAGCCGGGGGAACAGGCCTGGGTCTCGCTATTTGTCGGCAAGTGATTACGAACCTCGGCGGGACAATTTGGGCGGAATCAGCCGGACGGGATCAAGGGAGTTCCTTTCATTTCACGATTCCGATTGCTGACTTTACCAACACTTCCACGGCCTCTTAGGGTAGGTGCTTGTTTAAACCTCGACTAGACAGGGACTCCTCAGGATTGCCGGGAGGTCGCGAATCAGTCAATATGCCCGGAATCAAGCTGACTCAGTGGGTTGGGTAGCGTGGTGATGATCAACGTCAAATGTCCGAATTGAGGCTAAAACTCGGCACTACCTGGAAAGCGAGGAAAGGGAATCACATCCCGAATATTATCCATCCCGGTCATAAACTGCACCAATCGCTCAAAGCCCAGGCCAAAGCCCGCGTGCGGCACAGTTCCATAGCGGCGTAAATCTAAGTACCACCAATAGGTTTGTGGGTCTAACCCCTGGGCCTGGATGCGTTGGGTGAGAATGTCGAGGCGTTCTTCCCGTTGAGAACCACCAATAATCTCTCCAATCTTGGGCGCAAGAATATCCATCGCCCGCACGGTTTGTCCATCCTCACTAAGGCGCATATAAAAGGCTTTAATCTTAGCGGGATAGTCCGTGACAATGACTGGCTTTTTGAAATAGTCCTCGGCTAAATATCGCTCATGTTCCGATTGCAAATCCAGGCCCCACTCGACCGGAAACTCAAACACCCGCCCACATTTCTCTAAGAGTGCCACCGCTTCCGTATAGGTAATCCGGGCAAATTCATTGTTGATAATTTGGTCAGCCGTCTCTAACACGGTCTTGTCAATCCGGTCTTGGAAAAACTGCATATCCTCTGGGCAATGGTCAAGCACATAGCGAAAAATAAACTTGAGAAAATCCTCTGCTAAGTCCATATCCCCGTCCAGATCACAAAAGGCCATCTCCGGCTCCACCATCCAAAATTCGGCTAAATGGCGGGAGGTATTGGAGTTTTCAGCCCGAAAGGTTGGCCCAAAGGTATAGACATTACTAAAGGCCATCGCCATAATTTCGGCTTCCAACTGCCCACTAACGGTGAGATAGGCTGGCCGTTCAAAAAAATCTTGACTAAAATCTATATTTCCACTGGGGAGCTTGGGCAGGTTTTGTAAATTGAGGCTGGTGACCGCAAACATTTCCCCGGCCCCTTCACAATCACTGGCGGTAATGATCGGTGTATGGACCCAGAGAAACCCCCGCGCTTGGAAAAACTGATGAATCGCCGTTGCACAGGCATTTCTAACCCGAAACATGGCCCCCAAGGTATTGGTGCGTCCGCGTAAATGCCCCAAGGTGCGAAGAAACTCAAAGCTGTGGCGTTTTTTCTGGAGGGGATAGGTAGTCGGATCTGCTTCACCCCACAGTGTCAGGGCCTGGGCCTGGAGTTCAATGCGTTGGTTCTTCCCTTGAGATGCGACTAGTACCCCTTCACAGGACACCGCAGCCCCGGTATTAACTTGTTTGATGAGAGCTTCATAGTTCGGAAGGGTCGGGGTTAGCACCACTTGTAGGCCAGATAAAGAAGAGCCATCGTTAACTTCCAGAAAGGCAAAGTCTTTTAACTCTCGCTTCGTCCGCACCCAGCCCTCTACGCAGACAGCATCTCCAGGTTGGCCAATGGCTAAAAGGGATTTAATCCGAGACATAGGGTGTTCATATTCCAAGGGCTACTCTTCAATTTTAGGGCATCAGAACAATATTTTCTGGACAAGAGATTCTGCCAATGGTTAAACAAGTAGCTGCCTATGAACAATGAGCATCGTCACGAGCCTTATGAAGGGGGTGTGAATAAAACCGGCCAGAGATTTGAACTTATGGGGCTTGGGTAGGTGAGTTTTCCAGGCCGGGCTGCGGTTGCTGAGAATGGATATAGAGTCCTATCCCTGTCACTAGGGCTAACACAACCACAACAGCCGCCACAGTTCGCTGTAAACCTAGCCGTTGGGCCGGATCCAAGCCATGTTCGTGAACCGTTGCCTTCAAGGTGTTGCTCTCTGGGGCAGCTTTTTCTGTCACCAACTGTCCCGTAGTTTCCCCAACCAGACTACCCGGCTCAGAATTTTTGATCGGGCCTGCCACCAAAGGCTGAAACTCAACATCCTTGGTGCGTTTATTTAATTCCTGAGCCAGTTGTTCCCCGGAAAACTCTGTACCAACCAAGGTTTCTTTCGGACTAAGGGTTTGGGATTTGATGCTTTGGTAGGCGATGGATTCCAAATAGCTACTAAACTCATTTTCAGCCATGGCCACAGTCAAATAAGCTGCCTTAATTTTCCGCCCAAATAGAATCGTATCCCCATGATTTAATTGCTCACTCAGACAGCGCTTACCATTAATGAATGTGCCATTGGTGCTAGGTTTACCATCGGCATTGCCATCTACTAGGCGATAACGGTATTGATTCGTGCCAGGAACTGGAACCCGGAGCAAGATGGCATGTTGTCGGGATACGGTGTCAAAGTCTAAAACAATGGCGTTGGTTAAATCTCGACCCACGGAATAGGCAGCCGCTTCTAGGGCAATGGCCTGGCGACCTTGCAAACCATTAATAATCAGAACATGGCGTTCGTCTTGATCTTTATTCATTGATGCTTCTTCCCCGCAATGTCCAGGCCAGAATCTATAAAGTCCCCTGGCAGCTAACCTCATTACCCCTACTCTCGGCTATGAAAATAGGGCATGGCGGTGATCTTGATCACTGAGTTAATAATTGTTACCAGGTTGAGGGAGAAATTGCCCCCCTAGACCGAACATAAGGAACGTGAATAAGCACAAAGAATTGCTATCAAGCAGGGTACTTCAGGGTAGGATAACATTCAATAGTTTTCTATTTGGCTGACTAGCCCCTGCCCTCCTAAGCCGACCTTGATGTTGCCAGTGGTCTGGCTCGATTCACCCTGTTAATTCCAGACTCATCAGGATGATCACTTTATCATCTCTGGTTGTGAAAACAGTCCTGGCTTCAGTCATCACAAAATAGCCCAGTGAGCTACCACAATGTTTGGTAATGAACAACGAGCCTTTGCCCAACTCTCGCCACGGGATCAGGCTGTTTTCAAGAAAATTAAATCCTATTCTCAATTAACTCTCAAGACAGAGCAGTTAGAGTTTTTTCTTGAGTTACTGCAAGTCGATCCCCATCAAGTTATTCTCAAATATCTCGCTCGGGAAGTAGATGCCCAAACTGCGTTTAATCTCACTCTTTGGATGATTGATCAGGAGATTGTTACCCTAGACTGGCTCTATGACATGATCTATCAAATTTCCACTCACCCAATTCAAATTAATTTGGATATTCGAGATCTCTACCCCAGCGGGAAAAGAATGGAATTGATGGATTTTTCCATGATTTTGGGACAAACAGAACTGTTCCTAAAGTCTATTCGATTTGAGGAGTTAAATCTTAAAAAATTCATCCAAGGCCTGGAACCCTCCGTGGCAGTTAGTTTACAGACTTGGTTACTAAGTTATGGCAAAATTACGGCTGTTGAACTGACCTACTTGGAAGATATTCTCAGCCGGATGAAGCAAAAGCAAACAGAAACGCCAGCACCAGAGCCAGAACCCCTCATCGCGGCCGAAGCAGCAGTTCAGTCTGCCTTGGAGCCGACTAATCCATTTCAAGAAAAAACCTTAGAGGATGTTTTTATTGAGTTAAACCTGCAACAAGGGGGCAGTGAAACGGAAATTGTTCCCCGTGTGCTTGACCGAATTATTTTCCGGAAAATTCGAGATGCTGAAACGGGTAAAGATCGGGTCATTTATCGGCCAACCTTTCAAGTCATTCGCTATGTTTCTGATGGCACTCATCATCAAGAGCTACCGATGCCTGTCAAAAGCGCCAAGGCCTGGCCACCAGGAATATATCTCATCCAGAACGATAAAGACTACATTCAACTCATGCGCTTACCGGGCAATGATTTTTATGAAGTTTTTCCTGAAGGACCAGATCCCTTCCTACGGGCCATGACCATTGAGCGGATGGTGAAGGAGGGACAGGGAAAGTAGGCCACCCCAGTTATATCTGCCGGAATGGACGATTTCAAGCCCTAGAATAGGAAAGGATTAATTTTTGTCACGACACTGAACTAAGACAGGTCTTTTTTTACATTTTGGAGATTGATGTGACTACTAATTTGCCCGAGGATCAGTCCCCCGACAGCCTAGAGCCTGCTGTGGATAGTCCCGCTCCCCAACCTCCCCCCCCAGATAGTTATGTGAAGTTGGCCATGCGGAATATGGTGAAAAAATCTGGAACATCCCTGAAGCACTTTGCCCTAACAACCATTGGCTTATTGGGTGTTTTGATTGGCCTGGCCTATTTGACGCGCTAATGAATATCCGTTCAATTTCGCCGCGGGTAGAACTCTGTCTGCAAGTTGGGGACACCCTCAATGTTGAGCCAGAAATTATTAACTCAGACCAATGGCAGGCCTGGTTTCAGCGATGGTCAGAGTTGTTGATGCCTGAGTCTGGAGACTATGAGTTAACCCTGCGGCTGACGGATGATGCTGAAATTCAGGCCTTAAATACCCAGTATCGCAAGATTGATCGACCAACTGATGTATTAGCTTTTGCTGCTTCAGAGGTAGAATTCCCTGTCTTTGATGAGCCAACCGAACCGGTCTATCTCGGGGATATTGTTATTTCTCTGACAACCGCAACCCAGCAAGCCCAGGCCCAGGGCCATGAATTATTAACCGAACTGGCCTGGTTAGCCTCCCACGGCTTTTTACACCTTCTGGGCTGGGATCATCCTGATGCAGACAGTTTGACCACCATGATTAGCGAACAAAAAAAGTGTCTTGAGGGTATCGGCTTAGGGTTGGGGCCTGGTTCAGAGTTTTGAAATTTAACCCATAAAAAATAGCCACTCCCGTAAGAATGACTATTGCCAAGATAATTTAGTTCAGCTTGCCTGTAACCCGAACCTGACTTAAGGAACCCAGGCCCTGGAGTTAAACCCTCTTACTTTTTGGTAATCCGCGGGGGTTCCCGGAAGAAAATTGCAAAGAAGAATAAGCCAATGATGCAGGCAAAAATAAAGACGTAAGCAATGCTTTCCATAGTTAAACTCGCTGGTGAGGATTAAATAGGTTCTTTGCGGCGGGTGCTGACATCTCCCAGTTTTTGGTAGAAGCCCCATTCCACTTGTTCGGCAGAAAGTTCTGGATCAATCCCGGAGAAGACATCCCGGAACAGTGTCCGTGCTCCATGCCAAATGTGACCAAAGAAAAAGAGCAACGCAAAGACCGCATGACCGAAGGTAAACCAACCCCGCGGACTGGTGCGGAAAATCCCATCAGAGTTGAGGGTTTCTTGGTCAAATTCAAAGGCCTCACCCAACTGGGCCCGGCGAGCGGCTTTTTTCACCGTGTTGGCATCACTGAAGGTTTGTCCACTCAATGCACCACCGTAGTAGCTAACCGTGACACCTTGCTGCTCAAAGCTATATTTTGACTCAGCCCGTCGGAAAGGAATGTCAGCTTTAACCACGCCATCTTTATCGGTCAAAATCACCGGGAAGTTTTCAAAGAAGTTCGGCATCCGGCGGACATAGAGTTCTTCACCCGCTTTGTTACGGAAGACAGGATGACCATCCCAACCCCGCGCAATGCCATCGCCACTATTCATGGCTCCAACCCGGAACAGACCCCCTTTGGCAGGGTTATTCCCGATGTAGTCATAGAAGGCTAACTTTTCGGGAATGGCAGACCAGGCCTGGGCTTCCGTTGCCCCATTGGCCAAAGAGGTTTGCACCCGGCGGTTAATTTCCTGTTGGAAGTAAGAGCTATCCCACTGGTAGCGAGTCGGCCCAAACAGTTCAATCGGCGTTGCGGCACTGCCATACCACATGGTTCCCGCGACGACAAAGGCCGCAAAGAAGACGGCGGCAATACTACTCGAGAGAACGGTTTCAATATTCCCCATCCGCAAGGCTTTGTAGAGGCGTTGGGGCGGGCGGACAATCAAGTGGAATAACCCAGCAATAATCCCAACAATCCCGGCGGCAATGTGGTGGGCAACAATTCCCCCTGGATTAAAGGGGTTAAAGCCTTCAGGCCCCCAGGCCGGGGCAACGGGTTGAATACTTCCGGTCAAACCGTAGGGATCCGAAACCCACATCCCAGGCCCGAACAATCCTGTTAAGTGAAAAGCACCAAAGCTGAAACAGAGTAAACCAGACAAAAACAAGTGAATCCCAAACATTTTTGGCAAGTCGAGGGCTGGCTCTCCCGTGCGAGGGTCGCGGAAGAGTTCCAAATCCCAATAGACCCAGTGCCAACAAGCCGCCAGGAACAGCAAGCCCGAAAGGACAATATGGGCAATAGCAACCCCTTCATAGCTCCAGAAACCAGGGTTAAGGCCGGTTTCGCCCGTAATACTCCAACCTGCCCAAGATCCAGACACACCCAAACGAGTCATGAAGGGCAGAACAAACATCCCTTGCCGCCACATGGGGTTGAGGATAGGATCACTTGGATCAAAAATGGCTAATTCGTATAAAGCCATCGAGCCGGCCCAACCTGCAACGAGGGCTGTATGCATCAGGTGGGTGGCAATTAACCGGCCTGGATCATTGATCAGCACCGTATGAACGCGATACCAGGGTAGTCCCATTGACTACAGGCCTCCTATACAAAACTTAAGGGTTTGCATGATGAATTTTTATTATCTACCAGCAATTTTCAGCAATCAAGACTCATTCGGGACTGCTATCACAGGTCAGACGCAACAGGCCGGGCCGGAGCTATCCAATCCACTCATCGCTCTTGAAACAAGAGGTACGGGGAACTGTGCATTTGCTCTAACGCTGAGTTAGCTGTCAACCTAACCGCAATATAGCCAATACCCAAGGAGTTTTCTGCCAGAATGAGAATGTATAAAGAAGTGTAACTAGCATTAGACCCTATGGCAAGTACGATTGAGGATGTCCGTGTGACCAATATTACGTTTGTTAAAGAAGGCAAAGAAGTTGTCGCCGCTACTGGGGCAAATCTGCGTTTACGAGCCTTAGAAGCGGGGATCGATCTTTACACTTTGAAAGGTAAGTTAATGAATTGTAATGGTTATGGACAATGTGGGACTTGCATTGTGGAAATTGTCGAGGGCATGGAAAATCTCTCGGAGCGTACCCCGGTGGAAAACCGCAAGCTCAAGAAAAAACCAGAGTCCTTTCGTCTTGCTTGTCAAACCAAAGTGAATGGCCCGGTGACTGTCAAAACCAAGCCCTAGAAGTGTTACCGTATTTAGCAGGTCTGGGTTGATGCCTAGTATTTTGTGGAAATTAAAGTTACTCAGGGAGGTTTTTGGCAATGGAAGTTAATGATTTAGGCCTGGTTGCGACTGCCTTGTTCGTCCTCGTACCGACAGTGTTTTTGATTATTCTCTTTGTGCAAACCGAGGCCCAGCAAAAAAACTAGGGATTTTCAGAGTCCTAACCTGAGTCCTCTAGGTATGATCATGCTTGGAAAATCTGGTTTAACCCTCTGGGTATCTCATAAAAATAAATTTAGGTTAAATTCCCTTTGCTTTGGAGTTGATTCACTCTTACTTCACTGAGGCTAAGGGATATTTTTAGGCCCGTTCTCCGCAAGGGCTGGATATTAAACCTCTAATTATTTATTGGGTTTGGGGCGGGTAAATTCGGACATTGGCGCAAAGGATTTTACTGGAATATCTTTGAGGGCCTGGGACATAAACTCCCGCCAAATCGGAGCCATCATCCCCCCACCTGTCGCTCCCTTGCCCAGTGGCGCATAGTTATCGTTTCCGGCCCAAACAGCGGTTGCTAATTGCGGTACATACCCGACAAACCAAATATCCCGTTCCGAGGAGGTTGTGCCAGTTTTGCCGGCCGCAGGTCGTCCAATCGCCGCCCCTGTCCCTGTTCCGCTAGTAATGACGCTTTGCATGGCATTGTTGAGGGCAGCGGCGGCCCAAGGGTCAAGGACTAATTTGGGACGGGGGGTATTGTCAAGGAGGAGATGGCCGGTATTGTCAGTAATTTGGACAATAGATGTCGTTTCCGACTGCCAGCCGTTATTGGCAAATGTGGCATAGGCACTGGTAATTTCTAGGGGGGTTAAGTCCACCGCCCCAAGGGGTAAGGAAATCACGGGGAGCATGGGGCTTCTAATTCCCAGAATTCGACAGGTTTCAATGACTTTATTGATCCCCACCTGTTGCCCTAAAACAACCGCGGGAATGTTGCGCGAAGAAGCCAGAGCGGCACGAATAGACATGGAACCAGAGAAGCTCCGATCATAATTTTGGGGGCTGTAAACTTCACCGCCATCCCGATAGGTGACTGGAGAATCGGTAATGGAAGAGTCTGGGGTATAACGGCCACTGGCAAAGGCCTGGTAATAGACAAAGGGCTTAAAGGCAGAACCCGGTTGGCGCATGGCCTGGGTGGCACGATTAAACTGACTTTTCTGATAATCTACCCCACCAACAACTGCCTTAATGTAGTGGGTGCGGGGATCGACCGCCACTAAAGCCATTTGCTCGGCCCGAACTCCGGCTAGGCGTTTAGCTGCATTTTTAACCACTTTTTCGGCGATTTCTTGGGTTTTGAGGTCAAAAGTTGTTTGGACGCGCATTCCTCCCTTAATCACCGCTTCTCGCCCAAACCGCTGGCTGAGTTCCTGCATCACAGTGTCGGTAATGTAGGGGCTGCGGCTACCGCTAAAGGAGGTGATTTCTCCAAGCTGAATGTTTTGGTTCCGGGCTACGGCTGCCTCTTGAGGGGTAATCCAGCCCAACTCCTGCATCCGCTCTAAGACCAATCCCTGACGCTGTTTGGCGGTTTTAAAATCTATAAAGGGACTAAAAGCTTCTGGGGCCTGGATAATGCCCGCCATCATGGCCGCTTCAGCAAGGGTTAAGTCAGCCGCAGGTTTGTTGAAATAGCTACGGGCGGCTGTTTGTACCCCGTAAGTATTATGCCCCCAATAGACTTGGTTCAGGTACATCTCCAGAATCTGTTGCTTATCAAATATTTGCTCAAGGCGCAGAGCTAAAACGGCTTCGGAAACCTTCCGCCCCAGGGCCCGTTCTGGGGTTAAGAAGAGGTTTTTAACGAGCTGCATCGTTAGGGTTGATCCCCCTTCCATGGTTCGCCCAGCGGTTAAGTTCGTCACTAACGCCCGCCCAATCCCAACCGGGTTAATGCCATGATGTTGATAAAAATGACTATCCTCAAAGGCAATCACAGCCCGAATCAGATGTGGAGAAATTTCATTGAGGGGGACGACTTCCCGATTCTCTTCATCATGCAGGCTCAGGAGTAATGTCCCGTTAACATCGTAAATGTGGGTTGTTTCGCTGGGAATATAGCCGCGCAGACTCCGGACATCGGGTAAGTTCCGAAAGCTAATGGCCAGGCCGAGTAAACCTCCAGCTACCACTGCGCTACCGACCATGGCCACCAGTAATGCGGTTTGTCCTGCCACCTGGAGAACCGATTTAGAAAACCCGCTCAGGGCAGGCCTGGTTTGGCTTTTGGGACTAATGGTATTGGTTGGCACGTCGACTGACCCAATCAAAGATAATCTAGAAGGTCGGGATAAGGAATAGCTGGGGTGTTCCAGGCCGGTCGGAGCCTGTCACTTTATCCGGTTGGTGATTCCGCCTACTCTGGTAGCATAACATTTGCGATTTATCCCCTTAATTGCCCCTAATGTACTTAAATTATTACGCTCGCAATATAATAACTCCTTGTCCTGTTGCTATTGTATTTCCTACTTGTGTGATGACTCATGCTTAATCTAGCCAGGCCTGATGTGTTAAGTCGCTTACAACGGGGAGTGAGTGAGGTTTTCCCCCATAATCCAGATTCTCAAAAATCCGCTGAAAACCTTTGGCAATGGATACAGGAGATTAATCGTCCTCTCCGGGTTAAGTTGGGGATTGATCCGACTGGGGCAGAGGTGCATTTGGGCCACAGTATTGTTTTGCGTAAACTGCGGGCGTTTCAGGATGCGGGTCACACGGCGGTCTTGATTATGGGAAATTTTACGGCCCAGATTGGGGATCCAACGGGTAAGTCGGAGGTGCGTCCCCAGTTGTCAGCAGGGCAAGTTGCCGCTAATGTAGCCAGTTACTTGGATCAAGTTCGGCCCATTTTGGATTTTGCCACCCCCGGTCGTTTGGAGATTTGCTACAACGCCACTTGGCTCGAATCCCTCAACCTGAGCAAAATTGGTCAGCTTTTAGCCACAATGACGGTTGGACAGATGTTAGCGAAGGAAGGATTTGCCGAACGGTATCACCAAGGGCAACCTGTCTATCTCCATGAGTTTCTTTATCCATTGATGCAGGGCTATGACTCGGTGGCGATTCAAAGTGATCTGGAACTGGGGGGGACGGATCAAAAGTTTAATATTGCCGTGGGGCGAGATCTCCAACGACATTTTCACTTGCCGCCACAGTTTGGCCTGTTGATGCCGATTTTGCCGGGTACAGATGGGGTGCAGAAAATGTCAAAGTCCCTGGGAAACTATGTTGGCCTGGGGGAAGATGCTGTTTCGATGTATTCCAAGCTAGAAAAAGTTCCGGATGCAGTCATTGATCAATATTTTGAGCTATTGACCAATTTGCCCCTAGAGCAACTCCCCAATGATCCACGCCAAAAACAAAAATTATTGGCCAAAGAAATCGTGACTCAGTACCATGGAGCAGAGATTGCCAATCAAACCCAGGCCGAGCTAGAGGCCATTGTCCTCTCTGGAGTGAGTCAAAATCGTGAGTTAATTCCTGAGTTTTCCTTAGGAGCGATTAGCTTACCGGCCAAGTTCTTCTATATCTTGGGCTTAATTCCAATCTGTGGGAGTAGCAGTGAAGCTCGCCGTCAAATTCAAGGGGGAGGCGTTCGCTTAGACGGAGAGAAGATCACCAATGTGGATTGGCAGATCCAGGCCATTGAGGACCTACTGGGCAAAGTTGTGCAAGTGGGCAAGAAAAAGTTTATCCGGTTTACCCCTTAATCTCCCAGACTTTTACAAACCCGGCCCCATTGGCCATTGTCCAGTTGCAGTAAATGCGGTCTCAACCTTGCCAACGCCTCAGTTCCATGTTTGACGAATTGCCAAAACCACGGTAACTTGATGTGGAAAGTCGGATTTAAGGGCTAAGCATTGGAGTCATGGGCATTCAAATTGAAAACGTCTCCAAGCAGTTTGGGAGTTTCCAGGCTGTGCAGCAGGTGGACTTAACCATTGGCAGTGGCTCACTCGTAGCGCTGTTGGGGCCGTCGGGGTCTGGCAAATCCACTCTGTTGCGCTTGATTGCGGGCCTAGAAACTCCTGATACGGGCCGAATTTTACTGACGGGTAAGGATGCGACTCATCAAAGTGTGCAGGATCGCAATATTGGTTTTGTCTTCCAGCATTACGCTCTCTTTAAGCACATGAATGTCCGTAAAAATATTGCTTTTGGCCTGGAACTACGCAAAACCCCCAAGGCAAAGATTGATGCCCGTGTGGATGAATTATTGGAATTAGTCCAACTGGGAGGCCTGGGTAATCGCTATCCGTCCCAACTTTCCGGCGGGCAACGGCAGCGGGTCGCTTTGGCTAGGGCATTGGCCGTGGAGCCAGAAGTCTTACTCTTGGATGAACCCTTTGGAGCCTTGGATGCCAAGGTGCGGAAAGATCTCCGGGCCTGGTTGCGGCGGTTACACGATGAAGTCCATGTCACCACTGTATTTGTCACCCACGACCAAGAAGAAGCGATGGAAGTGGCGGATGAAATTGTGGTGATGAATCAGGGCAAAGTGGAGCAAGTCGGTTCTCCGGCGGAAATTTACGATCACCCAGCCAGTCCGTTTGTGATGAGTTTTATTGGCCCGGTCAATGTCTTACCCAGTTCCTCAGGAATATTTAAGCACCAGGCCGAGGCTCCTCAATGTGATATTTTCCTCCGTCCCCATGACATTCTCATTTCAACATCCCCCAATGGGATAACGGCTCCAGCACGGGTTAGTCGAATTATTCATTTGGGATGGGAAATTCAGGTGGAGTTAACGTTGGATGATGGCCAGGTGTTAACGGCTCATTTATCTCGGGAAAACTATGATCAACTGCAACTGAAACCCCAGCAAAAGGTTCATGTTTCGCCGAAAGAGTCTAAGGCATTTCCCCTCTATTACTCAATTTAGAGTTTGATACACCTAGGATCGATCCTGGGTTGATCAGCCAGAATCATAGCAGCCGTAAACATATCTAAAAATGCTCGGCAATAGTGAAAATAGAGGACATTTCAAGCGGACTTAGCTGCTCCCGATCCCGACACACCCAAAGTGCTCCCAGAATGGAGGATAACCCCGCTCAGTTTGCTGACGATTCACCCCAGGCCCCAAACCATCAGCCTGATCATCAGAGTTGTTCGCTCAAAAGAGTTAAATACAACTGGGCGGCTGATGCACTGCTCCAATAACTGCTGGATCGGTTCTCTTTATTCATCTCGCCATTAAAAAATTAGGCAGCAGGAAACTCGGCCTGGAGTGCATCGTCATAATCATCAGCCAGGTTAGCCACAATGGTAATTCCCCGCGCAATTTCTCCCGGCCCAATTTCAGCCAACGTCCGACTGGTGAGAATCATCACTTGGTGCTCGAAAATGGCAAAGCGGGCCTCTAGGGTCGTTAACCAGTTGAGTTCTAAGAGTTTTTCGTACAGGCCAGGAGGATTTGCGACTGGTAAATTCAGTACAGGTGACCAAGTGGTGATTGTACTATCGGCCCCAATCCCCGTGAGTTGAACAAAAACAGTCGCGCTGCCGTAGGTAAATTTCCAAATCGAACTGTCGTCTGAGTGATTGACGAGGGGATTGCCCGATTGATCCAGGCCAGAAATAACGGCTTCAATAATTTCAATCGGATTTAAGCCCAACTCTAGACTAGCCTCAGAGTCAGGAGCTAAAGTCGGGGCTATGGGGTCTAAGGTCATAGGAGAGCGTTATCCAAAGTCATCATTCACTAGCTTATCGGGGCCTGGAGAATCCCCTCTCAAGATTTTGAAAAAGTTCAGATTTGCTGAGAGATATCCGCGCCGTTGAATTTAGCCAAATGGAAAAATAAGCACTAGAGTAGAGGTCGGGAGAAGCGATCAGAATCATAAATTCCAGTTGAAACCCTAGATAAATACTTATGTTGGCCTGTGTTTGGAGTGCGTCACTGTTGGGAATTGAAGCCTTGCGGGTCGGGGTCGAGGTGGATGTTTCCGGGGGATTACCGGGCATTGTGGTGGTGGGTTTACCGGATGCGGCCGTGCAGGAAGCTAGAGAACGGGTCAAGGCGGCAATTCGGAATGCTGGGTTTGCTTTTCCGATGCGGCGAATTGTTGTTAACTTAAGTCCAGCAGATTTAAAAAAAGAAGGGCCCAGTTTTGATTTGCCGATTAGTATTGGCATTTTGGCAGCGGCGCAACAGGTGAGTGGGGAGTTATTGGGGGATCATCTGTTTCTGGGAGAGCTATCTCTGGATGGGGCATTACGGCCAGTTGCCGGGGTTTTACCCATTGCGGCCACGGCACAAGAGTTAGGGATTACCGGCCTGGTTTTACCAGCGGCGAATGTCAACGAGGCTGCAGTCGTTGCGGGCTTAAAAGTCTATGGCTTTAATCATCTGAGTGAAGTTGCCAATTTTCTCAATGATCCGAGTCAATACCAGGCCCCGTTGTTCACCCATCCAGCCGAAGCTCCCAGCCAACTAATTCCCACCAGTCATTTAGATTTACAGGATGTCAAAGGTCAGAGCCATGCCCGCAGAGCCTTAGAAATTGCCGCTGCTGGAGGTCATAATTTGGTTTTTGTTGGCCCGCCAGGGAGTGGGAAAACCATGTTGGCGAGACGTTTACCGGGAATTTTACCCCCCTTGAGTTTTGACGAAGCCCTAGAAGTGACTAAAATTCACTCGGTCGCGGGCTTAATTAAAGAACGGGGCACATTGATTAAAGATCGGCCCTTTCGCAGTCCCCATCATTCCGCCTCTGGCCCAGCCCTAGTGGGGGGAGGGAGCTATCCCAGGCCGGGAGAAATTTCCTTAGCTCATCAAGGGATCCTCTTTCTCGATGAACTAACCGAATTTAAGCGCGATGTCTTGGAGTTTTTGCGCCAGCCCCTAGAAGATGGAGCCGTCACCATTTCTCGCACCCGCCAATCCGTCTCGTTTCCCGCCCAATTTACTCTAGTAGCCAGCACCAATCCTTGCCCCTGTGGCTATTTTGGGGATCCAGTCCAGGCCTGTACCTGTTCGCCCAGACAACGGGAACAATATTGGGCCAAGTTATCGGGGCCGTTGATGGATCGGATTGATTTACAAGTCACGGTCAGCCGCCTGAAACCGGAAGAAATTACCCGCCAATCTGGGGGAGAACCTTCAGCAAATGTCCGCCAACGAGTCGAAGCTGCCCGCAAAGTAGCCCAGGCCCGGTTTGAACAAGACAAAAAAGTGCGCTGTAACTCCCAAATGCAGAGTCGTCACTTACGGAAGTGGTGTCAGTTGGATGAAACATCGCGAAATTTATTAGAAACGGCAATTCGGAAGTTGGGATTATCAGCCAGGGGAACCGACCGGATTTTGAAAGTGGCCCGGACAATTGCGGACTTAGCTGGCAGTGATCTGATTCAACCGAGCCATGTGGCTGAAGCGATTCAATACCGCACGATTGATCGAGTTTAATAGTGTATTAAATTATAAAAAATAAATTCAAGCACCCTGATTTCCTATAATAGATTTATTTTAATTACTCTGCATAGTATAAATACTTGTCTCAACTTGCGGCTAAATCCTGAGGATACCTAAAGCACATCTATTCTCTATCGCGGGATATCGCCTTGAAACGTCATCTTGACAGGTCTTAATAAATTCAAGTAATTCATTGATCATAGGTTTCTAGCTGATTTTTACTATCCTCTATTTATCAACGGATTGTTTTCTTCTTGAGTACATTTACTCATCACTGAATTGAGATGTGTACTTAACTTTGACATTACTTATACTTAACCTTAGCTTGTTAGGTTTTAAGCGAAAATGAAAGGCTATTAATGCGGATCACTCTGTTGATTAAATTAAATTTTGGGGGATGGGACAGTGTTAGAGTTGCAGGAACAGGCCGGAAATTCTAATTTCTCTGGCGAATTATTTACAACTGCCCCTGCTTTATCCCTCCTGACAACATGCACAAGTCAACTCAACGCCGAAGTAACCTGTCGTGAGATGTTGGATTATTTCCAGGCCCGCCCCGAGTTACCCGGTATCATTGTTCTAGAGGTTGATCAACCGATTGGAATTATTCCCAGAAATAAGCTATTTGCAAAACTGATCAAGCCCTATTGGCGGGATATGTTTAATAAACGATCTGTTAAAGCCTTACTAGAAGATGAAGATTTTAACAACAAGCCAACTATTCTTCCCCATACTAGTTTGTTATCAGAAGTGATTGCGGCGGCTCTTTCTCGTCCATTGCATTGTCAACTAGATCCAATTATTTTAACTGATAATAAAGATTATTTATTGCTCGATTGTCAATCTTTTCTGTTGACGCAGGCCCATATCTTCCAAACATTCCATACTCATATTGGTCATCTCCGGCAAGAAAACATTCACCTAACCAGTCAATTAGCCGAAACCTTGGAAAAATTTCAGGCCCTGCAAACGCAATTAGAACAGCAGGGATCGGCAGATCGTTATCGTCAACAAATTTTGGAACATCAAAACCGTGAGTTACTGAGTCAAATAAATGATATTCGTAATCAATACAATCAACTATTGAGTGTTGCTCAGAAACTTTCACAGCAAAGTCAAATCGCCCTGCAAGTCACAACAGTCTCTGCCAACAACCTCAGTCAAGAACTCAATCAGGTGTTCCGCTTTAATGGCACGTTGGAACAAGAACTAATCATTATGGAGAAAGCATCATCTGAAATTGAATATATTAGTCGCCAAGTTAAACATTTAGCATTGCAGGCCAGCTTAATTATTGCCCGATCCGGGGGACAGTTTAATTCCTTTAGTTTTATTACGTCTGAAATCAATAAGTTGGGTGACCAATGCTTTGACGCTAACAAACAATTGTCTGGCCTGGCCAATCGGTTGCGACAACGTCTTCCAGAATTAGCCCAAGCGGTACAAGTTGGAGATGGATCTACACGAGATTTAGTTAATCAAATAAAACCAACGAAGGCTATTTTACAGGAACTTGTTCTTGCAGTTCAACAACTGGAAATAACATCTTAGATTAGATATAACATTACTCATTTAGGGCTCTTATTGGGACAAATCAGAAAATGCTTTATGGGCAGTCTTTGTAAGATTTCTACTCCCTCAGAACAGCCTGCCTAACGCTATAGTTACGAATCAGAGAATGATATCGAAGGCTGGATCGGGTTCAGTAACCATCAATGTTTGCAGGGTGGGGTCTGACGCTCCTGTAATCGTGCCGCCGGCCTGTTGAATTGCGAGAAGTCGCTCAATGATGGTTGCCGTAATTTGTTCACCTGGAAAGAGCCAAGGAATTCCCGGCGGATAGGGGCAAATCCATTCAGCACTGACTTGATGGATCGCTTGGGCCTGGGTTACTTTGATTTGGGGTGAAAAAAATGCAGTTCGGAGGTCAAGAATTGGGGTTGTTATTGGCTCAAGGGAGGAAGAGGCTTGACTAACTTGATTTAGAGTTTGCCATTCCTGACTGTATAAATACGTTTGTTCGTGATTCTTTTCCATATTTTCAATGAATTGTTGCCAACCTTTAACTAAAGCATTGACATCAGTAGGGGTATGTCCCAGGCCCAGTAAAAACGTTAAATAATTCAGGGTGGGTAATTCAGCCGTGATGTGATGGTGTTGATCTAAATAGTCATCGGCCCGATAACCTGTAATTGCCAGTGGCCAAGTTCCCAGAGTTTGTCTAGTTAGGTCTTTAGTTATCCCTAAGGGTAATGAATCCGCTGATAGTTGAATTGAGTGTGGGAGCCTAGTTAAGGCGTGAGTAAAATAATCTGCCAATCCTAAAACAGAGTCCCATAGCAATTCACCTTCGCTGGCCATTTGATAGCGGGCTATATCTAGGGATGCTAATAGTAAATAACTGGGGCTAGAGGACTGCAAAACTCGTAAACACTGACTGATCCGGGTTGTTGAGACTCGTTTTCCCTGTTGATGCAGCATTCCGGCTTGGGTCAAGGCAGATAGGGTTTTATGGGTGCTCTGAATGACCACATCGGCCCCGGCCTGGATGGCACTCATGGGCAACTGGGGATGAAACTGAAAATGGCTGCCGTGGGCTTCATCAACAATGAGGGGAATATTTTGCTGATGAACAATCTGGGCAATCTGAACCAAATCAGGACAAAGGCCTTCATAGGTTGGGGAGATGACCAGAACTGCTTTTGTATTCGGGTAATGACTTAAGGCGGCTTCAATTTGCGCTGGGTTCAAGGGAAATGCCAGGCCCCACACCGGATCATATTCCGGGGTCATAAATACAGGCTTGGCCCCCGCAAGAACCATCCCACTCAAAACCGACTGGTGGATAGTTCGAGGCACCAGTATCCGATCGCCAGGCCCACAGGTGGCCATGATTGCCGCGCTGATGCCCACTGTTGAACCGTTAATTAAAAACCAACTCTTTTCGGCTCCAAAGGTCTCGGCAGCTAGGTTTTGGGCCTGAGCAATGATCGCGGTGGGAGCAGCCAGGTTATCCAGGCCAGGTATTTCCGATAAGTCCAGTTGCAGGCCAGCGGTTCTCCAGGCATCGGCTAGATCAGGATGAATCCCTTGCCCGCTATGGTGGCCGGGAGTATGAAAGCCGCGATAATCTCCTTGGGAGTGGCGTAAGAGCGCATTCAGAATGGGCAAATGGGGCAAAGAATCAGCCATTGGGTCAGACTTTAATTGATGTTCACCAGTTCAAATTCATAGGGCCCGATCAATGCTCCCCACAACCCTTGCCCCGTAACTGGATCCACACCCCGGTCAAAACTCCAAAATTTTTGAGCTGTCACCCTAAAGCCTAAAACAACTTGCCGTTCTTGCCCTTGATAGGGAAAACAACAGCGGGAGGTTTCGGGGAGGGTAGCCTGAAAACAATGGTCAGCATATTCCACATTCAAAACGCACCCAGGCAAGGGATCAAGGTCAGATTCCCTGAGGCCCTGCAAACGACTTGGAGCCATCCCTGCCCCGGCCCACTGACTGGGAGACTTACAGGCCCAATAGTGAATTTGCAGAGGCTCTGGCTGAATCACTAAAATCCGTTGCCGATAGGGTTTATCTAAATAGAGGGCATTGGCCTGTTCGGCAAAAATCGCCCGCTGTCCCTGAATCCCCTGGGGAATGGCCCGTTGCCAAAGCCGGAGATGGACAAACCAAGTGGGTTGCGCCTGGGCCTGGGCTTGATTCTGAAATTCACCCGTCAAGCATTCGTAAAGCTGGGCCGCAATTGCGTCTGATTTGGATAAATCACTCATAATCCCTCAGGTTGAAGACTGCGACCAGGCCGGGTGATTCAGCAAGGCATTGATGACTTGGATCCCCCGCAATTGATTACTCAAAGGCAGATGACCGCGGGGTGCAGTTAAATCCCAGGTAAATTCCCCTGGCCAGCGGGTCCATTTTTTACCCTGTCGCCAATTGATTTTCTCCCAGAGTTGTGACCAGTTTTTCCCCAGGCCAAGCCAGATTTGCCGTTGCACCGAATACCCAAACTTACCTTGGGAGTGGGCTAACCAGAGATGATCAATCGTTAATAAATCCGGGATTGGGAACTGTTCAACTTCTGAAAAGTATAACCAGCCCCGTTTTTCGGCCATCGGACTAGCCAATTTGCAGAGGAGCTTGAGGGTTAAATCGTCCGCGGCCTGGTAGTCATGGTGCTGTAAAAGTTGCTGGAGGGGTTGATAATCCACACCTTTTTCAGACAATAAGGGGACAATTCCCTGGGGATATTGCTCAATCAGGGCAGATTTAACGTCCGTATCCCCCAATTCCGCCAACAATTCATAGGCCCGCCCCTTGACTCCCCAGGCCCAGGTTGCTGTTTTTAAGAGTTGGAGGAGTTTCTCCCCCGCATCCGGCATGAGTGCGCTGAGATCATCTAGGGCCTGGAGTTGGCGTTTTTCGTTACCGCTCGTCAGTTGTGTAATGAGGGATGTCAGTAAATCGGTATCTGAGGCCATAGGGTTTAGGTGGGGTTAGGACAGGCGGCTTGGAGAATCCGGTTAATAATGCCAGAGGTGGAACTGGGAACTTCGACTTGGACTAACTGGATCCTACCGCCATAGGCCTGGACTGCGGGGCTTTCTGGTAAAGTCTCAACCGAGTAATCGCCCCCTTTGACATAAATATCCGGTTGCAGGGCCTGAATCAGGGTTGTGGCAGTCGGTTCTGTAAAAATAACCACTCCACTCACGGCTTCTAAGGCAGCTAAGACTTCGGCCCGTTGGCTTTCGGGAACGATGGGACGCGGGGGTTGGCCAGGCCGGTTTGGTTTGATTCCGGCCACAGATTGATCACTATTAAGCCCAACCACTAAGGTTTTGCCTAAACTCCGGGCCGTAGTTAAGTAGCGCACATGGCCGACATGGAGGAGATCAAAACATCCATTGGTAAATACCAGCGGTCGCCAGGCCTGGGGGTTTTGGTTAATTGCGTTTTGTAGGTCACTCAGGGAATAAATTTTGGCGTTTAAGGCTATCACTTCAGAGGACATTTCGCGTTTTTGGGAGGGGACTAAACGGGGCCTGGAGAGCCTACAGCAGAAATCTGAACCTGTTACCCTATCTACTATAAGCGGAATATCTGGCCCCTCTTTGCTGGCGAATACCCTATGGTTGCCTTACCCCCTACCTCCACTGAAAAATTAACCTTTACGGAATACTGCCAATTTCAGCCTCCTGATGATTACCAATACGAATTATTTCGAGGTGTGCTGATTCAAATGCCGACTCCAACGACCCAACACGTCAACATTGCCCATTTTTTGGTCTATCAATTTCAGCAAGCTATCACGAAGGTTGGCCTGGATTTAATAGCCAGAACCGATACTGGAGTCAGAACAGAGGAAGCCTCATCCCGGATTCCTGATGTGGTGGTTTGTACTCGTGACCTGTGGCAAAAACTAACTAATCGCAAAGGCGCAGGTATTTTCGACCTTGCCGAAACTCCGACCTTAGTGGTGGAAGTGGTCAGTGAAAATTGGCGGGAAGACTATATTCGCAAGCGGGCGGAATATGCCTTAATCAATATCCCGGAATACTGGATTGTCGATCCGCAGCGGCAACGGGTTTGGGTCTTGGCAGATCCCGATAATCCCGATGGCTATAGCCGCCAGGAATTCTTAGCTGATGCCCAGATCAAATCACCTTTATTTCCCAACCTGACTCTGACGGCCGCCGAGATTCTGGAACCGGTTTTTGTCGAGGATTTAGTTCGTCAAAGCAAAGTAGAACAGGCCACTCTTCGCACCCAACTAGAGTTAGAAAAACAACGGGCAGACCAAGAAAATATTCGCGCAGAACAAGAGTATTTGAGAGCTGAACAAGAAAAACTCCGAGCCGAAGCTGCGGAAGCCGAACTCGCTAAACTCCGGGCCCAATTGGAAGGAAAACCCTAAACCAGGCCTGGTTTCTCAGCCTTATTCACCAGAGTGAAATCCATGACACCCCTTCTAACTCCCTATGAGCAAACACAACTGCACGGGATCAAGGTCTGGCTCCATCATCACGAAACTCCCCTGTCTCAGGCCCTAGCTACGGCACTGCATCCCCTTGAGGAAAACCTGATCCACCGCATTCCCAGAGAATTAATTGAACAATTACACCAGGCCTGTGATCAACTCACGGATGACTGGCAAAGCGACTGGGCGTTCCTGCAAAAATACTTGACCAAAGCTAAAACTTGGGAAGATCTGCGTGATGGAGAGTTAACGGCCTGCGACCGGATTGCTAGAGATATTCAAAAGATTGCCCAAGGAAAAGCAGCTCTAGAAGCGGGATTCACGAGTTTGCTTGAGGGACTGGGGGAAGTTGCCAATGTTGGGTTGATGATCTTGCTCAGTTTGACGATGATTCAACGGATGGGGCTAGCCTATGGATTCCCCCCCGATACCCCAGCCCGGAAAGGTTGTATTTGGGGAATTTTAGCCCTTAGCCTAGCTGACTCCCCAGAGGAACGCCAAAGACTCTTGCAGCGGATGGCCAGATCTCAGTCAGATTTGTACCAAGCGGCTGTCACCCAATTGCTAGACAAATCCGTAGAAGATGCGGCTGAAGAATCCACGAGTGCCCTCCTGGAGCGAATTTTAGTCGCCTTTGCGGCAGAGTTAGGGGGTGAAGCGATTCCAGTGATTGGAACATTGTTGGGTATTAGGGCCAGCACAGAACTGATGCAGTCGGTCGGAGAAACGGCTCAACGGGCTTGGCAACTCCGCTGGTTGGTTTATCACCAAAAACTGATCCCCCAGCCGGCCCCGAATTTGATACCATAAGTTCAGTATTCGCAACCATAAACAACTTTTTATAGACGCAATTAGGAGATAAAATCATGGATTGGCGTGTCTTAATTGTCTTGCTGCCGGTTTTACTTGCTGGGGGTTGGGCTGTGAAAAATATCCTCCCCTATGCCCTCAAGCAACTTCAAACTGCTCTGAATAAAATTAAATAGTTTCTACCTTTACAACTGCATTCCAGCCGCCAAGGCCAAAGCCAAGGCATCGGCTGCATCATCGGGACGGGGAAGTTTTTCCAAGTTTAACTCCCGTTGGACGGCGGCTTGAACATCTTGTTTAGTGGCTCTACCATATCCGGTCAGGGCCTGTTTGACCTGGGGTGGTGAAAACTCAACAATCGGAACTTCGGCCTGGGTAATGGCGAGCAAAATCACACCGCGGGCCTGGGCGACTTGGATCGTGTTTCCCATTTTATAGAAGAATAATTTTTCGATGGAAATTAAGGTTGGCTGGGTTTGGCGAATGAGGGTGGTTAAGTCGGAGTAAATAATTTCAAGACGGCTACCCAGCTCGGTCTTGGCGGGCGTTTGAATCACCCCAAAGTCAATCATGCGGAGTTCTGCCGAATCGTCCCATTGAATACAGCCATAGCCGATGGTAGCCAGGCCGGGGTCTAAACCAAGAATGCGGGTCAGGGGCAAGGGTCGTTACAATGGGAAATAATGCTAACTTATTCAGAATAACGGGTTTGAAAACTGTCCCGCGGGCATGATGATTCCTAGTTTTATTCCTCACTTGGCCTGGTTAGATGCTGCTTGGGATGGAATTTTTTCCACTCAGGGGGTGATGATTCTACTGTTGACCCTCTATGGCGGGGCCATGTGGGTCTTTCTTTCCAGTGCTCCCAAGGTTTATACCCTGATGGTCTCGGATTTAGAACAGGCCCGGAAATTTTATGAGGACGAGTTACGCCTATCCGTCGCCGATGTCCCCCTTCATTATTACTACAACTATGAGCAAACCCTAGGGGTGGCCTCTCTCGATCCTCTCTATGTCCCCTCTGCCATTAGCTACAACCAAAATCAACCTGCCCGCCCCAATGATGGCCTGTGGTATCAGTTAAAGAAAAATACCCAACTTCATATCATTAGTGGGGCCAACTATGGCGAAAAAAATCGGCAGCGCCATGTTTGTTTTGATCGGGAATGTCTCAAACAACTCCTCAAGCGGGTACAGACTTACCACATTCGCTATAAACTCCGGCGGGAAGAACCCTTAAATTTTCTAGTCAAAGATTATGCTGGCCAGGTGATTGAATTGGCGGAGATTGCCCCAAAGTGACTTCAAATCTCAACCTAGAGCTTAACCAGATTCCCACCCGCGGACATTTATTGACTGAACAGGCCAACCCCGCTAGTCAAAATTTAGATCAGTTGACTCCCCTAGAGTTCGTTGACCTCTTTAATCAAGAAGATCAAAAGGTTTTAGCGGCTATTGCCAATGCGAGAGAAGTCATTGCCCAGGCCATCACTGAAACGGCTGATCGTTTACGGCAAGGGGGGCGACTGTTTTATATTGGGGCCGGTACCAGTGGTCGCTTGGGCGTGTTAGATGCGGCGGAATGTCCCCCAACCTTTTGTAGTCCACCGGAGATGGTGCAGGGAATTTTGGCGGGTGGCCGGGCGGCTCTAGTCAAAAGTTCGGAAGCCTTGGAAGACCGGGCTAGGGATGGCGCGGCGGCGATGATCGAGCATCAGATTGGCCCCTTAGATGTGGTCGTTGGCATTACAGCGGGCGGGACAACCCCCTATGTCCAAGGGGCCATTACAGCCGCTAACGAGCAAAGGGCCTTAACGATTTTCTTGGCTTGTGTTCCCAGTCAACAAGTCCCCACGAATGCCCAAATTGATATTCGCCTGTTAGTTGGGCCGGAATTACTGACGGGGTCGACGCGTCTCAAGGCTGGAACTGTCACCAAGATAGCCCTGAATATGATCTCCACGGGGGTGATGGTGCAGTTAGGGAAGGTCTATGGCAATCGGATGGTGGATGTCTCCGTAACTAACAGCAAACTGTTTGATCGGGCGGTGCGGATTATTGCCGACTTGACGGGGTTAGAACGGGAACCAGCGGCTGATCTCCTGAGTAAAAGCGGGCAACGGGTTAAATTAGCCTTGTTAATGCATTGGACAAACCTCGCTCCAGAGGCAGCCCAGGCCCTGTTAGATCACCATCATGGTCAACTCCGAACGGCCCTGAATGCCTTTCAAGTCACCCCCTCTTAAGAGATTTCATGTCTCCTTTAGGTCAAATTAAGATTGTCTTGGTCGAACCGGCTGGGGCCTTGAATGTGGGGTCTGTGGCTCGGGTAATGAAAAACATGGGCCTGGGGCAGTTGGTTTTAGTCAATCCCGAATGTGATCCGCTTGGAGAACAGGCCCGCTTAATGGCGGTTCATGCGGTTGAAATTTTAGAGACTGCCGAAGTTGTCCCGGATTTAGCCACTGCACTGATGGGCTGTTCCCGAATTATGGCTACGGTCGGGCGAGATATGGATACCAACATTCCCCTAGCCCCCCCCCGCCAAACCTTGCCCGCTCTCCTCAATCACTCAGCTGCAATTATTTTTGGGCGCGAAGATCATGGGCTAACCAATCAAGAATTGATGCTGGCTCAATGTCTAATTCAAATTCCCACGGATTCAACCTACCCATCCTTGAATCTGGCCCAGGCTGTGGGCGTATGTTGTTATGAGCTATGGCAAGCTCAGGCAGACCAGTCGGCACTCGGAGGTGAGCAGTCGAGCCAATCACCTTCAACGGCTTCCTTTGAGGACTTAGAGGGATTTTATGGTCATTGGCAATCACTCCTGCTGAAAATCGGTTATCTTTATCCCCATACTGCTGATAGTCGGATGGCAAAATTACGGGGCCTGGTCAACCGGAGCCAACCCACGGCAGCAGAAATTGCCCTCTTGCGGGGGATGTTGCGACAAGTTTTCTGGGCCATTGAGCACCTGCCAAGCCAACGTTAAGACCCTTAAAGTTCATTTCTTGTGTGGAGAGTCAAGGTAACACTACATGGCCAAACCGTCCCCTCGCCAAAATCGTCGTTCCCAACCGGCCAAAGTCCGTCAATCCCCTGCTTCTCCCCGTCCCCCCCTATCTGCTGCAACGACCCAAGCGCGCCCCAAATCTACCCGCCCCCCCCAAAACAAGATAAAATCTCGGCCCAAAAGCAACATTGTTAGTTTTCCGACTGGACTCACCGAGGCCCCACTCTCAACCGGCTCGCCCCGTAAACCACCAACACTCTGGAGCCTCACCCTCAAACTGGGGATTGTGGCCACTGCCTTGACTGCCATGACTGGGACTGGACTCTCGGTCCTAAAACCAGAACTCAAAGCCCAACCAGACACCACTCCTGCGGCTCTGGCTCAGTTAAATGCTCCTGAATTATCTCCATTGCCCCCCGAAAAACCCCTGACTCAGGTGGAGAAAACCATTCAGCAATGGTTTGCCGCTAAGAAACAACTTCAAGGTGGGGCCTATTTCTTGAACTTAACCACGGGGAATAGTGTCAATGTTGATGGAACTCAGATTGTTGCGGCGGCCAGTACGATTAAAATCCCGGTCTTGGTCGCCCTCTTCCAGGCCCTCGATCGCGGTGAAATTACCCTCGCAGAACCCTTAACCATGCGGCCGGATTTAATTGCTGGGGAAGCAGGAACCATGCAATATCAAAAGCCGGGGACAAAATTTTCCACTCTCGAAACCGCCGAATTGATGATTTCTATCAGCGATAACACAGCCACCAATATGTTGATCGATCGCCTCGGTGGAGCCACGATCTTGAATGATCAATTTGTCCAATGGGGCCTGGAGCATACGGTAATTCGTAACCCTTTACCCGATATGGAAGGCACAAACACCACTAGTCCCAAAGACTTAGCGATTCTCATGGCCCGGATTGCCCAAGGGGATTTAGTCTCACAAACGAGTCGTGAAAAACTCCTGGGAATTATGCGGACAACGGTGACGAATACGCTCCTCCCACAGGGCCTAGGGCCTGGTGCAAAAATTGCCCACAAAACGGGGGATATTGGCACGTTTGTCGGGGATGCTGGCCTAATTGAAATGCCCAATGGTCAACAATATGTGGCAGGGATTATGGTTAAACGTCCCTATAATGACCCCCAAGGCACAGAGCTAATTCGGCAAATTTCCCGTCTCACCTACCAGGCCTATAGTCGGGGCAACCCATTCCATCAATAAAAAAGGCATCCCCCTGGACACCTTCTAAAATTGTTTTTCGATGTTTTAGTTAATGAGGCAGAGTTTTAATCAAGACCTTTGAAGCAATAGTCTCTGTGTGAGTACCACAGCAGGAAACTGATTCACTTCGGGGCCTGGGTAAAGCTCTGAGAAGATTAACTCAAATCAACTCGCGTTAGCAGTCAAAGTAGAGTTCAAACTCATAGGGATGGGGAAGTTTGCTCAGGGGCTTGACCTCACCTTCCATCTTCATGGCAACCCAGTTATAAATGAAGTCTTCTGGGAAAACACCACCAGCGGTAAGGAACTCATGATCTTTTTCCAGATTTAGCAAGGCTTCACCCAAGTTGGCCGGGGCTTTGGGGATTTTAGCTAATTCTGCTGGGTCCATCTCATAGATGTCCACATCCAACGGCTCACCGGGATCAATCTGATTTTTAATCCCATCCAGGCCAGCACAAAGCATTGCCGAGAAGGTGAGGTAAGGATTGCTAGAGGCATCAGGACAACGGAACTCTAAGCGTTTGGCTTTCGGATTAGAACCAGATAAAGGAATCCGAATTGAAGCGGAACGATTACCGGCAGAGTAGGCCAAGTTGACGGGAGCTTCAAAGCCAGGTACTAGACGCTTGTAGGAATTAACCGTGGGGTTGGTAAAGGCTAAAAGGGACTTAGCGTGCTTAATCAAGCCACCAATAAACCAAAGGGCTGTTTGGCTTAAGCCAGCATATTTGTCGCCCGCAAACAGGGGTTGACCGTTATTCCAGATGGACATATGGCTGTGCATCCCCGTGCCGTTGTCGTCATAGATCGGCTTGGGCATGAAGGTTGCGGTTTTGCCATATTTGCGAGCGACGTTTTTGACCACATATTTATAGGTCATCACATAGTCCGCTGCGTGAACCAAGTCAGAGAACCGAATCCCCAACTCGCACTGACCACCGGCTGCCACTTCATGGTGATGTTTTTCAATCGGAACACCACATTTAGCCATCGTCAGGAGCATTTCTGTCCGAATATCCTGTAATCCGTCAGACGGTGAGACTGGGAAGTACCCCCGTTTTTTACCGATGGTATAGCCCACACCACCTTCTTTACCGGAGTTCCAAGGGCCTTCATCGGAATCAATAAAGAAGTAGGCTTCATGACCGGATTGCTTGTAGCGGACTTCATCAAAAATGAAAAACTCTGGCTCAGGGCCACAATAGACTTTGTCGCCAACTCCAGAAGCAATTAAATAATCCACCGCTTTTTGGGCAATGGAGCGGGGATCCCGTTCATAGAGTTGCTGGGTACGAGGATCAACAATGGTACAAACCATGCTTAGGGTGGGAATTTCCATGAAAGGATCCATCCAGGCCGTGGTTGGGTCGGGCACCATCGCCATATCTGAAGCTTGAATAGACTTCCAACCCTTGATACTTGAACCGTCAAAAGCGACACCACCCGTATTCACAAAAGAATCTTCGTCAATTAAGCTTTTGTGGAAGGTGCAGTGCTGCCAAATCCCAAACAAGTCAACAAACTTTAAGTCAATTAACTCAATATTGTTATCCTCAATGTACTTAAGGACTTCTTGTGCAGTTTCTGCCATATACCAGTTTTTACCTCAGAGACATTTTTACTTGGCTAGCAAAGATCATGCCTTGACTAATGCAAACATCCACACAGGCAATCCGTTTCTTTATTCAAAGCCTTTGCCAAAGCCTCCATCCCTACGAATCTAGGCCTAAGTGCTGAGATAAAATGTATAAATTGTTACTAAACCCTGTGGCTATACCGCTTTGTATTACAGCCGTTCCTGAATTAGTCGGAGTTGGCGGGGATCGCTGGGCTGGGGATGCTGATCAGAAATATAGAGATAAATTTAATTATTCCATGTATAGAAACTGTTCATGGATACTCAAGTTTCTGGGGGAGCGTGTCCGTTATTTGTAAAGTTTTGTCATGAATCTGGGGAATTTAAGTCGGGAGTTTCCAATCCGGCCAACCCCGCATGATAGACTAGGGGAAATTTTGATTAGCTGCAAAGTCTAGTCAGGCCTGGGTTTTAGCCACTTTAGGATAAAGATTTGATTCTTCTTGAATCAGGTAAATCTTGCCCCAATTCTGGCTAGGGCTGTCCTGAATGTAGTGATTCAAAGTTAAGTTGATTAAATTTATTTTTGACATCGTGGGAGCAACTGAATTTATGCGGGATGCCGTCACCACTCTGATTAAAAACTATGATTTAACCGGCCGCTACTTGGATCGGGATGCGGTAGATACCTTGCGTTCATATTTTGCTACGGGTTCTGCCCGAGTGCAGGCGGCGGGTGTAATCAACTCGGATGCGGCGGGGATTGTCAAAGAAGCAGGCTCCCGACTTTTTAACGAGTTACCAGAATTAATTCAGCCCGGTGGAAATGCTTACACCACCCGCCGTTATGCTACCTGTTTGCGGGATATGGACTATTATCTTCGCTATGCGACCTATGCTCTAGTGGCTGGGGATGTGGATGTCTTGAATGAGCGGGTTTTGGAAGGTCTGCGGGAAACCTACAATTCCTTGGGCGTGCCTATTGGCCCCACAGTCCGAGGGATTCAGATCATGAAGGAAATTATCCAAGAACGATTGACAGCGGCTGGTGTGACGGTTGGTGGTTTAATTGATCAACCCTTTGACCACATGAGTCGGCAACTGAGTGAAATTAGTATTTAGCGTTGAATCGCTGAATTATCTGAACCCTGTGGCTTCCTAATGCATCTGAGGGCGACCCTAGTCTGTGTGGCTGGGGTTTATTTTGCCTCCTAAGATACCAGGCCCAGTATCCCAACCAACACGCCAATCACGCCGCTGGCAATAGCCCCAAGGGTGGTGTAGGTCATGATGTTTTGGGTGTGGTTTGTTAATGTATCTTCGGATTTAAGGGAGATAAAAAACTTACGTCCGTTTTGCTGGGGCTTGCCAATCACTAATTCTCCAGTTTGATCGCTGGCTTCTCCGACAATGAGTACCTGTCTTTCCAAAGGTAAGATTGACTCCTGATAGCGATACCCCAGGGTGCGGCCTCCCCCGGAACCTACAGCAATGTCTAGGTTGAGTGAGAAGCCCCCAAAAGAGAGGCGATTACTGTTACCTTCTGGGCGAAATTCGTTCAGGACTTGGATGGTTTCAACCCCTGCTCCCTCTGGATCAATACGGACAGTTCCTTGGGCATCTTGAAGGAGAAATGGAGTAGATTGGCTGTTGCTGCTGATGGTGTCGGATCGCCGTTCTGTGCGCCATTCTGTCCGGCCTTCACTGTCTTCAGAGCGAACCCGTTCTTCATATTCCCGAATCACTTGCATGGAGTAGTATACACAGGGCACTTGCTTTAGTTCAGAGATTAAGGGATCGTCCGATTTAACGCGCCCGTAGAGCTTGACATACTCGCGCAGGCTTCCGGCTCCAATTTCCGTGGCTACATCTGCGGCAAGTTGCTTAATACTCTGGCTGTTCACACGGTTGGCAAGTTTTAGGCTCCGTAACCTCAGGCGATAGTGGCGTTGGACAAAAAATAAAACCACGGCTGCAATCAGTAAAATCGCTGAGACAAAAAGCATAGATGTCACGCCAAACTAGATCGAATCAGGTTTTCGCAGTTAAAGGAGCCCATAATCCCCATAGTCATGCTATTTCATTAGACCATTCTTAGATCTTAGAAAAGAGAAGGCTGACTGGCCTGGCCAGGGTCTTCTATGGTTGCTTCTTTGAGCATCGGTTTAGTGGGGCTGGCTCAACCTTGAGGAGATTTGAATAAAACGTTATGGGCGGCCTGGGAATAGATAAGTAAACAGTTCACTAAAAAACCGCTCGTAAAACTGCTCATCTCTCTGAAACTGAACGTCTAAGAAATAAATCGTACTCAGCCCGAAATCTATAGGCGGGAGTAAAACGCCATCTCGCTCAAATTAGCTGCGGTCTTCGAGGAGCCTTTGCCACTCAGTATCAATTTTGTCAGTTTGCTCGGCTTCTTGGGTGATCAGGTCTTTTTCAGTGGTGTAAGCCAAATTTGTGGACGTGATCAGGGTTTCTGCAGCATAGGCTTGGGCGGCGGTAATTTTGTCCTTAAGGGTGGCAGCGGCGGTGCGGAGAATTTCGGCCCGGTTTTCTCGGATTTGATTGCGGGCCTTGATTCGGCCATTCATCACTAGAATCCAGTAGTAGCGACCGAGGGGAATTCCCAAAAAGCCCAGGCCATAGGCCACCAAGACCCAAAAGATTGACTGAACAAAGGCCACGATGCCGCCCAACTGAGTTGCCACCGACCCATCACCCAGTAAATTCCACAGGACTAGGGCCCCGACTAGATTGATACAGCCCAGGCCAATGGCTAACATCACTTGTCCACTACTGGCGCGGGTAAATTTCCAAGTAATTTCTTCCAGATAGGGTGAAACAGGTTTTTGGCGTTGTTGTTTGGCCGTGGCCTGAAGATCTGGGAAATGGTAAATAATCTCGCCCTGCTCCGTAACTTGAGGAACCCCATTAAAGCGACTCAAGACCGGAATCATAAAGTTTTCGCCACTGGGCAGCGGGCCTGGGGGAATATCCAGATAGGGGGCAATTTGTTCAGCAACGACGGCTCCTTTTTGGTTGATAATTTGCTGCCCGACTTCTTGCCAGCGCCGTGATTCCAGATTGACATTGGGATTCCCATCACCAAAGAGAAACGAATAAATCCCTTCTAAGAAGTTCATTTCCTCTGGATTCTGCCGCTGATTACGGGACGACTGCCGTCGGGGCCGATAGGGATCACTGCCAAAAAACCACCAAAAGTCTGGAAAGAAGATAAAACGGGGGAAGTCAAAGCCACCGGAGCGGTTATTGTTATCATTTCGGCTACTACTGGCAGCAATCACAATGACAATGATGGCAACAAAGATTAAGACGATTGAGAGAATTAAGAAAATCCCAAAGGACATCCGAATCAAATAAAACAGAACAGCCCAAACCTTGGCCCAGGCCTCTTGGAGTTGAATCCGTAAATACTTAGACCGCAAAATTCCCCGAAAGTCCCGTGGCAAGACATAGGCAATATCCCCAGATTCGGCCACTTGCAGATCTCCACCCACTGCACTGGCCAAGGCCAACAAGCCCTTTTGAGAAGTATTGAGGTCTAAACCAGCCTTAGCCGCAACATCGCCGACCGTGACTCGATAGCCTAATTGTTCAACAGCCTGCATGACCGCTGGGTTTAAGGTTGCGACTTCTGCCATAGGGATAAACTCTCAAGTTGGCTTAATTCTTATTTTACGTTAACGGTTTTCATGGAGGGACTAAAGTTTATAGAAACTATATTCAGTCCCCTTTTCTTACTTCTGAGAGTCTGGACTTAACTCAGCAACCAGATCGTAGAACAGAAGTTTAGTCACCTTGGCAATAGTGCGAGACCGGGCCAGCTTAATCACAGCGGTGCTTTTCTGATACTCAAAGTATTCCAGAATTGATCCTTGCACTAGAGTTTCGGAGACTAACCAGGCGGTCTGAGGCAAGTTCTTGGGCCTGGCCCCTTTCTTCTCAATCCGGGTAAATAGCCACTGCCATAGCCCGACTCGGCACTGAGCAGACCCGGCCAGCTTGGCCTGTTTAGAACCTTTGTTCTTTTTGCCTGACCATTCACGGGTAGGAGAACAGCCCAGGGTTTTCTGAAACCGTCTCAGGGAAAGGTGTTTAACCGTCTGTTTTTTCGGGTCTTTCTTAGACCTGGTGCATGGGGCAATGGGTAAGCCATCTTCCCCCAGAAAGTTAGACAGTGGGTAGATGTGGCTGATTAGAATCGCCTCTAGTTTCTCTCCGAAGCCATACTTAGCAAAGACTTTGCGATAGGGTCTAAACCTTGGGTCTTTGAGCAAGGTTGCCAGTTCCCTAGTGAGTTGGAGTTGCCGGGGGAATAACTGAATTAACAGCCTTGCATGGTAACGGGTTGATTCAGTCAGCCCCAGGCCGCAGGTATTTGCTAAAGCATTGTCATAGCGTTTTGACTTGGCTTCCCCGGCCAGCCATCGCCAAAACAGAACCGCCTCAACCCTCTTGCTGGCTTCCTCTGGAAATTGCCAGGCCAGGTCTTGTTTAAGGCGATTGATGATCGGCGATTGAATCCGGCTCAAGTGGTCTAGTTGGTGGCATCTCTCCCGCATTTGTTGGGCAACATCATCCCGTCTTCTGAGAAAGGCCCCATCATTCTTAAAATTCTGAACCCCGTAATAGGCCAAGGCGAGAGAATCCCCCTCATCATCCTTATCTTCAGACAGGATACACTCTCTGTAGCGTCTGACCTTAGAGTGAGACACTAGCAGTAGTTTTACCCCGGCCTGGTTCAGTTTGTAACACCAAAACTTAGAGTAATTCGTGCCTGTGGGTTCTAAAACACAAACATCAGGCTTCAATTCAAGCAAGGCTTTCAATCCCCCCGCCGTGGTGGTGAGCCGGGGAAAGTTGCCAGTAAGATACAGTTCTCTGGGGTCTGGGAGTGGTTGATCGGTGTCAATCAGACACACGACAACATCAGCCTTCGAGACATCAAGGCCAGCAATCAGCATAAATTTTCCTAGCACAGGTGAATAGTCGCTAAAACCCTATAGAAAGTCTGCAAATCACCCAGAGGCCGAAGCCTGCTTTACTTTCAAGACTTAAGGGTAAAGGGATATGAGCCTACAAATCCGGAAAGGCCAAAGCCTACTTTATCTTCAAGGCATCCCTACGGTCAGGTTGCGATCCTTCCCGCGACTGCCCAACAACTGAGCAGTTTCGGCCGGTGGATCATCCGGCCTCATCAGGCGGAATTAATAGGGGTGATCAGGTTCCTCAGTTCCCCCAAAATCAAACTTTTGGACTCCGGGTACTTGCCTCAGAGAATCAAGGAAAAAGTCGCAGTTCTCCCCAGTTAGGTAAGTCTTGAGTCCGAAGGCCTGATAGATTGCGGCTTCCCGCTTGGCTGAGTCGTATTCAATTTTTTGGACTTGAGCTAAATTGATGGCCAGGCCCAGGCCTGGAAACTGAACGAAGTAGGGGCTACTCTCCATCTTTCTTCCCCTCAGGCCAGGCCATGTCATAAATAGCGGTCATTGATTCAAGTAAATCGGTGATTGCAATTTGCAAAGCACAGAAGTCTTGAGGCCCTAAAACCTGATCGCGTGTCAGCACAATCTGGGCAAAGCCATAGGCCCGGATAAAGTCTAGAAACACTTCCCCGAACTCTGGCGCTTTTCTAAAATCGTTTTCCACTGTCTCTACTCCAATTGAGATAATCAAGTTAATTGAGCAAAACAAGTTGGCGGGGCCTGGTGACGGGTTCCCGCTTTGTTGCTTTCTCCTAATTGTCGGCTTAACCCGACATTGCCATCATACACATCCCATAATGTCGGGTCAACCTTACAATGAAACTAGATGATTTGGTGACGTTCAAAATGCTTAGACAAAAAGTAGGGATTAGCCAGGAACGTTTAGGCGAGCTATTGGGAGTAACGCGTCAAACTGTCTCCGAATGGGAAAACGGTAAATCTATGCCCACACTTAACCCAGTAGAAATGCAAAGACTTTGCCAAATATTGAACTGCACATTACCAGAACTGGTAGAGGCCCTAGAAAACATCAAGCGCATCCATCGGCAATGAGTTCAAAAGTTGATCCGTCCAGGCTCCTGGAGGGAGATCAGTTACCTCTGCCACTAGAAGGAATAGGCGCGGGAGAGAGGCCAGCACAGTCTAACCCGTTAGAAAAGTCTTATCTAACCAAAAGCGTGATAGGTTCACCAAAGTTAGATAAGAGTGATAGGGTTCAAGGGGAGTTAGGGGGGCCTGGAGTCAGTTACCAGTTAAAGCCCGTAAACTGCGGGAAGTCAGAGTGCCAGAGTTGCCCCCATGGGCCTTATTGGTACGCGTTCTGGAAAGAAGGGGGCAAGACCCGTACTCGGTATATCGGCAAAGACCTACCAGATCAGAGTAGAGCCAACCCAGCCTCAACCTCAGCCGGGGAAACCTCACAGTAAAGCTGGACAGAATTGAGAGAGGCATGGCCGGAGATTTTCTGAATTTGCCTAGCGTTCAGTCCGGCCTGGGACAGAAGAGTGATCGCTCCCCGCCGGGCCGAGTGGGTCGAATACCCAGAGAGGCCTAAACGAAGGAACTCAGTTTTAAGAGCGCGTGAGTAAACCTGGGGGTTCATGGGTCGGCCTAGATTAAGCTGACTGGGAAAGAGCCAGGGGCTGTCAGGAATCGTAATCTCCCTTAAAATCTGCCCCAGGCCCCGCGTCACCGGAATTTCACGGGTAACTTTATCTTTCCTAATCCGGCCTGGAATTAAAAGGGTCGGCCTGGGTTTACCGTTGGCCTGGAAAACGTGAGCCACTTCCAAATTGCAAACTGCCCCGACTCTCTCAGCACAGTGCCAAGTAAGGGCAAGAATAAACCGATGGGGTGGTGACAAACTGCGGAAAACAGTTAGGAACTGTTCTTTTGTAAGTGGTTCAGCTTGGCCTGAGCGATTAACTTTCACTGTCAAGAAACCTTCTAGAAATTGTAAAATATTGACAGTGTTTTTTATTCAAACTAAAGCTAACACAGCAATCCCCTTACCAGTCAAGGCTTAGGGGATTTTTAATAGTGTCAAGTTTTATGTAAAAGTTGACACTTCCCAATCTTAAAAACTTATCCCAAAATAAGAGCAATCCTAATTACAAAGGAAATAACCGTGAAAATTTCCGAAGATTTGTCTAGCTATTTAGTGGGCAATATAGAAGGCAATCAGCAAAGTAATTTAACTAATGGATTTGAAATAATTCTCTATCTCATGATTGCCACCTATATCAGTGCCTTAAGAGAGCAAGATATAAAACTGGACTTAGGAGGGGGAGTATTAGATTATCCAGCTAAATTGCAAACTACTACTTTGCCAGATAACCAAGGCTTTAACAATTTCCTGTATATCACTTTGTTTATCCCTACAAATGGAGATGGGAGCTTTATTTTTAGTCCATCTAATTTAGATACTTTTTCAGATAATGATGCACCATATGTCATGCCCAATTACTGGTAAATTGCCTTGATAACTTTACAGCAACAGTTACAAAGACAAGTAGTAAGGCAAGGTATAGGCAATAGTTCTTACAATAAGCCTGTATTAACTACTAACGTTTACAATCGTGTTAATACAGTTCCAGGTAATCCTAGCTATCAAACAATCTTAACCCCGCAAGGTTATAGAACTTTACCCATTAATTCGACTTATAGGCCGCCATTAAATACTGTAGGGATAACTCCTAGGCATATTCCCACGCCTAAGCCGTCTTTTAGTCCTAGAGTACTTAGAATTAATAAAGTGGGTAACTTAATACCTGACCTATTAGCAGAATATCTTAAAAACTTAAACTTTCCTTTTCAGGGTTTAGGAAACGATAGCGGAGTTAGACAGTTTCAACCTATTGTAAACGTCACAGTTAATAAGAATAGATTTGATCTAGGCGATTCTATAACCTTTAATTGGTCAGTACAACCACCCTTATTGGGGCAACAAGATTTAATCAAGGTATTCTTTAAGGGTTTAGATTCAGAAGATTTTACAGAAGTATTGTTATCAGGTAGCGTTACCTTTATAACAGATAGAGATATTTATAGATTAGTAATTAAGGCAGAGAATAGAGACAAACAAGCATCTAGAACTAATGGCAAACTTTTATTAAAAAAAGTTAATAGAGAAGATGATAACGAACCGCCTATAGATGACGGCATTTATTTAGATGAAACTACAGCTAGGATAATAGGCTTAAAAGTAAATACAGGTTATGACTTGACCTTAAGAATAGAATCACAACATTATTCAGGAAATTATATAGATGATGTTGTTTATCAATTTAATATAAATCCATTTTATGAGTCTAACTTAGATAGTATCTATTTTCAGACAATAGAACAGGATTTAATATCCTATCCTTTTAGAGATGCTAATTTTAGCGGTAGAGATATTTTATGGTCGTTTCCTGAAGGATGGCTATTTTCTGAAGGGGGAACTTATTTACCTCCTCTATTGCAATTAGTAATTAAAACTGATAATCCCTTACAGCCTATTATAGATTTAGTTCAAACTGGAATAGATTTTAGACCTATCCCTAGACCTTTACCAGGTAACTCAGAATATCTATACGATGCAATTAGAGAGATTAAAATTACTGTGATTAGGTTAGATGAAGTGGTTGATTTGTCTCCAGTTATTTCTAGGCTTAATAACCTTGACCTTAAAGTCACTGGCTTAGATACGAAGGTAACTGATACGGTATCTAGGTTAAACGACCTCAAAGATACGATTGGCGAAAAAGTCAGAGAGATTGGCGAAAACGGTCAAGAGGTCAGGCGCAATTTTCAAGAGACTTTAGAGAACCTGAAGCGGAACAAAAAAACCCAGGAACTAATCAACCTTTTAACGTTGCTAGTAACGCTTCACAACGCGGCTCAACTATCTTCTAACGTGGTTAGTACGCTGATGGCCGTAGTTGATTTGGGATTAAGTGTAGTCGGGCTTACTCCCAAAGATGACGATGGACAACCTTTGTCAATTTCAACAGTTATTGGTGAGGGAACTCAAGACCTTTTAGAAAGCTTGATCGGCACAGAGACTCTAGAGTCTATAAACCAGGCCTGGCAGCAATCTAACCGAGCCTATCAAGCTGCTGCTAACGTGCTATCCAATCTTCAATCCGCGCTCCTCGACATTTCAGAAGGACTGGAGATGACAGCACAATATAATGCTGAACTAAGTAACGCCTTAAAAGCCTCTGGTTTAGTTGATAATGACTTGCTAAATTGGCAGCTTCCAAATCCAGACTTTTCAACTAAATTCTTCACACGCTTAAATCAAGCTGAAGATGTTTTGTCGGGAATGCAAATGGTTTTGACTGGAGTAAAAACGGCTCAAGACACCATTAAAGACTTGGAAAACGCTAAAACTGAGTTCGATAAAGCTATCGATGAAGCGCAGAAACTCCTAAACAAAAAAGCTGAGAACTTGGCCAGATTGGATACTCCTAAAGATATTCCTGAGTCAGAGGATACTGATTTGTGACAAACTTCAATCGCACTAAACCTGATCCAGCAAGCTGGGAGTATCTCAGAAAAACCTCAGTTAAACTCCACAACCAATGGGTTAACCAACACTTTAAGACTGAGGAAGGCAAGGCTCTTAGTAAAGGGCAGCGCACTCTTAAAACAGCCTGTACCGTCACGGACAACGACAACGCAATCAAGGCCCTATTCCGATTTTGGCTATTCTACGTCCTAGTCAAGTCTAGGGGGCAACTGGCCAAAGATGGGATTGCGGCGATTCCTGAATGGTATGAAACCAAATGGGGCAGCGTCCCCCAGCTAGTCGTTATCTACCGCAAATTCAAAAACGGCAAGTTTTGGGGCCCAAGTTACCCCCTAACTATTCCCCATTGGAAACTCAAGGCATCAGGGACAAAGGGTTACGATTTCCCGGTTTATCAGAAAGGGAACGTGGCCACGGTCGTTAGGCTTGCCGACAATAGCAAGATTTTCATCAATGCGGGTTCGGCCAAGATGGGGGAACGCGTCTTTAAGGCCTTGGTCAAAGGAATCAGTGTTCCGAGGGTGAGAGAGGCCAAAGTCTCGTTTACCCAGGTTGATGAACGGCGAGATACTTCTGTGGTTTACCCCTATAAGGTGGTGTTTTACGATGGCACGGGCAACAACACGAAGGCAAACTGGGAAGTGTTCTTTACCAACCAAAGTCATCAGAGTCCTCGCTGACCCTGATTTTTATTTGTTACACAAATTACTAGACACAGCGTTAAGAGAAAAAGCGGTCAAACCCTCAGAACTCCGAACGTTTCTGCTCTGGCGACTCGGTGATTTTGACCACCCTCACATTAAGAAATTCAGTGGAAATTTGCAGGATTGAGTCACCGAGACTTCACGTCTGCGTCTGATTGAGAGCCTTAACCCTCTCGGTTGAACTCTAGCCAGAGTCTGTTACCTGTTACGGTACTTTGTACTCTGGGGGCAGTTCTATTTGAGAGACTTTTATGGCTGCTGCACACATCACCACCTCCACCACTCTAGAAGGTCAAATCCTGGAACTGGCCCGGGTGGCTCAACTGGCAGAGTTAGCTGTGCCGGAAGAAGACCGGCCCGACAACATCACCATTCAGCCCGACTTCGAGGAACAAACGGTTAGCTTGCGGGTGACTCTACCGATTATGATTTCCGGGGCTGGGGGAGAGTTGACGATTGAAGCCGATGAGTATCTTCCTTAATCTGGCAACTTGACTAAAATCAATTTTTTTAGGGAGATTTAACGGCTATGGCTGCAACTAAAGACCGCGGCTCCAAGATGCTCATCCTTTGGGGCACGGTTAAGAAAAAAGTGGATGGGGCGAAGAAGGATGTTAAGGCGTTCTCCTATGTTGACCGGTTAGCGGCAACGGCCTGCGGTTTAGCTGAAGCTACCGCAGATGAAGCTGTTGCGGGAGGCCTCAAGGTGGCGACTGATAGCAAGGGTCGTCAGTATCTCGCTGGCAATTCTAAGCCGGTCACAGTTGGGCATAAGGTGATTCGGTGCTGGACTGGGGTGACGAAGAAAAATAAGAAGAACCAGGACATTAAGGTCTGGAGACAATTAAAAGTACCTTATGGCATCTCGGCGGCGGACTGTTTCAACAAGTTCAACGATTCCAAAAAGGTTAAAGAATTTCGCTGGCCCAACGGTAAGCTTTACAAAATCTAATTTTGGGTAGGCTGACCCTGTTTTAACTTGTTTGCGTTCTTCCAGGCCTGGGGGCCAAAACCATGACTACTGACCGCGAGGGCTTTACTGTTGTCCGACTTTCTACGGCCACGGTTGCGGCTATTTGTGCCGGACTAGCGGGTGTGGGCGGTGGATTTTTGGCTTTTTACAACACGATCTGTGTTCCACAGGTTTCCTATCTCCAGGCCGATAAGTCGGAACTGGCTAAAAGTTTGGGTAGCCTGGGAGATGCGATTCGGCTCAACACTGAGGCCACAAATAAACTAATTGCAGAGTTAAAACGGTGAACCTATGCGGAAGCTCTTTGAAACTAAAGTTAAGGCGACCAATCTCCCGCAGCCGGACAGCGTAACTTGCCAATCTGCCTGTGTGGCCATGACTTTAGGCTATCCCAAGGAAAAAATTAGGACGGTTAGGGCTGAGTTGGTGGCCCGCGGACTGGCTGGGAGTCCTGGCAATATGGGCAACTTTATCCAGGCCCGCATTGGCAACCGCTACTCTTTTGAACTGGCCGCCTCAATTAACCAGATGGCAGCTTGGCTCCAGGCCGGGGAGTTCCTAATCACTCATGGCTGGTTTACCCGTAGTGGTCACGTGATTTGCTTAGACGCGGTGGAAATTGACCAAAAGACCCTAGGAGTAAGGTTTTCAGTTAAAGACCCTTGGGCCGAGTTTGATTTCCCGGCCTGGCGTTACTTGCCGGGGGCCAATTTTTACGATGGTTTCTACTCTAGTCTTGGAATTTATGCGGCCTGCGTGGCGGGTCAGTCTCCAGGCCACAGCTTTAATCTCTACAAGGCTGGGAAGTTTGACCCCGCCCGGCCTGGGGCCTGGGTTCACCGGATTAGGCCCGCTTAAGACTTAAGTTGACAAACTACCAACTGTTGACAGTGATTTAGATCACAAATCTAAAAGACTGGGGATTTATCGTAACAATTTGAGCCGCTCCAGCTTAGGTGAGGATTATCCCCCAGGAGTTGCCGCTGTCGAGTTTCTATGTTTATGCTCTTATCCTTGTGCTTGAAACTGAGTCGCCTCTTTCTGAGTTAAAAAGGCTTTTAGTTTTTCGGATTCCCTCTTGTTTTACTTGCCAACCACCACCAGGCCTGGGGCGAACATGAAAAATTGGACTAGTTGAAGGAGGCGGGTTTTTCCTGATCGTTGAATCTATCTTTTCCTAACATCGGAATTAAAATCCCGCACATGAAATTCATACTAATAACTAACCATACCAATGGTTTATCTAATCAGTCGCGCCAATGCCATACCCCGTTCTGCTGACTCTCAAAATGAGCGGCCCTAGCCAAAATTTGTCCTCTAATATGGTCTAGATTACGATTGTACAAACGCCAATAAGTCGGCATTCAGTTGATCTTTACTCGTATCCCCTAAACTATGGGAACCTCCAGAGTAAAGCTTTAAAATTGCATTGGGAATTAGTTTAGCGGCTAATAGGGCAGAAGCCTCAAGGGGAACAATCTGATCATCGTCACCGTGAATAATCAATGTTGGAATATCAAACTTTTTCAAGTCTTCAGTAAAATCGGTCTCAGAAAAGGCCTGAATACAATCGTAAGCATTCTTATGGCCTGACATCATTCCCTGTTGCCACCACGATTGAATCGTCCCCTGGGAAACCGTAGCTCCAGGCCGGTTAAAGCCAAAAAATGGGCCACTGGCAATATCGAGAAAAAACTGGGCCCGATTTGCCAAATAAGCAGCACGAAACCCATCAAAAACCTCTAAGGGTAGCCCACCGGGATTTGCTTCTGTCCTGACCATAATTGGCGTTACAGAACCCATCAAGACCGCCTTTGCCACGCGACTTGTCCCATGCCGGCCAATGAAACGCGCCACTTCTCCCCCACCCGTTGAGTGACCAATCATCACTGCATCCTGAAGATCAAGAGCCTGGAACAGTTCCGCCAAGTCATCAGCATAGGTGTCCATATCATTGCCTTGCCAAGGTTGACTAGAACGACCATGCCCGCGCCGATCATGGGCAATACAGCGATAGCCATGAGAAGCCAGAAAAAACATCTGCGACTCCCACGCATCAGAATTCAAAGGCCAGCCATGACTGAAGGTAATCGGTTGTCCAGAACCCCAGTCCTTGTAATAAATCTCGGTACCATCTTGCGTAGTTATGGTTCCCATCTCATTACCCCCTATTGTCCGAAGACTGGCTTTGAAATGCTTTTAGACTACCTCAATTTACTCATTTCCAGCGGTTTATTACGCATTGTCATTAAAGAAAAATATCTCTGTTTATAATTCGCAATAATTCTATTGTTTACTCAAGCAATGTAAGCTATCAGTCATTGCGTTATCTGGACTGTTCTAGAACCATCTTCTCCTTAACCAGCCCCAAGTAAGTAACACTTTTAAGGAAAAATTTAAATATTGCAATGTGCATAAAAACATATTAAATGTCTAGCAAATCACTCTCACAGGAGTTCAACCCCCTCCGCTCAAGCTTAAGCAAAAGAGAGTTTAACCTTAACCAAAGCGACCACTGACATAATCGGCAGTTTGCTGCTGGACTGGATTATTAAATATCTTCTCAGTCCGTCCATATTCAACCATCTCACCCAAATACATAAACGCCGTATAATCCGATACCCGACTAGCCTGTTGCATATTGTGGGTGACAATCAAAATCGTCACTTGATCCTTGAGCTCCCCAATTAGATCTTCAATACTAAGAGTGGCAATTGGGTCTAAAGCAGAAGTTGGTTCATCAAAGAGAATCATTTCTGGATTTGTGGCTAAAGCCCGGGCAATACAGAGACGTTGTTGTTGACCACCAGAGAGAGCTGTGCCTGCTTCATTGAGTCGATCCTTAACCTCATCCCAAATTGCTGCCCCCCTTAAAGAGCGCTCCACCACTTCATCCAAAACAGACCGCTTATTGATTCCCCGTACCCGCAGGCCATAGGCAATATTTTCATAGATCGATTTCGGAAATGGATTAGGTTTCTGAAAGACCATCCCGATCCGCATCCGTACTTCAATCGGATCTGCTTTCAACAAATTAGATTGATCACTGGTCAGAGTAATACAGCCTTCATAACGATTGCCTGGATAGAGATCATGCATCCGGTTAAAGCACCGCAAGAGGGTTGTCTTGCCACAGCCGGAAGGGCCAATCAAAGCGGTCACTTTCTTTTCATAAACCAGCAAATTAATGTTTTTGAGGGCCTGTTTAGCACCATAGTAAAAATTCAAGCCTTGGACTTCCGCTTTTAACGGCAGGGACGGGGCCTGGGAGCCAGCAGATTGAGCAGAGGAATTGTTTACCATTTGATACCTTTCCGAAACCGATAACGTAAATAGATTGCCAGGCCATTGACACCCAGCGTTAACACCAACAAAATAATCCCCGCTGCCGCTGCATTGACTTGAAACGCCTCTTGGGGACGGGACACCCAGTTAAACATTTGGATTGGCAAAACTGTAAACGGAGATTGCAACCAAGCGAAAGAAATAAATGGAAATTCTGGCTTGAGTGGAGAATCTGGCAAAAAGGTAATAAACGTTAAGGCTCCAATTGTAATTAGGGGAGCCGTCTCACCAATGGCGCGGGAAATACCGACAATGATCCCTGTTAATATCCCGCCCATAGAGTAAGGTAAAACATGATCAGCAATCATCTGCCATTTGCTAGCTCCCACTGCATAGGCCGCCTCTCGGATAGTGCTGGAAATCGCCCGTAAAGACTCCCGTGTTGTCACAATCACAATCGGCAAAATGAGTAGGCCCAAGGTCAGCCCTGCCGTAGCCACACTCTGGCCCAAGTTAAGGGTATAAACAAAAAAGCCTAAAGCTAGCAGACCATAAATGATCGAAGGCACTCCCGCCAAGTTACTGATGTTAATTTCAATAAAATTACTAAACCAGTTCTTAGGCGCATATTCTTCTAGGTAAATGCCTGCCGCAACACCCATCGGAATGGCAAACAAGGCCGTGACCACCATCACCAATAATGTGCCAACCCAGGCAATTAAGACTCCAGCTTCTTCAGGAGTACTACTAGGTGGGGAGGTAATAAAGCGCCAGTTTAAGATCGGCAGTCCCCGAAAGAATAAATCTAAGACTAGGGCAGTCAGCGCAAGCAAGGCAAACAGAATTGAAAGAAGACCAAGGAGAATAAAAATCTTCTCTTGAAGGCGTCTCTGGTCAATTGACCGATGAATGGCAGTTAAGTCCTGGGTAATTTCGACCGGCGCAATAGTCATAGTCTCAAGTCTCATGAGTTCTAAACAGCAGCTCAGTAAATCTCGCGGAAGCGACGACTCAGAAAATATCCCAAAATGTTGAAGATTAGGGTCAACAAAAATAACATAATTCCAGCCGCAAAGATAGATTGATATTCTAAAGAGCCGTGGGGTAGATCCCCTAAGCTTACCGAGACGATAAAGGCAGTGGTGGTGGCAGCACCTTCAAGGGGATTAAGGGTAAAAATGGGTTGTAAACCGGCTGCTACAGCCACAATCATTGTTTCCCCAACTGCTCGCGAGATGGCCAAGATATAGGCAGCCACAATTCCGGAAAATGCCGCCGGCAAAACGACACCAATAGCAGTTTGTAAACGGGTTGCCCCCATCGCATAGGAACCTTCCCGCAAATAGACTGGTACAGCCCGCATGGAGTCTTCTGCCAAAGAACTGATGTAAGGAATGATCATAATGCCAATGGCAATCCCGGCCGAAAGCATATTAAACCCAGGTAATTGGAAATATTCAAATTCCTCTCGTCCCGGCCAGAAAAACATCTGCACAGCCAAGATTAGCTTTTGCAAAGTTGGGCTAACCAAAAGCAGCGCAAAGTAGCCATACACAACGGTGGGGATGCCGGCCAGAAGCTCCAAAATGGGTTTGAGCGATTCCCGAAGACGGGGGGAGGCAAAATCACTTAGATAAATAGCCATCAAAGTTCCCAAGGGAATAGCAACCGTCAAACCCACCAAGCAGGTCACTAAGGTTCCAGTCAGTAATGGTAAAACCCCAAAAGTCTTCGGCTCAATCAGGGGCGACCATTCAGTGGTAGTCAAAAATTCCACCAAAGCAGCCCAAACCGTCCCAGCATGATCCTCGGCCACCAGTTCAAAGAAAATTACTGACTCGCTAAATAAAATATAGACAATAGCAAGGGTTGTGGCGACAGAAGAGAAAGCTGCTAAAAACAAGATCGTGGCAATGATTCGCTCTCGCCATATTCTCACTGTGCGTGATGGCAGGTTTAGGGGTAGTTGTGTTGCGTAATTGGGGGCAGAATCTGACATGGTTTGGGCTGAGGAAAGAACGGAAGGATGTTGAAGAAGAGCTTAACTAAAAACGGCCAGCAGCGAAAGCAGCCACCAGCCGCATTTGTAATTGAATGAGCGGGACTCGGCCAAAAATTACTTGGCTTCCAATTTCAGAAGTTGAGTAATCGTTAATCCCACTGCTTCTTCACCGCCAAAGACCGTGCCGACCCGACCTTTGTTAAAGTTAGCGAGAATAGTTTTGTAGGCAGAAGCAGGTAAGGCTACCATCCCAACCTTCTTGGCAGCTGGTGCTGCATTGTTCATATAGTAGGTGACAAACTGCTTGACTTCTGGGCGGGAGGCAGCCTTTGAACTCACATAGATGAACAAGGGACGAGACAATGGGGTGTAAGTCCCATCCAAAACAGCTTTGGCAGAGGGCATGACGGGGCCTTTACCGCTGTTAACCCCAACGGCCTTAACCTTGCTCTTGTTCTCTAAATAATAAGACAGGCCAAAGTAGCCTAAACCACCACGATCGCGGGACACACCTTGAACCAGCACGTTATCATCTTCACTGCCGGTAAAGTCTTTGCGAATCTGTTTAGATTTACCATTAATTGCTTCGGTGAAGTAGTCGAAGGTGCCAGAATCTGCTCCAGGACTAAAGAGCTTGAGCGGCACGTTGGGGAAGCCAGTCCGGACTTGACTCCAGTTATTGACCTTAGAGCCTGGCTCCCAGATTTTTTTTAGTTCAGCGGTGGTTAAGTTGGTGGCCCAGGTATTTTTTGGATTAATGACGACGGTTAGGGCATCGTAAACAACGGGTAATTCAATAAAGTTGATCCCGGCTGCTTTACAGTCAGCAATTTCCTTGGCCAAGATGGGGCGAGAGGCATTGGAAATATCGGTTTCACCCCGGCAGAATTTTTTGAAACCACCACCGGTTCCAGAAACCCCAACGGTCACCCGGACTTTACCGCTGGTGGATTTTTGGAAGCTTTCGGCAATGGCTTCGGTGATGGGGAAAACGGTGCTAGAGCCATCAATTTTGACGGTGGGTACGCCTTGAGATTGAGCCAGGGGCATTGAGAGGGCAGAGATGGCAACAGTACCCGCAAGGGCCCCCAAGATGGGTAGGGACTTTTGCTTGATCGTCTGAAACATGATATTCCTCGGAATGGTTGAAATTCAGCAATTGAGGGAGGTTAGAGTAGTTTGGGTAACATTCAGTAAAAATGCTCCCGATAGGCAAGAATTCTTAGGCCCAACGAATACAATACGCAGCAACCAGCATTTTTTTGGTTAACGTTAGGGAAAGGTTTGGTTAATTTACTCACGCTTAAGTACAAAGAATTTATGGGTTTAAGTTTCCATAACCTTGATGACGTGACAATTTGCAGATACTCGGCAAACATTGAGGCTGAACCATTTTTAGAATAGCTTAATATTTTGAGAAAAATCAAAAAGCTTATTCGCCAATATTTTCTGTCTGTTATTTGACTGTGGGCATTCCACCTTAAGGATAGTGTTCTTCAGTTAGGACTCGATGGAAATATGTTAAAAGTGTTCTCTAGCTAGGACTGCTGAGATTTTTAGGAGTCACAATCGGCTGCCTCAGGCCACAGAGTTTCCTCCTAGTTCCTCCCCAGGCCTGGATGGAGATAACAGGATTGACTAATATTCCAACATTAATTTTTAGGCTAAGGATGAGAGGGTTTTGCTTAACAGTAAACGAGTCGGTAATAGCCAATGGGCATCGGTGGCCCGCAGTTGATATCCCAATTGTTGATAGAGTCCTTGGGCAATTGTATTGCTGGCTAAAACGTGTAAATAAACCTCTGGATGTTGGTGTTGAATCAGCCAGGCCTCGACCGTTTGGATCAACTGCTGGCCGATCCCTTGCCGCCGATAATCGGGGTGAACAGCCAGATTCGATAAATATGGGCGGGGAATCCCTTTTTTGTAGGGAAAATTTGACTCTAGGAGGCGTAGTTCAACCTCGACAACTCCAAGTAAATGAGCTGTCTGGGGATGAGTGGCAATAAAACAGCCATACCCCTGCTTGCCTTGGCGTTGCCGCTGGTTTAGG